>JBKPKZ010000026.1:0-10337 GCA_046731355.1 Pseudomonadota bacterium | reverse complement strand
GTCTTCGAGAATCTCCTTCCGCGCGGCACGGTGATGGATCACATGAAAGGGCAGGCCCTGCTCGCGCTTCAGGGACCAAGAGCCGCCGAGGTTCTTGAGGCGATCGCTCCTGGCGTGTCGGAGCTCGGCTTCATGCAGGGCGGGCCGTTCCGCGTCGTCGGTCATCAGGCCTGGATCAGCCGATCGGGCTATACCGGCGAGGACGGATTCGAGATTTCAATCCATTCGACGGCGGCGCAGACGATCGCGGACTGGCTGGTTGGCGATGAGCGGGTGAAGCCGATAGGTCTCGGAGCCCGCGATTCGCTTCGGCTGGAGGCCGGTCTTCCGCTCTACGGGCACGACATCGACCGGACCACGACGCCGGTGATGGCGGGGCTGACGTTCGCGATCAACAAGCGTCGCCGCGCCGAAGGTGGTTTCCCGGGCTTCGCTCGGATTCTCGCGGAGCTCGAAAATGGTGCGCCGCAGAAGCGAGTCGGCTTGGACATCGAGGGCCGCCAGCCGGTGCGCGAGGGCGCGCTCGTGCTCGACGGCGAGGGCAATGAGGTCGGGCGAATCACCAGCGGCGGCTTCTCGCCCAGCCTGCAACGACCGATTGCCATGGGCTATGTCGCGAGCCATCTCGCCGAGCCCGGCACGGCCCTCAAGGCCGAGCAGCGCGGCAAGCTTTTCGACGTTCGCGTCACCACGATGCCGTTCGTCCCCCACCGCTACCACCGCAAGGGAGCAAGTGCATGACGGTCTATTTCACCCGCGAGCATGAATGGATCCGAGTCGAAGGCGACACGGCGACCGTCGGCATTTCGAACCATGCTCAGGAAGCGCTCGGCGATATCGTGTTCGCCGAAGTGCCGGAGGTCGGCCGCCGCCTGGAAAAGGGCCAGGAAGCCGCCGTCGTCGAATCGGTGAAGGCGGCATCGGACGTCTATTCCCCGGTCGCAGGCGAAGTGGTCGAGGGGAACCAGGCAGTTGCGGACGATCCGGCACTGATCAACCGCGATCCGGAAGGAGAGGGCTGGTTCTTCAAGCTCAAGCTCGATGATGCACATGAGGTCGAAGGCCTGATGGACGAAGGCTCCTATCGTGAGTGGGTAGCGACGCTCTGAGCGACGTTATCGCCTCGACCAGCCGCTGGGACGCAGCGGACTATGCCCGGGTCGGTCGCTTCGTCTCCGACCTCGGCGAAGCCGCGCTCGACCTGCTCGGCCCGCAGATGGGCGAGCGAATTCTCGACGTCGGCTGCGGTGACGGCGCTCTTACTCACAAGATCATCGAGCGCGGTGCGGAGGTGGTGGGCGTCGACAATTCGGCCGAGCTCGTCGCTGCCGCTCGCGCAATCGGCATCGAAGTGCTCGAGATGGATGCAGCCGACATGACGTTCGACACGGAGTTCGATGCAGCCTTTTCCAACGCCGCGCTGCACTGGATGCTCGACAAGGAACGTGTGGCCGAAGCGACCTTTCGAGCACTGAAGCAGGGTGGCCGCTACGCCGGCGAGATGGGCGGTGACGGCAATCTTGCGAAACTGCGTGAGACGCTGGACGCCGAGCTTGTCGCGCGCGGCTATCCGCCGCCACTCGAATCATCGAACTGGTATCCGTCGGTCGAGGAGTTCGCGGCGGTCTATGAGACCGCCGGCTTCACCGAGGTCGACGCCCGACTGATCGAACGCCCGACGCCCATGCCCAACGGAATCGGCCAGTGGGTGACGACCTTTCGCCGCGGTTGGCTCGACCGCGCCGGCGTACCCGAGGAAGAGCGCGCCGAGATCGGCGAGGCCGTTGCCGCAAACGTGGGCAGCGACAATGCCGACTATGTCCGTCTTCGCTTCATCATGAGGAAGCCCAACTAGATGCGTTACTTGCCCCTGTCGGACGCCGACCGCAGCGCGATGCTGCAGACGATCGGCGCCGCGACTGTCGATGATCTGTTCAAGGACGTGCCGCCCGACCTCTTGCTGTCGAGGCCGATTGCCGAGCTTCCGACGCATGCGTCCGAGCTCTCGGTCGAGCGCCAGCTGAGCGCGCTTGCTCGCAAGAATCTGGCGGCAGGCGAAGCGCCGTTCTTCCTCGGCTGCGGCGCATACAGGCACCATATCCCGGCAAGCGTCGATCACATCATCCAGCGCGGTGAGTTCCTCACGGCCTACACGCCGTACCAGCCGGAAATCGCTCAGGGCACGCTGCAGGTGCTGTTCGAGTTCCAAACGCAGGTCGCGAGGCTGTTCGGATGCGAAGTTGCGAACGCGTCGATGTACGATGGCTCGACCGCGATGTGGGAAGCCATCGTCATGGGCCACCGCATCACGCGCCGGAACAAGACGATCATCTCGCAGGGTGTCCATCCGCATTACGTGAGCGTTGCAACCACAATGGCGAAGTTCACCGAGGATTGCCTTGAAACGTCGCGTCCCGAGCTGACAGCCGAGACGGACTCCGAGAAGCTGATTGCCGCAATCGACAGCGAAACCAGCGCAGTCGTGGTGCAGTATCCCGACATCCTCGGCCGTCTCCCCGACCTGACTCCAATCGCCGAGGCCGCGCACGCAAACGGCGCTCTGCTGATCGCCGTCGTTACCGAGCCTGTCGCGCTCGGCCTCATCAAGTCGCCCGGCGAAATGGGCGCCGACATCGTCGTTGGTGAGGGCCAGTCGATCGGCGTCGGCCTACAGTTCGGCGGACCCTACGTCGGGCTCTTCGCCACACGCGAGAAATACGTCCGCCAGATGCCGGGTCGCCTCGCGGGCGAGACCGTCGACGCGGAAGGCAAGCGAGGCTTCGTTCTGACGTTGTCCACCCGCGAGCAGCATATCCGTCGCGAGAAAGCGACGTCGAACATCTGCACCAACTCCGGCCTCTGCGCCTTGGCTTTCTCTGTGCACATGAGTCTGCTTGGCGAGAAGGGGCTGAGGCAGCTGGCTCAGTTGAATCACGCGCGCGCGTGCGAGTCCGCGGACCGCCTGTCGGCGATCCCCGGCGTCCGGCTGGTTAACGAGAGCTTCTTCAACGAATTTACGATCGAGCTTCCGGTCGAGGCTCGGCCGGTCGTTCGGAACCTGGCCGACAAGGGTATTTTGGGCGGCGTTTCGCTTGGCCGCCTCTATCCCGGTGCCGGCGCGCTCCAGAACGGGTTGGTCATTGCCGTAACGGAGACCGTAACCGACGAGGACATTGCGGCCCTTGAAGCGGGGCTGAAGGAGGTGTGCCGGTGACCGTCAATCCTTCAGGCTGGAGGCCCTCCACGCCCGCGAACGCGCAGGGCGAGGCGCAGACCGTGACGGGCAACCGCGCACTCATGCTCGAAGAGCCCCTGCTGTTCGAGATTGGATCGACCGAGCAGACCGGCGTCGACTTTCCCGAGGTCAAGGCGAACGCAGGCCGCCTCGGCGGTCTTGAGCGCAATCGCGGGATCGGTCTCGCCGGCCTCAGCGAGCCGGAGGCGGTGCGTCACTACACGCGCCTGTCACGGCAGAATTATGCGATCGATCTCGGGCTCTTTCCGCTCGGATCGTGCACAATGAAGCACAACCCGCGCCTCAACGAGAAGGTCGCGCGACTTCCTGGATTTGCCGACACGCACCCCTTGCAGCCCGTCGACACGATTCAGGGTGGACTCGAAGTGATCCAGCTCGTCGGACATTGGCTGACGACGCTGACCGGAATGCCGGCTGTGGCGATGAGCCCGAAGGCCGGCGCGCATGGCGAGCTTTGCGGACTGCTCTGTATCCGCGCGGCGCTCGAAGCGCGTGGCGACAAGCGCGAGGTCGTGTTGGTTCCGGAAAGCGCTCACGGCACCAACCCGGCAACTGCAGCCTTCGCCGGATACCGGGTCGAGAACATTCCGGCGAACAAGGCTGGCCGAGTTGATCTCGAAGCGCTGAAGGCCCGGCTTGGGCCGGACGTCGCCGCGGTGATGATCACCAACCCGAACACCTGCGGCCTGTTCGAGCCGGACATGAAGGCGATCAGCGACGCGGTCCATGCCGCGGGCGCGTTCGTTTATTGCGACGGCGCGAATTTCAACGCGATCGTCGGCAAGGTTCGCCCGGGCGACCTCGGTGTCGATGCGATGCACATCAACTTGCACAAGACATTCTCGACGCCTCACGGCGGCGGCGGTCCGGGTGCCGGGCCGGTTGTGCTCAGCGCGGCGCTCGCACCCTTTGCTCCTCTTCCGTTCGTCGAGAAAGAGGGCGACCGCTTCGTCCTCGTCGAAGAGGAGACCGCTGGAGAACATCACTCGAAGAGCTTCGGCCGGATGGTCGCATTCCACGGCCAGATGGGCATGTTCACGCGAGCGGCCTCCTACATGCTGAGCCACGGCTCGGACGGCCTCCGGCGGGTTGCCGAGGATGCAGTGCTTAACGCCAATTACATTTTGCGGTCGGTCGAGGACGTCCTCGAGGCGCCGTTCGGCGAGAGTGGTCCGTGCATGCACGAAGCGCTCTTCTCGGATCGGGGGTTTGGCGGGGGGCTCAGCACAATCGACGTCGCCAAGGCGCTGATCGACGAGGGCTTCCACCCGATGACCATGTATTTTCCGCTGGTCGTCCACGGCGCGATGCTGGTCGAGCCGACCGAAACGGAGTCCAGGGCGAGCCTCGACCAGTTCATAGTTGCGCTGCGTTCAATCGCAGAGCGGGCGAAGTCGGGCGACCAGGCGCTCAAGGCCGCGCCGGTGTACGCGCCGCGCCGTCGACTCGACGAGACGCTCGCGGCTCGCAAGCCGCTTCTGGTCTACAAGGATCCGGAGCCGGCCCAGGCGGCCGAGTAGGTGAGCGAGCGTCGCTTCTACGAGACTCCGGCAGGCGAGGATGCCCGCCGGTCCGCCCCGGCGGCGCTTCGTAACCGTGAACCCATCGCCGAGGTGCTTGCCGAATGGTTGCCAAGAAGAGGCGTCGTTCTGGAGGTCGCAAGCGGGACGGGCGAGCACGCGATCTGGTTTGCCGGACATTTTCCCGACATTGACTGGCAACCGAGCGACACCCACTCGGATGCGCTCGGTTCAATCGATGGATGGCGAGAGAATGCCAGTCTCCCGAATGTCCGCAAGCCGGTCCTCATCGACGCAAGCAATCCGGACTGGCCGATCGAGCGAGCCGATGTCGTGCTCAACATCAACATGGCGCACATCAGCCCATGGGGCGCATCGATCGGGTTGATCGAAGGTGCCAGAAGAATCCTTCCGGAAGGGGGCGCGTTAATTCTCTATGGTCCTTGGCTGAAGGACGACATCGAGACCGTGGCTTCCAATCTCGCATTCGATGCCGATTTGAAGTCGCGCGATCCGCAGTGGGGGCTGCGCAGAGTCGAAGATTTCGAGGCCGCGGCAAGGACAAGGGGCTTTATTCTCGTCGAGAGCCGCCAGATGCCCGCGAACAACCTTATGCTGTTGTTCCGATTGACGGAGGTCCGACACACTTAAGCAATGCTTTACCGTGGCCGTTTATCTGTTCGCCATGGACAACAGCACACCGACTCAGAATCGAAAGGCACGCCGATCGCAGGTCCTGCTTTCGGCGACGCTCGAACATGGGGCTGTCAAGCAATCGGTGAAGCTTCGTAACCTGTCTTCGGAAGGTGCTCTCGTCGAGAGCAGCGCTCTGCCTATCGAGGGTACGAAGGTGGTATTCTGCCGGAACGAGCTGTGCGCTCGCGGCCGGGTGGTCTGGGTGAACGAGATTTACGCGGGCATTGCGTTCGACGCCAAGCTCGACCCGGCCGAGGTTCTTCGCAACATTCCGGCACCTCGTCCGCGGATTCACACGCGCACTTATCGCCCTGGATTCACACCACGCAACATGACGTCCGAGCAGCAGCGGCTTGCGGAAAGCTGGGTCTGGAGCCCATCGGTCTCCCGACCGGGCGAATGAAGCTCAGTTCGCGGTTCTCAGCAGCTCGCGCTGACTGCGCAGCCATTCCACGAGTTCAGCAAGAGCAATCAGTCGGCGGAACGTGATACCGTAGGCGCGACCTTGCTTCCAGCGAACGACCGCATCCTTCGAAGGTAGGCCGGGCAAGGTTACGAGCACGTCGCCGCCGACCTCGAGCTCGCGATCCGACTCGACCTTGACGCCGCCCTGCGAAACGTCGTGGGCGCGCATGCCGTAGACGTTCGCGCCCTGCCTGACGGAAGCGATGCAGCGCACTTCGACGCGTGGCATGCGCGGTCGAGGGCCCTCCATGGAAGTAGCAAGAAGTTCGACAACGTCGATCCGCTCATTGAACTCGATGCCGGCAGAATCCTGACGCACCCAGTTGATGAGGCCAGGAATCTGCTCGCCGCGTTTCAGCTCGACCGAGACCTTATCGCCGACCGCAAGCTTGCAGTACGGGCGGATCATCATGCCGCCGGCCGAAATGTTCTTGATCAGGCACAGCTCGCGACGATCGTTGATCATCACCGTCCCGACCCGGAAAAGCGTCAGGTAACGTTCGTCGTCGCGTCGCTCGACCGGATCCGGCGCCCGGTCGGAAAGCGAATAGAGCGTCGTCTCGACGGGTTGTTCGTCCACTCGCAACTCCGACGGGGGCACGGGTTTGTTCATGAGTCAAAGGCGTACCAACGCACGCTTACCAGATGGTTGATCTTTGTCCGTTCCGGACTTTCTAGCTGGTGGACGGTTGCGACTGGCGCCGGAAGAAGCTCGGCGGAGGCAGGAAGAGCTTCCGGATCGAGATGGAAATCGTCCGTCCCAGCGGATCGAGCAGGTCCGGTTGGTAGTTGAACGGCACACTTCCCGCCGCGTCGTGGACCTTTGGCTTGGCGTCGAAGATGTTGTTCATTTCGAAACGAAGCGAGGTTCCTCGCAGCCAAGGATGCTTCGAAACCAGTTCGAAACGTTCGCCAAGGTTCGCGAATAGCCTGAGGTCAAAGGTTGCCAGCGGCGAGAAGTCGAGGTCGTTTCCATCGCTGCTGTCGACACGTGTTCCCGACCGCCAATTCGCCGAAACTCGAGCGCCGAGCCCGTTGTTGTAATAGCCTCCCTGCGCCTCGATCAGGTGACGCGAGGTGCCGCCGGCCGAGCCCGCTGCGTCTCCGTGCAGGTAGTCCAGCTCCGGCACGCCCGGACGGATCGTCACTTCATCGACGAGGTTCCACGTGTGGGTAAGCGAGAATTGCAGTCGGCCGCCCTGACGATTGCCGCCGAAACGACCGCCAAACCCACCGCCAGACCCGAAGCCACCGCCGCCCGGGCCGCCGCTTCCAGGTCCACCACTCGGGGGAGGCCCGGCACCGTCCGGCGGAGGTCCTCCCTCGGGGCGCGGCGGAGGCGTTTCCCGTCCGCTGGTGCCGGATTGCCCGGCCTGAGCAGCGCGTTGGGCGCGGAAACGGTCGATCGCGGCCTGCGACGGGCGTGCCGACTTGAGCGGCTTCGAGAAGTCGAAGCCCCAGCGGATCGTGTCTTTCCGGGCCTCGTCGTAGTTCACCGGGCGGAAGTCGACGCTGACGAGCTGTCCGGAAGAGTCGCGAACGAAGCGCTCCGGAAACGCCTCCTCAATTTCTTCCGTGACGCCGGGAAAAGTCGAAACCGGGTTCTCGAGACGCGAATGCACATATTCGGCACGCAGCCTCAAGTCCGTGTCCTCCATTGGTTTCCAATTGCCGCCGATCTTCAAGACATTGCGCCGATCGGCGAGCAGTTCGGGGTTTCCGCCACTGATCGCGATGATTTCGACGGTCTGGCCCGTGGTGAAGTCGAAAACGCGCGTCGCGGGCGTTTCGACTGTGGGGTCGCCGAGCTGCTGCATCGACGGTGCGCCTTCCTCGCGGGTCCAGCTGGCGATGAAGTTGAGCCGATCGACGGGCGACCAGTTCAAGCCGGCGCCGATGGTGGTGAGTGTTCCGAAGTCCGAGAGCTGATCTAGCTCTGCATTGGCATTCAAAGTCAGATTGCCAAGCGCGCTGAAGTCGCGGTTCCGGCGTGAGATCGGCAAATCCACGTTGGCGCTGGCGAGGCCGACCGTGCGGCTGAGGTCACTTTCCGAGACGATGCCGGCTGTCCGGTCTTCACTGTCGAAGTCCGAAGTACGGCCACCGACACGAAAGGTCGCACTCGCATCGCCCGCGGGGACGGCGAACAGGGGTCCATTGGCGGTTAGGTCAACGTCGGCTGAGGTTGAAGTCGTCTCCGCGCGGTCGCGTCCGCCTTCGTCTTTCTCGTCGCTCTTGGTCACCGAGCGAGCAAGGTCGCCATTGCCGGTCGAGGAGAAGTGCCACTTGCCCTTGTCTGCATTGAGGGTGAAGCCGACGTGTGCGCTGTCGCTGCTGGTATTCCGGACGAGCGGATCCAGCGCGAAATCCGACAGCCCGAACAGAGACCGTCCCTCGCTGTGCTCCAGCTCGGCGTTCAGGGTCGCGCCGATGTTCGTGAGGATCGTACGGTTGATCGTCGCCGATCCTCGCAGATCCTCCCTCTGGGAAACGAGGGTTCGAGCCGATCGGTCGTCCGGAGCGTTCGGATCATCGATCCTGATGTCACGCTCGTCTTCAGTCAGAGGCGAATTGCCCTCGGCATGAACGTTGAAGGTCGTTCGGCCGTTCTTCTGAATCTGTAGCTTGGTGAGATCGGCAGTTCCGCCCAGGTAGCCGCCCTCCGTCGAGGTACTTCCGTCGAGGCGGGCCGAGATGGACCGGAAGCGCTCACGAAGAACGATGTTCACGACGCGCTGGTCGGCTGCATATCCGTACTTGAGCGCAACTTCTTCCGGCAGGATTTCAAGCCGTTCGATGGCCTCGGTCGGAATGTCCCGCATCTCGCGGAAGCTGGAGACGCGCTGGCCGTTTAGCAGCATGATCGGACGTTCACCGCCACGACCCCTGGCGCTACCGATTTGGGGGGCCAGGGCTTCAAGCAGTTCATCGATGCTCGTCGCGCCCGTCGCCCGGACGTCGCGGCTGTTGAGGACGTTCTCCGGTGGTATGTCGCCGACGACGCTGCCACGGCGGACGCCGGTAACGACGATTTCGCCGCCTTCGTCCCCGAATTCGTCGGTCGCTGCGCCTCCACCCTGAGCCTGAGGTGATTGAGCTGCAGGATCGGTCGTCGCCGGCTGGTCGCCGCCCGCAGACGTCACTGGCTGGTCGACGGCCGGGGCACTTTGCGCATGGGCGGGCGTCGCAAGGACAAGCGCGAGGGCGGTTGCGGTGGAAGTCGCTGACTGAACTAACTGGCGGCTATATACTGTCATAAGTCGCCGAGTTGCTCCAAGCATCTGAACGCTGGCTGACCTTACTTTGCCCTTCGACAAAGGGACAAGCTCGTCCGACCAATGGTCGGCATTCTGCAGTCCGGCGGCAATCTGCATAGCCGCATCTTACCTGCGCGACCGCATAACCGGCAGTCCCTGCCAGTTGTCGATCCGCACATTTGTTTTGTAGTGCGATTACTCGCGGGCGTCGGAGTCTGACTCTTCAGACGACGGGACGGCATGGTTCCCGGTCAGGATCACGCGATAATCATTCACAACCGAACGGCAGCTCTTCAGGCTTTCAGCGAGGCGCGAGCTTTCTTCCTCGATCTCTTCAAACGGCTTGTCAGACACGGCGGACGCAATCTCCTGGAAGGTTGCGAATGCAAACTCGCTTGCAGCACCGTAGGTTCTCGGTTCGTCGCATTCAGGAAACACTTGGCTGGCCGCTTCCACAAATCCGAGCGATTGCGTTTTCCAGGGCACGCGGCGTGAACGGCTTGAGGAGGATGTCCACGTCTTCGGGGCGGTCCCGAACGGCGTCGCTTTCAGCATAGCCGGTGATAATCAGCGCGGGCATTTCAGGGCAGATCCTGCGCGCGCGCCGGACGAACTCGGTCCCCGAGAGATGCGGCATCGCATAGTCGCTAATGACGAGATCGCACTCGCGGGCGCCGTCGTTCAAAGCGGTCAGGGCCTCTCCGCCGTTCGAAGCCTCCACGACGGTATGCCCGAGCTCCTGCAACAAGGCGGCAGTCGTGGTCCGGACTTCCGGATGATCGTCGACGAGCAGGATCTTAAGCGGCCGTATGCTCGGCGCCTCGGGCCCCTCGTGGTCAGGATTCTGCTCCATCTCGGGAAATTGCTCCGAAGCTCGTGGCAGCCAGAGTTCGGCCGTCGTACCCTTATCGACCTGGCTTTCGAGACGGAAAGCGCCGTTTGACTGCTTGGCGAAGCCGTAGACCATCGGCAGGCCAAGTCCGCTACCCTTGCCCACGTCCTTGGTGGTGAAGAACGGTTCCAGCACCTTTTCGATGTGCTCGGGTGCTATTCCCGTTCCGCGATCGGAAACGGCGAGGCGGACGTAATCGCCTCCTGGCAGTCCCGGAATCTCACTCGGCCCGGCATGCCGATTTTCGACCA
>JBKPKZ010000025.1:0-6990 GCA_046731355.1 Pseudomonadota bacterium | reverse complement strand
CGAAGGACTGGCCGTCTCGGACGCGCTGAACGATGGCGTTGCCGGCGGCCTGGTCCGGAACCACCGCCTGCGAGATGACTCGGATTTCCTTGGACGCGTAGGTCGCGCTGTTGGCCTTGTAATAATCGGCGATTTCCTTGTCGCTCGGCTGCACGTTCGCGGCCTGCTCCGGGCCGATCTTCGCGATCCGCAACACGCGCTGCTCGGGAACCATGTAGCGGCGCTGGTTCGTCGCATAGTAACGGTCGATGTCGGCGGCCGTCGCGTTGAGTCCAGCGCGGAACGCCGCGGTTGGAACGAAGGCGATCTCGCCCGAGCGACCCTCGAGAAGGATCGACGCATAGGGGGTCGCCATCCCGACCGGAGCGCGGGCGTTGACGACGACCGGAGCGACCAGGAGCTGCTGAAGAAGACCGCTGCCGACGATCATCCGGACTTCCTCGTCGGTCATCCGCTGCTCGCGAAGGAAGTTCGCGTAGGACTGTTCGGTGAACTTGCCGGCGATGCCCTTTGCTGCCGGAAGGTTGGCGATCTGTGCGTCCACCAACCGCTTCGAAAGGGTGAAACCGAACTTGTCAGCAAAGGCCTCGACGGTCTTCGCATCGACAAGAGCGCTCAGCAGCGGCTCGAAGTCGGCGGCAAGGGAGGAATAATCCGCTTCCGGGTTCTGTTGTCGGACCTGCGACAGCCGGCGCTCCATGGCGCGGCTCATCTCGCGCTCCGTGATGCTCTCGGACCCGATCTTCACCAGCGTGTCGCTGCTTCCGCGAAATCCGCCGCCTGAAATCACGCTCTGAATGTCGCCCATCGCGAATCCGACGAGGATCAGGACGAGGATGATGACCATGATGGAAGTACCGACGGTCGATTTTGACAGTCGGCGGAAGGAAGCAAGCATTTAGGCTCCGCCTGAGGCCGATGTGGAGCAGCCGCTTTAGGTCCCGCTTTCCGGACCATCAAGCACCGCTTCCAACATTCGATTCCGGCAGCTAGGGGCTGCGCTACTCACTTCAGGGGCAAGGAATGGCTCGCCGGAAATACGTCGTCGGAAACTGGAAGATGCACGGGCTCTCGGCCGACCTCGCCGAGATCCGGGCCATCGCGGACGGCGCGAAGCCATTTGCAAACGTCGATGTCGCTCTGTGCCTGCCGGCGATTCTGATCGAGCGGGCGGCTCGGGCCGTGCCCACTATCCCGATTGGCGCTCAGGACGTGCACTTCGCGGACAAGGGCGCTCATACGGGCTGCGTCTCCGCGGCGATGCTTCGCGACGCTGGTGCGAGTCTGACCATCGTCGGTCATTCCGAGCGGCGCGAAGCTCAGCATGAAACCGATGAAGACGTCCGCCGGAAAGCCGAGGCCGCATTGATTGCGGATCTGGACGTCATTCTCTGTATCGGCGAGAGCCTGGACATTCGCGAGGCCGGCGCGGCGGTGGCGACGGTTCAGGCCCAGCTTGATGCGTCTCTGCCCCACGGGGAAGGCGCTTCGGCAGGCGTACCGGCGAGCTTTGCAATCGCATACGAACCGATCTGGGCGATCGGGACTGGCAAGGTCGCGTCGCCTTCCGACATCGGCGAAATGCATGCTGCCCTGCGCAAGCGGCTGGTTGCGGCCTATGGCGATGCCGGCAATGAGGTCCGCATTCTTTACGGCGGCTCGGTGAACCCATCCAACGCCGCTGAAATTTTCGCTGTCGACGACGTTGACGGCGCCCTGGTCGGCGGCGCGAGCCTGACTGCCGAGAAATTCGTCCCGATAGTCGCCGCGGCGGCTTCGGCGTCATAGCTGTTCAGCGCGTAATCAGCAGCACACAATTGCGATCAAGCTCACCTCGGTAACTCTCGGCCGAGCGCTCCGCTTCGGCGTTGCCGCGCCGGTCCGCGCGAGCCAATAGGCCCTTGCAGCATTGAAACGGCGGGCATCGAGAGCTAGATGCCCGCCCGCTACTCCCTGAAAGGCCGTCATGTTCAAGTTCCTTCTGATCGTTCAGACGCTCGTCGCCGCTTCGCTGGTTGGCGTCATCCTGATGCAGCGCTCGGAAGGCGGCGGTCTTGGCGTGGGCGGGAGCTCGTCGGGCTTCATGACGGCTCGCGGCGCAGCGGACTTCCTGACGCGTTCGACGGCCATTCTCGGCGGCCTCTTCATCACGCTGTCGATCGTTCTTGCGGCCATTGCCGGAGCTTCGCGTGAGCCGGCGAAGATCGACACGTCGCTCGCCAACCAGGTCGCTCCCGCTCCTTCGCCGACGACCAAGCCTGCGCCGGGTCAGCAGCCCGCCCAGCCGGCGTCGAACGACGCCCAGCCGGCCGTCCCGCTCGCTCAGTAGCGCCAGCGAAAGCATATTTTTTTTATCGGGCGGGTTGCGCGGTCGCGCGGTTCGCCCGTAAGCCCCAACTCCCATGGCGCGGTTCATATTTGTCACCGGCGGCGTGGTCTCATCGCTTGGTAAGGGTCTTCTTTCAGCCTCTCTCGGGGCGTTGCTTCAGGCACGCGGCTACAAGGTTCGCATCCGGAAGTTCGACCCGTATCTGAATGTCGATCCCGGGACGATGTCGCCGTATCAGCACGGCGAGGTCTACGTGACCGACGATGGGGCCGAGACCGACCTCGATCTCGGGCACTACGAGCGATACACCGGCGTGTCCTCTCGCCAGTCGGACAACATCACGACCGGACGCATTTACCGCGACATTATCTCCAAGGAGCGCCGCGGTGACTACCTTGGCGCGACGGTGCAGGTTATTCCTCACGTTACCAACGCCATCAAGGAATTCGCGGTCTCGGATGTTGATGGCTGCGACTTCGTCATCTGCGAAATCGGCGGCACGGTTGGAGATATCGAGAGCCTGCCGTTCATTGAATCCATCCGGCAGCTCCGCAACGACCTCGACCGCGATCAGACGGTCAGCGTCCACACGACGCTGGTTCCGTGGATCGCTGCCGCGGGTGAGCTGAAGACCAAGCCCACGCAGCAGTCGGTCCGGGAGCTGTCGAGCCTGGGCGTCCAACCGGAAGTCCTGCTCTGTCGCAGCGATCGTCCGCTACCCGAGGCGGAGCGCGAGAAGATCGCCCTGTTCTGCAACGTCCGGAAGTCCGCCGTCATCCCGGCGCTCGATGCCCGGAACATCTACGACGTGCCGCTGCAGTATCACGAGGCAGGTCTGGACGACGAAGTCCTCCACGCATTCGGCATCAAGGATGCGCCGGCACCCGATCTGTCCCGCTGGATCGAGATCATGGACCGGATCGATCACTACGAGAGCGAAGTGACGATCGGCGTGGTCGGAAAATATGTCGGCCTTCCCGACGCTTATAAGAGCCTGCGTGAGGCGCTGGTCCATGGCGGCATTGCGAACCGAACCAAGGTCAACATCGAATGGATCGATGCGGAGATTTTCGAGCATCCTGAATCGGACATCGTTTCGGAGCTCGAGCCATTGAATGCGATCCTCGTGCCAGGGGGCTTTGGCGAGCGCGGCTCGGAGGGCAAGATCGCCTCCGTGAAGTTCGCACGTGAACGCGAAATCCCGTTTTTCGGCATTTGCCTTGGAATGCAGATGGCCTGCATCGAGGCCGCCCGAAACACTGCCGGCATCTCGGAAGCCTCCACCACCGAGTTCGGCCCGACGGCGGAGCCGGTGGTCGGCCTCATCACGGAGTGGATGAGCGAAGAGGGCATTCAGGAGCGCGCCGCGGGAGGCGATCTTGGAGGCACGATGCGGCTGGGTGCCTACAAAGCGAAGCTCGACGGCAATAGCGTGGTCCGCGGCATCTACGGGCAGGACGAGATCAGCGAGCGCCATCGCCATCGCTACGAGGTGAACAGCCACTACAAAGATGCGCTGGAGAAGGGCGGCCTCGTCTTCTCCGGAATGTCGCCGGACGGGCGCCTTCCAGAGATCGTGGAACGCCCGGACCATCCCTGGTTCATCGGCGTCCAGTTCCACCCGGAACTGAAGAGCCGGCCATTCGAGCCACATCCTCTGTTCGCAGGCTTCATCGAGGCCGCGCTCAAGCAGTCGCGTCTGGTTTAATTCACCTTATCCACTAAATCGGACTCTCCATGACCAACACTATGTCTACCCGCGTCGCGATTCTCGGCTCCGGTCCGGCTGGCCTGACCGCCGCCATCTATGCCGCTCGAGCAGGTCTTTCGCCGATCGTCATCCAGGGCATCCAGCCCGGCGGCCAGCTGACCACGACCACTGACGTCGAAAATTATCCGGGCTTCCGTGATGTCATCCAGGGTCCCTGGTTGATGGAAGAAATGCAGGCGCAGGCCGAGCATGTTGGAACGCGCATGGTCTGGGACCATATTTCCGCGGTCGACCTGAAAAGCCGCCCGATTCGACTGACGGGGGACAGTGGCACGCAATATTTTGCGGACTCGCTAATCATCGCGACCGGCGCCCAGGCGAAGTGGCTCAACCTCCCGTCGGAAGAGCATATGAAGGGCAGGGGAGCCTCCGCCTGCGCTACTTGCGACGGCTTCTTCTATCGTGGCAAGCGCGTCGCGGTGATCGGCGGGGGCAATACGGCGGTCGAGGAAGCGCTCTACCTAACCAACCACAGCCACGACGTCACCCTGATCCATCGCCGCGATAGCCTCCGCGCTGAGAAAATCCTGCAGGATCGGTTGTTCGCCAATCCGCACATCAAGATCATCTGGGACTCGGAAGTCACCGAGTTCGTGGCCGGCGGCGAGCCGGAAGCGCTCGTCGGCCTGGACGTCAAGAACCGCCTGACCGGCGAGGTCTCCCGGGTCGACGTGGAAGGCGCTTTCGTCGCCATCGGCCACAAGCCGGCGACGGAGCTCTTTGCCGGCCAGCTCGAGCTGGACAGTGATGGCTATCTGGAAGTCGAGACGGGTACCACCAAGACTAGCGTTCCAGGCGTGTTCGCCTGCGGCGACGTCATGGACAAAATCTACCGGCAGGCGGTGACCGCAGCCGGGACGGGCTGCATGGCGGCCTTGGACGCCGAGAAATATCTCGCTGCGCAGGAATTCGAGGCTCTCGCGGCCGAATAGACGGCGCCTCGCCCGAGTAATTCGGCGACCTGTCCTCCAATCACCGAAGCCTCGCTTCCAAGATTGTTCGCCGTCCTGTCGAGATCCCTAGCGCCGAATGACGCAAGATTGCGTGATCAGCGGCTCTGGAGTCGATCCACGAAGGCCAAGAGGCTGCCAAAGCTGGCGAAATCCTCGGCATCGACGTCGTCGTCCTCGATAAGTATTCCGAGCCGTTCTTCGAGCGCCGTCAAGAAATTTGCGACCGCCATTGAATCGAACTCGGGCAGGGAACCGAAGAGCGCGGTGCTCTCAGCAAAACCACTAACCTGAGATTCGGCGAGGCCGAGCACCCGCGACAAAAGCTCGCGCAACGTTACTTCGGCGATGACCTCGTCGGGCGCTTTTTCGGCCTTGTTAAGCACGCTCGCGGCCCTAGTCGAAGACCATTGTTACGGCAACATCATTGCCTAGTCGCCCACTCGCGGCGATGACGGCGGCGTGACGCCGGATCCGACTCTCTTTCCGCTCGATCATCTGATTGGACGAGGCGTTCCGGACGCTCCAGCGCTGACGACGGGGAGCGACGTGCTGACCTACGGCGAGCTTGAGATCGAGGTCGGCCGGACTGCCGCGACGCTCCGCGGATATGACCTCAAGCCTGGCGATCGCGTCGCGAGCTGGATGGGCAAGACGAAACTGGCGTGCATTCTTCCCCTTGCGGCGGCGCGAGCCGGTCTGGTGCATGTCCCAATTAATCCCGTGCTCAAGCGCGCGCAGGCCGCCCACATTCTGGAGGATAGCGGTGCTCGGCTGCTGATTGCCAACGAGGCTCGAGTCGCGTCGCTGGAGGATTCCGATCGATCCGAAGCGGATCTCGCCGTCCTGGAGCAATGGGAGGCAAGCGGCGGAGCCCTTGGACCCTCGTCGCGTGATCCGAACGAGTTGGCGGCCTTGCTTTACACGTCAGGCTCGACCGGAAAGCCGAAGGGCGTGATGCTGAGCAATGCCAATCTCTGGCTCGGAGCAATCAGCGTCGCCCACTATCTGGGCCTGGAATCGAACGACCGAACGCTCGCCGTCCTCCCGCTGGCGTTCGATTATGGCCAGAACCAATTGCTCTCGACATGGGCCGCGGGGGGGCATGCGATTGCCTTCGACTACCTGCTGCCGAGGGATGTCGTTCGCGCCGTCGGACGTCATGACGTCACGGTCCTGGCGGGCGTCCCGCCTCTTTGGATCCAACTTGGCGAGGCCGACTGGTCGAGGGGGGAAGGCGCCTCCCTGCGGACGCTCACCAACAGCGGAGGCCACTTGCCGGAAACGGTCTTTCGCCGCCTTCGGTCGTTGTTTCCGCAAGCGAACGTCCATCTCATGTACGGCCTTACCGAGGCCTTTCGTTCGACGAGCCTCGATCCAAGGCTTGCGGACGAGCATCCCGAAAGTGTCGGCAAATCCATCCCCTTTGCCGAGGTCATGATCGTTGCTGACGACGGAAGCGAAGCCGCGCCAGGGTCGGAAGGCGAGATTGTTCACGCCGGCCCACTGGTGGCCCAGGGCTATTGGCAGGATTGGGAAAGGACAGCCTCTCGCTTCAAGCGAGCACCCGGTTTCTCGCATTATGGCGGCACGGCCGTCTGGTCCGGTGACCGCGCGGTTCGCGGGGAGGATGGCTTGATCCGCTTCTGCGGTCGCGATGACGCGATGATCAAGGTCAGCGGCAATCGCTTGAGCCCAACCGAAATTGAGGAGGCTGCGCTCGCTAGCGGCGCGGTCCGCGAAGTGATCGCGCTCGGAGTGAAGGACGAACGACTCGGCCAAGCCGTGAAGCTCATCGCGGTCGCGGATGGAAATGCGGCCGAGGAGCGATTGAGGGCCTATTTCGCCAAGGAACTTCCTGCGTACATGCAGCCAAGGGATGTTGTCTGGCTCGACTCCCTGCCCGTCTCGCCGAACGGCAAGGTCGATCGGGCTGCGCT
>JBKPKZ010000024.1:0-3214 GCA_046731355.1 Pseudomonadota bacterium | reverse complement strand
TCGAACACGACCACGTGGCACCTCTCGCGGCCGACGACGTCGAAGAAATGGCCGACATGTTTCCCGAATCGCGCGACCTCGTCGTACTGGAGCTGCCGCGGATCGAGGCAGGAACTTGGAATTTTCCGCCCGGCGCGGCGGTCCTCGATCAGCCGCCATGCCTTCTCGAAGTCCGCGACATTCTCGTCGGTCTGGTAGAGCAGGCGCTGGTGAAAGGACGGGAGCTGTTCAATCGGATCGCGAACGGCGATCACGAATTTCGCGTCCGGCCACAGGCGGAGCAGCGGAAGCAGGCGCTCGGGTGCGTAGAGATAGGAAACGGAGCCCTCGGCCATTACCGAGGATGCCGGGTCCAGCTCCGAGAAGAAGCGCGCGAGATATTCGTCACCGACCGTCTTCTTGAGCTTGCGATCGTCGAGGTCGTTGAGGTCGAAGAGCGCGAAGTAATGTGGTTCCTTCACGCTTGAGAAGCTGACGTCCGGATGGCTTTCCAAAAGCCGTGCGAGCGTGGTCGTGCCGCAGCGCGGTGCTCCCACGATGCAGGCGAAACGTTGCGACGGCCACTTCTGACCCAATTTCCCGGTCGACCCCATGCGCATCCGACTAGAAGGGATTTTAGGCAAAAAAACGGTCAGTTGTTTGACGGAGTTTGCGGCGGGAATTTCCCTTGGCCGCCAGAGTTCAATCGAGCCCCAACCTTTTCCTCCAGGCCGGGTCGAGAAGGTCCTGAACCTCGGCGTGCTGTTGCATGTAAGCGGCGAAGAACGGGCAGATTGGATCGACCTCAAGGCCCCGCTCGCGTGCTGCTTGAAGAGCGAAGCGGATCAACGCCGAGCCGACGCCTTTCCCTTCGTGACCTTCCGGGACTTCGGTGTGCGTGAAGATGATCTTCCCGGCGGTCAGCGTGTATTCGGCGACCGCCAGGCTTCCATCGCCAAGATCGATCTCGAAACGGTGGCGGTCGGGATTGTCGCGGACGACGAGGTCTTGAGTGGCCATTCGCGCGGCTTAGCGCGGCTCAGGCAACTCATGCTAGGGTCGGCGGATGGGACGAACCCGAATGGTGGCGACCCTCGCCACGATCGCAGCGCTCATCGGCTGGATAGGCCTTGCACTCCAGCTTTGGATCATGCTCGGCAACATGGGCCTCGTCTCCGCGCTGTGGCGCTTTTTCGGCTTCTTCACGATCCTGGCCAATCTTGGCGCAGCAGTGGTTGCGACGGCCGTCGCGCTTGGAAGTGACGGGCCGCTGGCTGGGGCAAGAGCGCGACTGATGGCCGCGACGTCGATCCTCATGGTCGGGCTAGTCTATTCGGTTGCCTTGAGGGCGCTTTGGAACCCGACCGGGCTCCAGAAGGTCGCCGATGTCGCGCTCCACGATGCCGCGCCCCTGACCTGGCTCGTCCTTTGGCTGATCGCGCCGCACACCCGGCTTGGGTGGAAGGAAATCGCCTGGGCGCTACTGCCGCCGGTCGCCTACGTCGTCTACGCCATGATCCGGGGAGCGCTCGACGGTTGGTATGCCTATTGGTTCATGAACCCGGCTACTCAGACGCCGATGGCGTTCGCAATGTGCATCGCCATCCTGCTCGGCGGATTCGGTCTCGCGGCGGCTGTCCTGATTGCGGCCGACCGGGTGATCGGAAAGCGGGCGACTGCGCCTGCAACCGCCTGAAGCCCGAAGGCACTGAAAAGCGGCCCTAAATTTGCACCTCTCATCGTTACTGTGCCATAATGAAACAGTTCTATTCACTCGTGTCGAGTCGCTCTTCGTACGGGGAGGTGTCGATGTCGCGGTATCAAGTGACGTCCATCAGGCGCGACCGCGCCCAGCCCCACTGCCTGATCGAGGCGGTCGGGTTTGCCGGACAAGTCTACGGAATGGACGAAGCCATGCGTTGGCTGAACGCCTCGCCGGACAACCAGCTTTGGGTCGTCGATGATTCGGGCGAGAGCGTCTGGGTCAGCGCCAGGCAGCATCTCCGAACCGGACGCTATTTCCTCACGACCGAGCGCGATGGACTGCCCCTCAACGAGATCGAATGCCTTCCGGAATGCCGCTCGGACGGCTCGTGCGGCGTGTTCCGTTTCGGCAAATCGCCGAAGCATCTGGAATCGGATCAGGATCCGTTCTGGACGAGGCGGAGAAGGGTTCCGTCCGGGTCGACCATGTAGCCGATGGTCAGCCCGCTTTGCTCAAGCCGAGGCGCTTGTAACCGCGGCTGTCCTCCGCAAGCCTCGGGAATGCCGGCGTCGCGGCAGGTCTCGTAAAATGAAGCGAGATCGTCGAGCCGGATGCAGCAGCCGAACGAGCTCTCGAGCGGATCGAGGTCGGGATACGGAAAAAACTCGAGCGCTAGTCCATCGCGCTTCAGGATCATCCAGCCACGGTCGCGCCAGGTCTCGCCGAACCCGAGCTTCGAGTAAAATTGCGACGTCGCCTCGAAGTCCCGCGAGGGCAGGTTCGGCGTGGCATGATCCATGGAGCCTCCGAAGATCAAGAGGCGTGAGACGATAGCGTTGTAACTTGCGTTGGCAATTCGGGCGGAAGGGGGGTGCGTCCCGCCTGCCGCGGGACGCACTAGGGTTAGGCTACCCGAGCCTGGACGCGGACCAGCGGTCGTGTCCAACCAGCGCGGATCGGCGAATATTTCAGGCGGATCGCGTCGATGTCCCGGCGATTGCCGGCGAGGTCGATGTTTCGGGTGCAGCTACCAGCCGCGATGCGCTGACGGACGTTCACGTCCTGGTTGCGGCCGTTTTCGAAGCGGATGTCGAAATCGCGCATGGCGATCGGCGCGTTGAATACGCACAGACGGACCTGCGTATAACGGGCGTTGCCTTCGACATGGATGCGATCATTGTCGACGTGGCCGGTGACCGTCTTGTATCCGATCGTCCGCCACTGGTTCCAATGCCCGCCGCGTTGCGCCTCGGCCGGAGCAACTGCGATTAGGCCTGCAGTGCCAAAAGCAAGCGCGGAAACGAACGCAAATGTTTTCATTCTGAATCCCTCCTTTGGATCATGGAGGGCAGAACGGAGCATGAAGAGATTGCGTTGCAGGCGTTCACAGGGCGTTCATTACTGTGCGACGTTCCGACTGTTGATTACGACGAGCGCATGGCCGTCCTCCAGAGCCCAATCGTTTATTGAGCATTGAAACTCCTCTGTTTGAAAGGAGAGACCAGTCATGTCTGTCTTTACGAAAATCAT
>JBKPKZ010000023.1:0-48305 GCA_046731355.1 Pseudomonadota bacterium | reverse complement strand
TTCGAGGTTCCGAGCGAGAGAAGACGGTCGGCCGTGCGAAGGGCGAGCGCAACGATCGAAAGCGTCGGGTTCGCCCAACCGCTGGTCGGGAAGAGCGAGCTGCCGGCGACGTACAGGTTGTCGATGCCATGCACTCGCCCCCAGCCATCGGTGACGCCCTGCCGCGGGTCGATCGCCATTCGTGTCGTTCCGACGTGATGATAGCCGCCGAGCGGATGGACGCTGATCGTCGGATCGCTGATCCATTGCTTCACCGGGCTGTCGAGCCACTCGGCCCGCTCCACGCGGCCGGCGCCCACGCGCTCAATACCGCGGCCGAGTGCATCGACGAGCGCGGCGACGCTCTCCGTGTCCTGGCTGGTCATCCGCCAATCGAGGATGACGCGCGGCATCCCCGTCGCATCCTTCTCGTCGCTCAGCATGACCCGGCTATCAGGGTTGGGCGCCTGCTCCGCGCGGACCACGAGCGCGAGATCGTTGTTGCGGATCTTATGCGAAAGCCAGCGCGGCAACGGGTCGCAGTGGCGCTTGAACTGGCGTGAGAGGCGGCGGACGAGTTTCCACATGTTGCGACCGCTCTTGGTCGGCGAGAGCTGGTGCTTCGCGTGCAGATAGGCGCGGGTCAAAAGCGGGAAGGATCCGTCGGCGGGAGGCCGGACGGCAACGGTGACTGCGCTGTTCAAGATGCCGAGCTTGCGCTGCAGGTCGGGCGAAGGCGTCAGGAGCGGAGCGAAGGGAATCCCGTCGTCGCGTCGTTCGCGAAGCGCGGAAAGGATGCGCCAGGCCGACGCGCCGACGATCCTGCCGCCGCGAGCGTGCGGATGCTCCATGAAGAAGCGGCCGACGAGGTCATGGTCATTGCCGAGCCCCACCGGGACGACCGACCGTGAAGCGAGCAGGATGCGCGGGTTTTCGATGCCTCCCGCGGCAAGGACGAAAGCGTGTGCCTTCACCGACAGCGATTGACCGCTCGGGCCAACGACATCGAGGCCTTGAACTCCGCGGGCCGATTGGAACGCCACCACTTCACGAACGGTGGCGTGGGTGACGATCGTGCAGCGGGGATGGGATCTCAGGTCGGCGCAGCTATCGAACGTGAAGCGCTCGAACTGATGGTCGAAGGTCCAGTACCGGACCGCCAGTTCTCCATCCGCGAGTGCCCCGAGGAACGAGTCGGGGGGTGTCGAAGGCGGAACGAAGCCCTCGACGTCGAACAGAGGGCGCGCTTCTTCGTACCAATATTGCAGGTCTTCGAACGAGAAGGGCCACTCGGAATGCGGGACCCAGTCGCGCTTCTCGAGATCGATCGCGTCGAACTCGGCGCATCGCCCGCCCCAAATGGCAGTGGTGCCGCCGAACATTCGAAGGCGGGCCTCATCGAGTTCATAATAATCCTGGCCGACGGTCTTGCCCGAATTGAGATCGGCGGTCTGGCGCTCGTAATCGAGACCCCCGCTTTCAAGCAAAATCACCGACCGGCCGCCACTCAACAAGCGCCTAGCAATCGTGATTCCGGCTGCTCCGGCACCCACGATTGCATAGTCCGCGTGCAGCTGATCAGGTGCCCCCTGGCCCAGATCGAAATGCATCGTGCCTAGAGTTGTACGGGGCACTGACTCGTGCGGCAACCATGACAAGTCTGTAGATTATTTGGACATTTCCAGTGCGGCAGAATTGACGCACATGGTCTCGCCGCGATCCGCGGGCATCGGATAGCCTCGTTCGCGCAGGGGCAGATCGCGACCCAACGCGATCGCTGCATTGTCGGGGGCGTATCGCGCTTCGACGGCGCGTGCGGCATCCGTCCCGATCAGCCGCCCGAGCGAGGGGGGCCTGCCGAACAGGCCCGTCCGGTTCAGGGTCTCCAGGATCTTGCGCCGCGGCCGGTACCAGCCCGGGAGGTTGACGATGTAATGCTTGTCGAGGACCGACCGGGCGGTGAATAGGTTCAGCGCGCGCGCCAGCCCGGTCAGTCCGCTGCCATAGCTTTCCAGACGCGGCTTGAGGCAGACCCGGTCCCAATCGACATCGAGGTCGAGCGCGTGGGCATATTCGTGGAGGAATTGCATCCCGTTCCGCCGGAAATCCTCGAACAGGAAGACGTGGACCTTGTCGGCCCCGAAAAGCTCTTCGTAGAGCCGGATGGCTCGCGAATAGAGGAAATAGTCGAGGTCGAACCGCGGCTGCTTGTAAGTGACCGCCTCGGGCCTCTTGAGATGTTCCTTCGGGAACAGGAAGCGGTGCGCAGAACAGGTGCCGCCCGAGCGCAAATATTGCTGGTAGGCGGCGACGATCATTCCCGGCTGGGAGCGAAGGAAGATGATGATCCGGGCATCGGGAAACGCGGCCTTGATCCTGCGCGCGAACTCGCGGGTCACCATCCCGTCAATACCGCCGTTGTGAAGATAGCCGCAAAGGCACTCCTCGCTGAGGATGCCGGCTTCGCCGATTTCCAGCCCGAGGGTCGCCACCGCCTCGGCCGGGTCGAACGTCAGCGCGTTCGGCTCGATCAGCGCCGAAAAGAGCTTCTCGCGATCGACGTAACGCGGCGAGCGGACGTGAGGATAGAAGGCCTTCTGAAACCAGGTGCTCGCCGTCTTCGGAAAGCCGACGTGAACTATCGGTGTCGCGCCGCGCCCTGGCACCTCGATCTTCTTTCTCCCCTTCAGCCGATGTCCGTCGCAGGCCCGGCCAAGTCAACATCTTCATGAACGGGAGCACTCGCGGGCTCCAAGCGTTGCTGCCATCATGGTCAGTGCGTTCCTGTTGATCATTGCGGGTTGGTCGGCCCAGGGTCCGGGCGTCCAGGCGGGCGCCACCGCGGCCTCGTACAATCCTCATGCTGCCGAGCTCTTCGAACGCGACTGGGTTCTCAATCAGTGGGCGAAGCGAAGGTTCGACGCGAACGGCGACGGCACGATCTCGCTCGAAGAGGCGCAGCCGGCGGCAATCGCGTTCAAGGACATCGCCGACGGCAACAGCGACGGCCGGGTCACCCCTTACGAATACGAGCGAGCGCGGGAGTTCATCCTCGCGCGTGATTGATCAGCCGGCCATCCTCTTGGCGCCGAGGCCGACGACCATCTGGTTCGCCCGCTCGTAGGACAGCGGCTTGCCGAACAGGTAGCCCTGGATGGTATCGCAGCCGAGGTCGCGCATGCGCTCGAAGTCCTCGGCGGTCTCGACGCCTTCGGCGGTGACGTTCATCCGGAAGCTCTTGGCGAGCTGGACGATCGACTTGATGATCGCGACGTTCTCGGGCCGCGAGCCGGCCTCGCGGACGAAGCTGCCGTCGATCTTCAGCTTGTGGAAAATCGCCTTGTTCAAATAGCCGATCGACGAATAGCCGGTGCCGAAGTCGTCGAGAGCAATCCCGACACCGAGGGCTCGTAGGCGGCGCATGACGTCGAGCGTCGAGCCATTGTCGCCGAGGAAGACGCCTTCGGTGACTTCGAGCTCGATACGGTTGCCGGGGACCTTCCAGCGGCTGAGGGCCTCGCTGACCACGTTCGGAAGCGACGGAAGGACGATCTGCTTGGGACTGATGTTGAGGGCGACCGTGATCGGGTCGGGCCAGGTGGCCACCGCGCGGCAGGCCTCGTCGATGACCCACTCGCCGATCTGGACCATCAGGCCCGTTTCCTCGGCGACCGGGATGAACACGCCAGGCGGGACGAAACCGCGCTGCGGGTGGTTCCAGCGAATGAGCGCCTCGAAACCGACCAGCTTCTGCGTCTTGGCGCTGACGAGCGGCTGGAAGGCGAGATGGAATTGCTTGGACGCGATCGCCTGGCGAAGGTCCTGCTCGAGGCGGACCCGATCTTCCTGCTCGGACTGAAGCTCGGACGAGAAGTAGCGGGCAACGCCACGGCCGGCGTCCTTCGCCTGGTAGAGCGCGAGGTCGGCCTTGAGGATCAGGTCGTCGACGGTGGCGCCGTCGATCGGGCCGAAGGCGCAGCCGATCGACACGCCGATTCGGATCTCGGTCTGGTCGATCATGTACGGCTCTTTGATCGATACGATGATCCGGTCGGCCATTTGCTCGACCTTCTTGCGGCTCTGGGCGTCGATGATGACGATTGCGAACTCGTCGCCGCCCATTCGCCCGACATGGCCGTCGGCGCCGACCTCGTCGACCAGCCGCTTGGCGACGGCGCGGAGGACGGCATCGCCCTTCGGGTGACCGAAGGTGTCGTTGACCGGCTTGAAGCCGTCGAGGTCGAGGAAAAGAATGGCGCAAGGCACGTTCGAGGCAGTCGCCTGGCGCAGGGAATCGCCGAGGAGCTGGCGAACTCGGCCGCGGTTGGGGAGCCCCGACAGCACGTCCATGTTGGCAAGGTGGGTCAGGCGCTCCTGCGTCTGGCGCATCTCGGTGATGTCGCTGCCGACGCCGCGGAAGCCCTCGAATCGTCCGGCGGTATCGATGATCGGGTCACCCGCGATCGAGATCCAGCGCGCGCCGCGCGCCGTCTGAAGCTCCATGTCCAGCGCATTGAACGGCTGTTTCTCGAGCAGCTTGCGGCCGAGCTCCGCATTTCCGCCGAGGAGCGAGGGCATGGAATGGCCGAGGAGCTGGCTCGCCGGGCGACCGAGCAGGGCCGTCATGCGCGAGCTGATGTAAGTGACTCGGTTTTCTGAATCGACCTGCCACAGCCAGCCAACGCCGCGCTGCTCATACTCCTGGAGCAGCAAGCTCGCGCTCTCGCTCTGGGCGCTGAAGGTCGCGTTGGTCTTGAGCTGCTCGAAAGCCCAGCGGGCGACATTGAGAACGCCGAAGATGGACACTCCGAGCGTGAACAGGATCGACAGCATGTGCTGGAAGGGAACGGTGTCGCGGCCAAGAAGCATCGCTCCGGCGAGGCCGAAGGTAAACATGCTCATCCAGGCGATGGCGGAGCGCGGATGAACGACCAGGCCGAGGCCTGCAATGCCGAGGCCCGCGGTGATCGACGCGGCGATGACCTGGCCGCCGGGCGGGAGCTGAAGGAAGACGTAGAGCGGAAGCGAGAGCCAGGCGAGCGCGCGAGCAACGACCTCGCCGACCATCATCCATTCCGGCACCTTGCGGCCCGAGCGACCGATATGCGTGATCGACTGGGTCTTGGCGACATGCATCGCCCCGAGGTTCAGGATCGCCACCGCCGCTGCCCAGGGCAGGACCAGCGCCTCTTCGACATCGCCCCAGAGGGCCGCGCACATCATCAGCGCGGCGACAATGTTCGCGGCCGCGAAGAAGGGCGCCAGCTGCGCCCTTGAAATCAATTGGACGTCCTTGAGCGGCGTGCTGGCGTTGTCCGCCGGATCGCTGGCAAGCCCGAGGGACTCGCCATCCGGCAGGCGCGCTGAAATCATCCGCTTGTAACGGTCGGGAGCTTCGTACATTCGCGCTCGCTAAATCTGGTCTCAGCGAGCGGTAGCCGAAGAGGGTTGAGACGCGGTTAAGACCCCGCCTCTCAACTCCCCAATTTAAGTTTGTCCAAATCCCGTTGGGTTATCGGGTGATAGGAGGCTCGAGCCTCCTTGTAGACGCGCGCCGCGATCGGCCGGCCCCATTGGCTGTCCTCGGCCAGGGTCTCGATCAACGGCCTCACGAACTTCCGCCTTCCCTGCGTTGTCAGGAAGTGCTCCAGGGACGGGACCGAAGGATCGTAACGGTTACGGATCGCGAGATCGAGCCAGGCGAAGAGGACCTCTTGGTTGCCGGCCTCGTTGAGCTTCAACCTGCGTTCGAGTTCGTCGAGTCGAGAAGTCTGCATCTTACGTGGCAACTTGTTGATAAAACGCAGCTTTTCAGCGGTTGTCCAACCACCGAACGCGGTTGGCGCCGGGCCGCCGGACGCGAACGCCTTCACCGCCTGATCGACCGTGGCAAAGGCGGCTGGATCGGGCCGGGCCACGTTCGAGGGAAGGCCTGGCTTGTAGACCCAATTGTCGAGCTGGAGCTTCTGCTCGAGGTTCTTGTCCCCTTTCACGAGATTTGCGCGGATATCGGCCAGGAACCGCGCCGAGGTCATCGGCTGGAAGGCGTGGCGGTCGAAGTAGGAACGAAGGTAGGCGTCCCACGTCTCGCGGCCGATGATTTTTTCCATCGTGCGGAGGAAAACCGCGCCCTTGTCATAGACGATGCCGCTCGTTCCGCCGTCCGGAACGCCTTCTTTCGGACCGAGGTGAAGCTGCGTGTTCGGGCCCTTCAGGCCTTCTTCGGCGAAAGCCTTCTCCATCTCGTCGAAGCTTAGAGCGGCCTCCTGGGCCGCGCGCTTGGGACCGTAGATCGCCTCCATGATCCGGTTCTCGAAGTAGGAAGTCACGCCCTCGTTGAGCCAGCTGTCCGACCAGTTGGCGTTGGTGACGAGGTTGCCCGACCAGCTGTGCGCGAGCTCGTGAGCAACCAGGCCGACGAGGCTCTTGTCTCCGGCAATGAACGTCGGGGTGAGGAAGGTAAGGGTCGGATTTTCCATGCCGCCGTACGGGAAGGCCGGCGGAAGGACGAGGAGGTCGTAGCGCCCCCAGCGGTAAGGCCCGTAGAGCGTCTCCGCGGCAGCGACCATTTTTTCGGTATCGGCGAGCTCGGCGGCGGCGCGGTCGAGCATGACCGGCTCAGTCCAGACGCCGGTCCGCGGTCCGAGCGACCTGAAGGCGAGGTCGCCGACGCCGATCGCGATCATGTAGGGCGCGACGCTGTGATCCATCTTGTAGCTGAAGACGCTCTCGCCGCCCTGGGTCATCGGCTCCGCGGACTTCGGAGCGCTCATCACGGCCGTCAGGCCCGCCGGAACGTGGATCGTCGCTTCCCAGCTCTGGCGGATCCCCGGGGAATCCTGGGTCGGGATCCAGCTGCGGTTCTCGATCGCCTGACCCTGACTGAACAGGTAAGGTTTCTTCTTTCCTGCCGTCTGCTCCGGGGTGAGCCACTGAAGCGCGCCGGCGTCAGGAGCGCTCCTGTACTTGATGATCAGCCGGTTGGTGTCGGGACGGAGGGTCACCGCTAGCGGCGAGCCAAGCTTGGGATCGGCAGTTCCGACCTTATAGTCCAGCGGCTGGTTCGACCCGTCGGTGATGCTGGCGATCTCGAGTCCCTTGTCGTCGAGCACGATCTCCCTGGCGTCGGGCTTGCGGTCAATGTCGAGCGTCGCGGTCCCGCCGATGCGCTTGGCGTCGAAGTCGACGTTGAGGTCGAGGGCGACATGGTAGACACGCGCCTCGAGCGGCCGAGCGTAGCTGGCGTCGTCCTTGGCCTCGGGCGTATCGAGGATCGGTGCGATCCTGGCTTCGGCCTGGTCCTCGCTGACGTTCGCGGCCGTATTGGTTTCCGATTGTTGGCAGCCTGCAAGCAGGAGAGCGGCCGCGGCAACGGCCGTACGTACAAAGCTCATGAAGGGTCCTTATTCGGCGGTGGTAACGTATATCGACCGCTTGGGTGCCGAGAAGAAGCGCCGGACCATCGGCTCGAAGACGTCGAGGGGCGCGGTGTCGTAGGAATCGTCGAACGCCGTCTGGTCGTAGAGCTCGCAGAACCGGGCAGTGTCCTCGAAGTGCGGATGGCCCCGGAACTGCTCGCGCATGTCGCGGTCCATTCCGAGGTAGTGGAAGAAATAATAGCCCTGGAAGATGCCGTGGTGCTCGCACATCCAGTGCAGCTTCTCGTCGGCGAAAGGCTTGATGATCGCAGCGGCAATATCAGGGTGATTGAGGGTGCCGAGCGTGTCGCCGATGTCATGAAGCAGCGCCATCACGACATAATCCTCGGATTCCCCGCCGCGATGGGCGCGAGTCGCGGTCTGGAGCGAGTGCTGGAGGCGGTCGATCGGGAATCCGCCATAGTCGCCGTCGAGCAGCTTCAGATGGGTCAGGACCCGGTCAGCAAGGCCCTGGGCATAGGGGAAGAAATGGCTTCCAATGGTGGCCCAGTCCTCGGCCGTGCCGTGGTCCATGCTGCGGAACGTCGCGCGCGGAGCATGTTCGTTCATCCGTGTCTCTCCCGTGGCGGAACGGATTGCCGCTTCCTGCCTTTGCTCGCAATGGCGGATTTGCCCCTCTATATCCCAATCGGCAATGGCGACCGATAGCGCGGCTTTGAACCAGCAGTCCGGGATTACGGACGGACGCGACGCGAGAAGCGCCGCCCCGTACGTGCCCTCGCCCGCGCGCCCGATCCTGCAGGGGATCGGCCTCGACCAGCCCTTCTTCGACGACAAGAACCGCGCCTTCTGGGTGCTTCAGTCGGCCGGATGGACGGGTTATTTCATCCTTCGATCGCTGTCCGGCTTCGCCAATAGCATGGGCGCGGTGTGGATCGTCCATACAGCGCTCCTGACCGCGACCGGTTATTCGCTGACGCTCCTGACAGGCTCCCTGTTCCGGCGGCTGATCATGATGCGGCCGATCTTCACTTTGGTGTTGTCGTTGATCGCGGTGGTGCTGGCCGCCGCGGCCTTTTCGATCATCGAGACGTGGAGCGTGGCGACATTCCTAAAGCCCGACTTGAGGCCGGTCGGAGTCGCCTATCTCGGCGCCATCCTTCTCAACTTCGCACTGCTCGCCGCCTGGGCCGCGCTCTACTACGGGATCAATTATTTCCTGCTCCTCGAAGGGGAGATCAAGCAGCGCGAGCGGCTGGAGAGCCAGGCATCCTCGGCGCAGCTGGCGATGCTTCGGTACCAGCTCAACCCGCACTTCCTGTTCAACACGCTCAACTCGATCTCGACGCTGGTTCTTCTGAAGCAGACGGAACGGGCCAACGCGATGCTCGCGCGCCTGTCATCCTTCCTTCGCTACACCCTCGCCAACGAGCCGACCGCCAAGGTGACGCTTGCGCAGGAGGTTGAAACTCTGAAACTCTATCTCGAAATTGAGAAGATGCGCTTCGAGGACCGGCTTCGTCCGCATTTTCGGATCGACGCGGAGACGATCGGGGCACGGCTTCCCTCGCTGCTGCTCCAGCCGCTGATCGAGAATGCAATCAAATATGCGGTCACTCCGAGCGAGGACGGGGCCGACATCTGGATTACCGCGAACCGCCAGGGGCAAGGGGTTCGCATCGAAGTCGCCGACAATGGAAATGGCGATGGGGCGGCGGATCCGGTCCCCGGCGAGTCCACTGGAGTCGGACTGGCGAACATTCGGGACCGTCTGACGCAGGCCTATGGTCCCGCCCATGGATTTGCGACGAGAGAGAACGACAAGGGGGGCTTTAGCGTTATCATCGAAATTCCCTACGAAACCGGAGACAAGGACACATGACCATCCGCACCGTGCTCGTCGACGACGAGCCGCTTGCGACCCAGGGGCTTCAGCTCCGGTTGGAGGCCCACGACGATGTCGAAGTCGTCGCCACAGCGGCCAACGGTCGCGAAGCAATCCGGGCGATCAAGACCCACAAGCCCGACCTTGTCTTCCTGGACATCCAGATGCCCGGATTCGACGGCTTTTCGGTCGTACAGGGCCTGATGGACGTCGAGCCGCCCCTGTTCGTCTTCGTCACGGCCTATGGCGAGCATGCGATCCGCGCGTTCGAAGCCCAGGCCATCGACTATCTGGTCAAGCCGGTCGACGAGGACCGCCTTGCGGCGACGCTCGATCGAGTCCGCCAGCGCCTGTCCGAGAAGCGCAGCGCCGGAGAGGCGGAGCGCCTCAAGGAGGCGCTTGCGGAACATGCGCCCGAGGCAGCCGAAGAGCTGGCCGACGCGGCTCCCGAGGGCCACGCCCCCGACCGCTACGAGAAGATGATCAACATCAAGGACCAGGGGCAGATCTTCCGCGTCGACGTCGACACGATCGAGCGGATCGATGCCGCCGGCGACTACATGTGCATCCAGACCGGCGACAATACGCTGATCCTCCGCGAGACGATGAAGGATCTCGAGAAAAGGCTCGACCCGCGCAGATTCCAGCGCGTCCACCGGTCGACGATCGTCAATCTCGATCTCGTCCGGCAGGTGAAGCCGCACACCAACGGCGAATGCTTCCTGGTGCTGGATTCAGGCGCGCAAGTGAAAGTCAGCCGCTCGTATCGAGACGTGGTCGCGAGGTTCGTCCACTAATCCGAAAGAAGAGGGTACGCTTCGCGCCCGGTTCCGAGGAATTTGCCAAAAAAAAGGGGCGCCCCCTTCGGAGCGCCCCCTTCAAACCGCGTGCGTGCGCGCGGCTTGAGCGAAATTAATTCGCGCTGTTGCCGTCTGCGTCGGCGCCATTGCGAACCGCGTCGGCGGTGTTCTCACCTTCCGCGCGGACTTCATCAGCAGCATTCTGTCCGTTGGCTTCAACGGCGTCAGCGGCATTCTCCGTGTTGGACTCGATGACGTCAGCCGTATTCTCGGCGTTCGCTTCGATGTTGTCCGCGGCCTGCTCTTGCGGGCTCTGGTTGCACGCTGCAAGAGCAGCGACGCCAAGGGCCACTGCGAAAGCGGTCGAAATCTTCTTCATCAGCTTATTCCCTGTTGTGACAAGAGACCCGTGGGTTAGCCCCAAGATCTCGCGGTGAGCAATACGCTTGCCACTGTTTTCTGTTCCAGACGCGGAATATTTGGGACCTCACCTCTCACCGACCATCGCCTGTGATAATGGCGGCGCCAACCGAAGGAGCGGATGAATGAGCGAGAAATTCGAACGCTTTTTAGCCCTTCACGTCCCGGGCGATCCGGTCATCCTCTACAACATCTGGGATGTCGGGAGCGCTCACGCGGTGGAGAAAGCCGGTGCAAAGGCGCTGGCCACCGGCAGTCACCCGGTCGCCGATGCGAACGGCTGGCCCGACGGGCAACAGGTTCCGATCGACTTCGCTCTCGCCAATGCGGCGCGAATCGTCGAGGCGTCGCCTCTCCCGCTCACGGTCGATTTCGAGAGCGGTTACTCGACCGACCCCGAAACGGTCGGGCGCAACGTCTCGCGGCTGGCGCACATTGGCGCGGTCGGCTGCAATTTCGAAGACCAGGTTATCGGCGGAGACGGGCTGCATCCGCTTTCCCTGCAGGTCGAGAAGATCAGCGCGATCCGAAAGCAGGTCGGCGATTCCTTCTTCATCAATGCTCGCACCGACGCCTTGCTGAAGACGCAGGAGCATGACGATGAGCTGATCAGCATGGTCGTCGAGCGGGGAAAGGCCTTCGCGGACGCCGGGGCGAGCGGCTTCTTCGTGCCCCGGCTGGCCGACAGCCGCCAGATCGAGCGCGTCGTGCGCGAGGTACCCTTGCCGCTGAACCTGATCGCCTTCCCAGGAGCGCCATCAAAGGAGGAGTGGGCTAGCGCCGGCGTCGCCCGGATCAGTCACGGTCCATTCCCGCACCGCGCACTGATGGCCAAGCTCGAGGAAATGGCGCGGGAGGCGATCAACTAGGCGCGGGCCAGCCTCTTCTTCGACACCCGGGTCGGCCCCGACTTGAGCACGCTCTTGCGGAAGATCCGGGAGGCGATGCGGAGGAAGAGGGCTACCCACAAGAGCTGCCAGACGATTGCGACGACATGCGGCGCCAGGTCGGAAACCTCGGCTGCGCGGGCGATCATCACATAGGGCGAGGAAAGCGGAAAAATCCCTGCGCCCATCGCCTTATTGCTATTGGGCGCTCCGACCGCGACCGAGGCGAAGGCGAAAATCACCACCTGAGCCATGGTCACCGGCATCGACAGGGTCTGCACCTCGCGGGCGCTCGAGGCGTGGGCGCCGATGCCGAGGAAGATCGCGCCGAGCAATAGGTAGCTCATCGCGAAATAGACGACGCCGAGCACGATGAAGACGGGCCAACCGACGGCAGGCGGCGGAAGGCCGCTGAGACCGCTCGGCGCGAATACGGCAATGGCCAGGGCGCCGATTGCCGCCCAGACCGCGATCCCGACCAGCGACGCGCACAGCATCGCCAGGAGCTTGCCGAGGAAGATCGAATCGATCGGCACGGCGGCGGCTAGCACCTCGATGACCTTGTTCGATTTTTCCTCGATCAGCTGGGACAGAAGCATGCCCGCGAGCAGAAGGGTGAGGAGGAAGAGCAGGGATTGTCCCCCGCGCGCGGTCAGCGCCTGGGCTCCGCTGTTGGGCGCGGAGGGCGAGGGACTGGTCAGCATGACCGGAAGATTGACGGCGTCTCCGGTTCCAGTGGTTGCTCGACGGGCCTCGGCGATCATCAGCCGGAGCTGCTTGGCCGTTCCGCTCTGCGCGGTGACCGATCCGACCAGCCGGGGGCTGGCGAGGCCGCCCTCCAGCACCGCGACGTAGCCCGGCTTGGCGCTCGCGAGCACCTGGCCGGCCTGCTCGGGCCGACCGGTTGGAGCGACCCGCTGGATGTTGACCATTGCGAGGGCGCCGAACGTGTCCTGCAGCCGGTCGCGCGCACTCTGCAGCTGCTGATAATCCCTTGACGAGGCGATCACCCCGACGGTCGGCCGTTCCGACGCGCTCATGGGAGCGGTCGCGGCGCCAAAGACCGCGACCATCAGGACCGGGAAGAAGGGACCGAGGAGGAACAGGAGAAAGGTCCGCGACAGCACTGTTGCCGAGAAGTCGCGGCGGGCGATCACGAATGCGGCGCGAAGAAGCTCCTTCACTGGGCGACCTCCTCCGGCTCCACCGCCATCGCTCGAGCGGCCGCGTCACCGGCGATCGCTACGAAGGCTTCGTGAAGGCCCGGCCGCTCGATCGCGAGCGTTTCGATACCCGCCCCTCCGTCGATCAATGCCCTCAGCAGGGGCTCAGGGCCGGTCTTGGGAAGCTCGAAGATCCATTCGCCGCCTTCGCTTCGGGCAGAGGGAGGAAGGACCGAGCGCCAGGGGCCATCGCTCTCACGAGTGCGCAGCCTGACGATCGGCCGGAGCTTCGCGCGCGCCTCGTCGACGCGGCCGTTGAAGGCGACCTTCCCGGCAGCGATGATCGCGATCTGTTCGCAAAGCCGTTCGGCGTGGGCGATCACGTGGGTCGAGAAGATGATGGTCACACCGTCTGCGGCTCGGTTGCGGATGAGCCGCTCGAGCTTGCCCTGGTTGATCGGGTCGAGCCCGGAAAAGGGCTCGTCGAGGACGATCAGGCGCGGCTCGTGCACCAGGGTGCCGAGCAGCTGGACGGTCTGCGCCATGCCCTTGGACAGGGTTCGGATCGGCTTCTTGGCCCACTCGCCGAGACCATTCTCCTCGAGCAATTGATCGGCGCGCCTGCGGGCGGCCGAGAGGTGCAGACCGCGAAGTGCGCCCATGAAGGCAATGCCTTCGCGCGCATTCATCGAGGGATAGAGGCCGCGCTCCTCGGGCAGGTAACCGATCCGGTGGGCGGCCTCGATCGGGCGCGTGTGGCCGAGTACTCGGCGCTCCCCGGAGGAGGGCTCGATAATGCCGAGAAGCATGCGCAGGGTGGTTGTCTTGCCGGCGCCGTTGGGACCGAGGAGACCGAAGATCGATCCCGTGGGAACTTCGAGGCTCACTCCATCGACGGCGCGCTTCTCGGCGAAGTCCTTGACCAGATCCTTGGCTTCGACGGCAATTCCATCAGTCCAGCTTTGCGGCGAAGCCTGTCGAAGCACTGGAATTCCTTACAGAAACCATGGGATGCGGTGATATGGGCCGCGACGTGGATAGGAGCCAAACCCTTAAGGAGGCAATACGCGCCGAGGCCGAGCGACTGGGCTTCGTCGCCTGCGGATTCACGCGCGCCGATGCCGCCGACGCGGCCGGGCTCGACATCCGCAAGTGGATCGAGGCGGGCCACCATGGAACGATGGGCTGGATGGAGACCCGGGCGGACCATCGCGTGTCGCCGAGAGCTTTGTGGCCTCAATCGAAATCCGCGATCGCGCTCGGGATGAGCTATGCGCCGGCGACGGATCCAATGACTCTCGCCGAGCTTGGCGAGCGCGGACGAATCTCGGTCTATGCTCAGGGCGGCGACTATCACAAGACGGTGAAAAAGGCGCTGAAGGCGCTCGCCCGGTTCATCGTCGACGCCGCGCCGAGCGAGCTCAAGGTGTTCGTCGACACCGCACCGGTGATGGAAAAGCCGTTGGCCCAGGCGGCGGGCATCGGCTGGCAGGGCAAGCATACCAACCTCGTTTCGCGCGACCATGGAAGCTGGCTGTTCCTGGGCGTGATCCTGACCGAGCTCGAGTTGAAGCCGGACGAGGCGGCGAGCGGCGGACTTCATTGCGGATCCTGCACGCGCTGTCTCGACGCCTGTCCGACGGACGCGATCGGCCCCGAGCACCGGATCGATGCGCGCAAGTGCATTTCCTACCTTACGATCGAGAATGACGGGCCGATCCCGAGGGAGTTTCGGGAGGCGATCGGCAACCACATCTATGGTTGCGACGACTGCCTTGCCGTTTGCCCATGGAACCGGTTTGCAAAGGCGGCCTCGGCGAACAAGGCATTCCTGCCGCGGGCCGAGCTGGCGGCTCCCCGGCTGGAGGACTTGCTGAAGCTGGACGATGGAGCGTTTCGAGAGATGTTCGCGGGATCGCCGATCAAACGAATCGGCCGCAACCGGATGATCCGCAATTGCCTGATCGCCGCTGGGAACAGCCGCTCACCACTAATGGCGGCGAGCATCAAACCCCACTTGTCCGATGCCGACCCGGTAATCGCCGAGGCGGCCGAATGGGCGATGGATCAGTTGCGGACCAGCGAAGCGACGCAGGCCGGCTGAGACGTGTCGTTGCCGTTGGCCAGGCGCGTATCGACATGGGTCACTCGCTCCGGAAGCCCGCCCGAGGGCGTCGGATAGAGATAGGCGTCGAGGATGCAGGACCGGCTCTTGAACTGGAGCTTGAGACCCGGCCCCTCGCGGACCTGAAGCACGGGCTGGCCCATCTTCTGGATCAGTTCGGCGGCGGTCAGGTTGAGCAGGGTCCCAGGAACAGGGACCGTCGGCCCCGTCGGCGTCGGCTCCTGCGGCTTCTCTGGTTCGGGGGCCGGCGTCGTGGCGCAGCCTGCGAGCAGTAGGGCGCCGGTTAGAACGAGGATCTTTCGCATCGGCTAGTCATGACGGCGTGGCTGGAGCGAGGCAAGCTTGCCGCCTACGCCCGCCGCCGCTAGGCGCGCGCTTTCTCCCGCAAAAACAACAGGTGCCCTCCAATGACCGACTGCCGTCTCGACGTGCTCTGCATCGGCAATGCAATCGTCGACGTGATCGCCAATGCGACTGACGACTTCCTTGCCGCCGAAGGGCTGGTGAAGGGGTCAATGCGGCTGATCGACCCGGAAGAGGCCGAGCGGCTCTATTCGCACATGGGTCCAGCGCACCAGGTGAGCGGCGGTTCGGCGGGCAACACGGCGGCGGGTATTGCAGCGTTCGGCGGCCGGGCGGGCTTTATCGGGCAGGTGGCGCCGGACCAGCTCGGCGAGTTCTACCGTCACGATCTGACGGCCGCGGGGGTTGAGTTCATCACGCCAGCTTCAGACGTCGGTGTCCCGACTGCCCGGTCGATGATCCTCGTAACGCCCGATGGGCACCGGACGATGAACACCTTCCTCGGCGCGGCGCAGCACTTGCCGGCGAGCGCCTTGGACGAGGCCCAGATCCGTGACAGCCAGATCCTCTACCTCGAAGGCTATCTGTGGGACCCCGAAACTCCGCGCTACGCGATGGTCCGGGCGATCGAGGTTGCGCGCGAAGCGGGCCGGAAGGTCGCCTTCACGCTGTCCGACACCTTCTGCGTCGACCGTCACCGCGACGGTTTCAATGAGCTTCTCGACAGCGGCCGGATCGACATCCTGTTCGCCAACCAGGCCGAGATCGAGGCGCTCGCCGGCATCGCGCATCTCGAGAGCGCCGTCGCGGCCGTGAAGGACAAGGTCGAGATCCTGGTCGTCACCCGAAGCGAGTATGGCGCGCTTGCCACGCGCGGGGACGAACGGGCGGACGTTTCCGCGGAGCCGATCGCAAGGCTGGTCGACACGACTGGTGCAGGCGACCTTTTCGCGGCCGGCTTCCTGCTCGGCACCGCGCGCGGGAGCGGCCTCGAACAATCGCTTCGTTTGGGAGCGATCGCGGCCGCCGAGGTCATCCAGCATTACGGCGCCAGGCCCGAAGCGGACCTCAAGGCACTGGCGGGCGAACTCGTCGAATAGGAAAAGGGCGGCCCTTCAAGGACCGCCCTTCAACTTTCACCCAAGCGCTGCCCTTACGGACGAACGATCGGATTGCCGCTTTCGTCCAGGGGTGCGTCTTCCGGGAAGAGCGGGAAGTCGCCTTCGCCGGTCGCGAAGCTGCCCTTGGCGAGTTCCGAGTTCCTCATTCCGTAGAGGAAATAGAGTACGATCATGATCGCCGTGTACCAGGCGAAGAAGACCAGCACCCTTGTCTCCACGGTGAAGATTAGGGCGAAGCACGACAGGATGCCGAGCGCCGGAAGCACCGGATAGAGCGGCACTCGATAACCGCGCGGAATGTCCGGGTGCGTGCGGCGGAGCCAGATCACCGTCAGGCAGACGATTCCGAAGGCCGCGAGCGTTCCGACCGAGGTCATGTCGCCGAGGGTGTTGATGTCGAAGAAGCCGGCCGCGCAGGCAACGATGATCCCGACGAGGATCGTGTTGATGTACGGGGTACGGAACTTCGGGTGCACCTTGGCGAAGGGCTTCGGAAGCAGGCCGTCGCGCGCCATGGTGTAGAAGATTCGGGTCTGGCCATACATCAGCACGAGGATGACCGAGGTCAGGCCGATGATCGCACCGATCTTGATGGTCTTTGCGAACCACGCCCATTGGGGACCGAAGGCATCGACCGCGACCGCGACCGGATCCGGCACGTTCAGCATCTTGTAGTTCACGACCATCGTCAGGACGATCGAGACGAGGATGTAGATCACCGTGCAGGCGAGCAGCGAGCCGATGATCCCGACCGGCATGTCCTTGCCCGGGTCCTTGGCTTCCTGGCCGGCGGTGGAGACCGCTTCGAAGCCGATATAGGCGAAGAAGACGATCGAGGCCGCGCGAAGGATACCGCTCCAGCCGAACTCGCCCTTCTCGCCCGTGGGAGCCGGGATGAACGGGTCCCAGTTCACCGTGTAGGCGGGCAGGTTCTTCAAGATGATGAAGCCGCCGACGAGGATGAAGGCGACCAGCACCGTCACCTTAATGGCGACGATGACGTTGTTGAACTTCGCCGATTCCGACACGCCGATGCAGAGCAGCAGAGCGAGCGCCGCGCAGACGAGGAAGGCCGGTAGGTTGAAGAGGTAGGTCCCGCCGGTGGCCGCTCCGTCGACCATGATCGCATGGCCGGTAGGACCGGTGAGGTCCGCGGGTATGTGAAGGCCGATGTCTCCTAAGAGGCTGACCATGTAGCCCGACCAGCCGACCGCGACGACGGATGCCGCGAGGCCGTATTCGAGGAGAAGAAGCGCGCCCATGACCCAGGCTGCGAACTCGCCGATGGTCGTGTAGCTGTAGGTGTAGGCGGAGCCGGAAACCGGGAGGGTCGAGGCGAGCTCGGCATAGCAGAGACCTGCAAAAGCGCAGACGACGCCGGCGATCAGGTAGGAAATGAGAACGGCGGGGCCGGCGTGCAGAGCGGCGGCATTGCCGGTACGGACGAAGATGCCCGCGCCGATGATGCAGCCAATGCCGAGGAATACGAGGTTCCAGGGCCCGAGTGATCTCTTGAGCTCGCTGGTCCGCGTCTCTTCTTGAACCTGGGCAACGCTCTTGCGCAGCATCATGCGTTCGAGCACGCCCCGTTGTGGTGCGGCAGTCGCCATTATTTCTCCCCTAAGATGGCGTAGGTCTTTGCAGCGACCCTAGCGGCTCCGCCCCCGAGGGCAATCCCCCTAGCGAGCCAGCATCGGGCCGAGCGGCTCTCCACCGAAAATGTGAGCGTGGAGGTGGGGGACCTCCTGACCTCCGCGCAGCCCGATATTGGCGAGGACGCGATAACCCTGCCCGACCAGCCCCTGGTCGCGGGCAACCTTGCCGACGGCACGGATGAATCCGGCAATCTCCGCATCGGAGGCCTTCACCGAAAAATCGTCCCAGGAGACATATGGCCCCTTCGGAATGACGAGAATGTGAACCGGCGCGAGCGGGTTTATGTCGTGGAAAGCGAATGCGTATTCGTCTTCGTAGACCTTGCTCGACGGGATCTCGCCGCGAAGGATGCGGGCAAAGATATTATTGTCGTCATAGGGTTGCGTCGGGTCGATTGGCATTGCGGACTCCGCTTGACCGGTGGCGCGGCCTCGCTACCACCTTTCCAATATGAGTGACGAGACTCCGGAAAGCCTGATCCCGTACGACGAGATCGTACAGGAAGCTTTGCGCGACGTGGTCGGCCGCGTTCTGGGCGAAGTCGAGCAGACGGGCGGGCTGCCCGGCGAGCATCATTTCTACATCACGTTCAAGACGAAGCTGCCGGGCGTGAACATCCCGAAGCATCTGACCGAGCGCTTTCCGGACGAGATGACGATCGTCCTCCAGCACCGGTTCTGGGACCTCAAGGTCGAGCAGGACGCCTTCAGTGTCGGACTTTCGTTCGGCGGCGTGCCTTCGACGCTCCGGGTGCCGTTCGCCGCGGTGACCGACTTCGTCGATCCGGCGGTCGACTTCAGCCTCAAGTTTCAGGCAAGCGGCGCCGAGGACCTTCACGAAGAGCATGAGGAAGCCGAGAACGACGCGCCTCCGAGCGAGCCGCCGGAAGACGGCTCGAACGTCGTCAACGTCGACTTCACCCGGAAGAAGTAGCCCGGCATTTGTCGCCCCGGGCTTGACCCGGCATCCGCCTGCCTTCCAATGCGCCGCAACATTGGGTTCCCCGCTTCTCACCGCGGGAATGACGAATAAAGGCAGGCAATGAAGACGACTCGAACCGAGACCGACAGCTTTGGCCCGATCGAGGTCCCGGCAGATTCCTATTGGGGCGCGCAGACCGAGCGGTCGATCGAGAACTTCCCCTTCGGTCCACGCGAGCAGATGCCGCTCGAGATCGTCCACGCGCTGGGCTTCATCAAGCAGGCCGCTGCGCGAGTGAATGCGCGCATCGGCGGGCTCGACCCGCAGCTCGCCGAGGCGATCCAGCAGGCGGCGGCGGAGGTCGCGCGCGGCGATCTCGACAGCCAGTTCCCGCTGGTCATCTGGCAGACGGGCTCCGGAACCCAGTCGAACATGAACGCAAACGAGGTCATTGCCGGGCGGGCGAACGAGAAGTTGACCGGCAACCGCGGAGGCAAGGAGCCGGTCCACCCGAACGACCACGTCAACAAGGGCCAGTCGTCGAACGACAGCTTCCCGACCGCGCTTCACGTAGCGGCTGCCCGAGCGGTGAACGGCCGACTGCTTCCGGCACTGAGGACGATGCACGCCCGATTGTCGGACCTTTCGAATCGCTGGATGGGAATCGTGAAGATCGGACGCACCCACCTCCAGGATGCGACGCCGCTGACCCTCGGCCAGGAATTCTCGGGCTACGCCCAGCAGATCGCGGACAATATCGAGCGCCTCGAGAGCGTGATTCCGCGGATCTATCGCCTGGCCCAGGGCGGAACCGCGGTCGGCACCGGGCTGAATGCGCCGGAGGGCTTCGCCGACGCCTTTGCCAAGGAAATCGCGAACCTCACTCGGCTTCCCTTCACCAGCGCTCCCAACAAGTTCGCTGAGCTCGCGGCTCATGACACGATGGTCGAGCTGTCGGGAGTTCTCAACACGATCGCCGTATCGCTGACGAAGATCGCCAACGACATTCGCCTCCTCGGGTCAGGTCCGCGTTCGGGCCTCGGCGAACTGAAGCTTCCGGAGAACGAGCCGGGCAGTTCGATCATGCCGGGCAAGGTCAATCCGACCCAGGCCGAGATGCTGACGATGGTTTCGGCCCAGGTCATGGGCAACCACGTCGCGGTGACCATCGGCGGGCTTCAGGGCCATCTCGAGCTCAACGTGTTCAAGCCGCTGATCGGTGCGAACGTGATCCGGTCGATCAATCTTCTGAGCACCGGAATGGAAAGCTTCACCAAGCGGACGCTCGACGGCCTCGAGGCGGACGAGAAGCGCATTGCCGAGCATATGAACCGCTCGCTGATGCTGGTGACCGCGCTCGCTCCGGAGATCGGCTACGACAATGCCGCGGCGATCGCGAAGCATGCGCACAAGACTGGGCAGACGCTAAGGGAAGCAGGCCTCGAGCTTGGGCTGGTCGACGAAGCGACGTTTGACCGGGTCGTGAAACCGGAGAAGATGATCGGATGATGAAACGCCGCCTCGTGCTCGCAGCGGTCACGCTGGTCCTTACCGGGTGTGAGACGATCATGCCCGGGCTTCGGCCGAAAAGCGGCTCGTGGGGCGGCCCCAACATAGGAGTCGTGCTCGACGGCGGATCGGGGACGGTCGACTTCGACTGCGCCTCCGGAACCATCGACGAGGCAATATTCCCCGGTGAGGGAGGAGTGTTCAGCGTCAAGGGCACGTATCGGACCGGGCAGAGCGGTCCGATCAAGGTCGGTCAGATCTTCCGGTCGCAAGCCGCGACTTACGCGGGCACGATCGCCAAGGAAGACATGACCCTGTCCGTCTCGCTCGACGACGGCACCGAGGTCGGGCCGTTCACCCTCAAGGAGGGCGCTCCGCCGCAACTCAACCGCTGCCGCTGATCAGAGCTTGAGGCCGAACCGGACTCCGAGATTGTCGATGCCGGGGTTCTGGTCCCGATCGAAGATCTGCCCGTTGCTCATGTGCACCCAACTGGCTTCAATCGTTGCCCGGTCAGTGATCCGGGCGCCGATACCGAGCTCCGGTTCGAACAGGATTCGGCTGCCGAATTCCAGGTGATTGTTTGTTTCGTCCTGGAAGTTCGCTGCGGAACCCGTGTGTATCGCAATGCCCACACCGGGGCGGATGAATAGCTTGTCGCCAAACTTCATGGACACACCCGCCGCGGCATAGTTTGTTTTTCCGGCGCTGTTTACGGCAGCAAATACATGAGGCTGAAGCCGCGTCTTGCCGATGCGGTCGCCCCGCCAGCCGAGCTGAACGTCCACACCGGCCTCTTCTCCAGCGATGGTGGCAAACGTATCCACGTCGTGGACGTAAAGGCCGCCGATGATTTCATCTGCTTGCGCAGGGGTGGCGGCGAAGGTGGCGGGAACGATAGCAAGAATCGCAAGTGCGGGAAGTTTCAAACCGGAGGTCCTTGGAATTTGGCGTTTCAATTTTCGAAGCGTCGAATCGTGCCGACACCTAGCCGCCCGACTGCCATGACTTTAGCGCCTCGTTCGGCGCCAGCAACATCCAGATATTCAAGGTCAAATTGTCGCGGATGATAATTAACGGAACCAGTTCAAGAGCGATAACAACAAGGATCGCTGCCAAGGTCGGAAGCTTTCGGGCGATCAGGAATCCAAGTCCCATCATCGCAATGTCGCTCATCGAATTCAGGACGCTGTCGCCGGTGTAGCCGAGCGCCGCCGTCTCCTCGCGATAACGGTTGATGACCATCGGAGTATTCTCGATGATTTCCCACGACGCTTCGATCAGGAGCGCCGCGAGGAAGCGCCTCTCGACCGGCCATTTGCGAAAGAGCAGCCAAAGGCCCGCATAGAACAGAAGGCCGTGGACGACGTGGCTTGCGCTGTACCAGTCGGACAGCATCTGACTGGTCTTCGAGCTATTGGCCTCGCCGATCCAAAGCTCGACCGTACCGCAGGTGCAGATTGGCGGCCTTCCCATCAGCAGCAGGATCGAAGCCGTCGCGACCAGGATGAGGATTGCGGCGGCGGCCGCGCGCTTGGGACGGGTCATTCCTCTTAGGCTTAGCAGAGCGAAGCGGCTTGCAAAGCCGTGCCCGCCGGTCAATCAAACGGGCCATGCTTCGCGCCTATGGTCCGAACTGCGATGGGAGCATCATCGATGCGGCCAAGGGACAGCGCATCCCCGACGACGCGACCTGGATCGACCTCGAGGAGCCCACCCGCGAAGAGGACAAGCTGGTCGAGGAGTGCGTCCGGGTCCAGGTGCCGACCCGCGAGGATATGAGCGAAATCGAGCCGTCGAGCCGCCTCTACGAGCGGAACGGAACGCTCTACATGACCCTCGGCGCGCTTTACGGAGTCGAGGACGGGCATCCCCGAAGCGACCCGATCGGGTTCGTCCTTACGGACAATCGCTTGGTGACCGTCCGTTACGTCACTCCGAAGCCGGTCCGCTCGTTCCAGAATCATGCGCGGACCGACAAGGCGCTGGTCAGGGACGCCCTCACCGCGACCTACGGGCTTCTCGATTCCATCATCGACCGGCTCGCGGACGAGCTTGAGGACGTGGGAAGGGAAATCGAGAAGATCTCCGCGCACATCTTCGCCAAGTCGACAACGGCGCGGCGGATCCCAGCCGACCGGCTGACCGCCCTTCTTACAAGGATCGGCCGCACCCAGTCCTTGCTTGCGCATATCCGGGTCACCGCGGTCAGTACCGCGCGCATGTTGAGCTTCTTTCTCGCGTCGGACCGACTGAGATCGCCCGAAACGGACGGCATTCGCGGTCACATCCAGGCGCTTCTCGGCGACACCAAGTCCCTGACCGACCACAGCGGGTTCCTCGCCGACAACCTCACCTTCCTGCTCGACGCTTCGCTCGGCCTGATCAGCATCGAGCAGAACGCGGCGATGAAGCTTTTCTCCTGGGCGGCGCTGGTCTTCCTTCCGCCGACCCTGATCGCCGGCATTTACGGGATGAACTTCCATCACTTCCCGGAGCTCGGCTTCCGCTACGGCTATCCGATGGCGCTTCTGCTGATGCTCGCGAGCGCCGTTCTCCCGCTCTGGTACCTGAAGCGGCGCGGCTGGATCTAGGGCCGGTTTGCGGCCTGACTGGGTGGTTGCTAAGGGCCAGCGCGCCGCCCATCTAGCGGGCGCCCCCGAAACTCAAGAACTCACAGGACGCAAGCGATGATTCCGACCGGCCAGGACAGCCTCAACACTCGCACGACCCTGACCGTCGGAAGCCGAACCTACGCTTATTATTCGCTTCCAAAGGCGGCGGAGCAGCTCGGCGACATCAGCCGCCTACCGTTCTCGATGAAGGTCCTGCTCGAGAATTTGCTGCGCTTCGAGGATGGTTCGACCGTCACTCGCGACGACCTCCAGGCGATGGTCGACTGGCAGAAGGAGCGGAGCATTTCCCGCGAGATCCAGTACCGCCCGGCACGCGTTCTGATGCAGGACTTCACCGGCGTTCCGGCGGTGGTCGACCTGGCCGCAATGCGCGATGCGATGAAGACCCTCGGCGGTGACCCGCAGAAGATCAATCCGCTGGTTCCGGTCCATCTGGTCATTGACCACAGCGTGATGGTCGACGAGTTCGGCACTCCCAAGGCGTTCGAGCGCAACGTCGAGCTGGAATATGCCCGCAACGGCGAGCGCTACGAGTTCCTAAAGTGGGGCAGCGGCGCGTTCGACAATTTCAAGGTCGTGCCGCCGGGTACCGGCATCTGCCACCAGGTGAACCTCGAGCATATTGCGCAGGGCATCTGGACCGGAAAGGACACAAACGACGAGACGGTCGCCTTCCCGGACACCCTCGTCGGAACCGACAGCCACACAACGATGGTCAACGGTCTTGGAGTGCTCGGCTGGGGTGTTGGCGGAATCGAAGCGGAAGCGGCCATGCTCGGCCAGCCGGTGTCGATGCTCATTCCCGACGTCGTCGGCTTCAAGCTCTCGGGCCAGCTCAAGGAAGGCATTACCGCAACCGATCTCGTTCTGACGGTCACCCAGATGCTCCGCGCCAAGGGCGTCGTCGGCCGCTTCGTCGAATTCTATGGCTCGGGCCTGCAGTCGATGAGTGTCGCCGACCGCGCGACCATCGCCAACATGGCGCCCGAATATGGCGCGACCTGCGGCTTCTTCCCGATCGACGATCGAACGATCGAATATCTGAGGCTCACCGGCCGCTCGGACGAGACGATCGAGCTGGTCCGTGCTTACTGCCAGGCCAACGGCTTCTGGCACGACATCTCGAACCCGGAGCCCGTGTTCACCGACACGCTCGAACTCGACATGAGCACGATCGAGCCGTCGCTCGCCGGTCCGAAGCGGCCGCAGGACCGGGTCGTGCTGAGCGACGTCGACGACCAGTTCAACAACGAGCTGGAGCACACCTACAAGAAGCACAACGACCCGCGGGTCCCCGTCGAGGGCGAGCAGTTCGAGGTCGGCAATGGCGACGTCGTGATCGCCGCCATCACCAGCTGTACCAACACGTCGAACCCGTCGGTCCTGATCGCCGCCGGCCTCGTCGCCCGGAAGGCGCGCGAATTCGGGTTGGAGCCGAAGCCATGGGTCAAGACCAGCCTCGCGCCGGGAAGCCAGGTGGTCACCGACTACCTCAAGGCGAGCGGTCTTCAGGAAGACCTCAACGCCATCGGGTTCGACCTCGTCGGCTACGGCTGCACGACCTGCATCGGCAATTCGGGTCCGCTGCCCGAGGCGATCAGCAAGGCGATCAACGAGAACGACCTGGTCGCGGTCAGCGTCCTTTCCGGCAACCGCAACTTCGAAGGCCGCGTGTCGCCGGACTGCCGGGCCAATTATCTCGCATCACCGCCGCTGGTCGTCGCCTATGCGCTGAGGGGCACGGTCAGAGCCGACCTTGCGCATGAGCCGATCGGCAAGGCGCGCAACGGCGAGGATGTGTTCCTCAAGGACATCTGGCCGTCGAACGAGGAGATCCGCACCCTGATCGATGCGCATGTCCATTCCGACATGTTCCGCACACGCTACGCGGATGTCTATCGCGGCGACGAGCGCTGGCGGGCGATCGGGGTCTCGGGCGGCGACACCTACGGCTGGCCAGCGTCTTCGACCTATATCCAGAATCCTCCCTACTTCACCGGGATGACGATGGAGCCGGTCCCACCGGGCGACATCGACGCGGCGCGTCCGCTGGCGGTGTTCGGGGACTCGATCACCACCGACCACATCTCGCCAGCAGGCGCGATCAAACCGGATAGCCCGGCCGGCCGCTATCTCCTCGAGCGGCAGGTCAGCCGCGGCGAGTTCAACAGCTACGGATCGCGGCGCGGCAATCACGAGGTGATGATGCGCGGCACCTTCGCCAACATCCGAATCCGCAACCGCATGCTCGAAAACGTCGAGGGCGGCTTCACTCGCTACGCGCCGACCGGCGAGACCATGCCGATCTACGACGCGGCCATGCTCTACAAGCAGGACGACCGTCCGCTCGTGGTCATCGCCGGGAAGGAATATGGAACGGGCAGCTCCCGGGACTGGGCGGCGAAGGGCACGGTGCTGCTCGGGGTCCGGGCGGTGATTGCCGAGAGCTTCGAGCGCATCCACCGCTCCAACCTGGTCGGCATGGGCGTGCTCCCGCTGCAGTTCCAGCAGGGCGAGAATGCCGAAACGCTAGGGCTGGACGGAACCGAGAAGTACACGATCACCGGCATTGGTGAGCTCAAGCCGCGCCAGGATGTGACGGTGGCCGTCGAGAAGGACGACGGGCGTCAGTTCACGTTCACCGCCCGTTGCCGCATCGATACTTACAACGAGCTCGAATATTTCAAGTCGGGCGGCATCCTTCACTACGTGCTTCGGAGGCTTGCGGCGGCGTGAGCGGCCTCGCCGGGTGGCTCCTGTCCTTCGCCGGCGGCGCATTGCTTTGGTCGGTTGCGACCCAGACGTCCGGTGGCCGGGAACCATGGGACACCGGGGAATATTGGGCAATCTTTCTGCCCATCGCATGCGCGCTCTGCGGCTTGCTTGGCTTTGCCTTTCCTGAGCGTGCGTGGCGCTGGGCGCTCGCGGTCATGCTGGCGCAGATGCCGGTCATGTGGGCGGCCCAAGGCGTTGGCAGCCTCTGGATTCCGGGGACCGTGATGCTTCTGGTCCTGGCGCTTCCAGGAATCCTCATCGCGGCTCTCGGGAGCCTGATCCGCAGGTCAAGGAGCCCCGCGTGACTCCGCTCGAACTTGCCGTCGAGATCGTCGGCTGGGCCGGCGCGGTTCTCATTCTTCTGGCCTATCTTCTACTCTCGGCCGGAAAGCTGACCGGCCAGTCGCTCGTCTACCAGGGCATGAACGTCGTCGGAGCGGCGGGTTTCACGATCAATGGCTGGTGGCACGGAGCGCTTCCGTCGGCGTCGCTCAACGTGATCTGGATGCTGATCGGCGCTGTCGCCTTGTGGCGAATCCTCGACCGGCGCAAGAAAGCGGACGGTTCAACGGGCTGAGGTCGGGCATGCGGATCGCAGCGAACATCGCGATGCTCATTGCGGCTCTGCTCGTGCTCGTCGCCGCCAACCCGACGCCATCCGAGCGCAAGGCCGTGCTCGACGCGCTTCGGCCGAAAGTCGAGGCGAAGCTCGGTCCCAATGTCGAGTTCGTCGTTCAGGTGCTTCGGGTCGAGAGAGGATGGGCGTTCGTCATCGCCGACCCGCGGCGCAAAGGCGGCGAGCCGATCGACGGGGCCCGGATCTTCGGCGACGACTTCGAGAATATGGACGGCCTTCGGGTGGATGCCGTGCTTCAACAGCGAGGCGGGCGGTGGATCGTCGCGGACTGGGGAATAGGAGCCACCGATGTCTGGTACTGCAAAGTCGGGCCGACGAGCCTGAAGCGCGGTTACGGCTGCTGAGCCAGGACCCCGTCCATCCAGGGCGGAATGATCGCATCGCCGAGGTCGTCGACGCGGCGGTGTTCGACGGCGAGGCCGAGCCTTTCGTAAAGGATCCGGGTGCGCGGTCCGGCTTTCGTGGTTGGAACGACGACCAGGCGGCGATTCACCTTCTGCCGCCAGTTCATCCGGGCGGTGTTTTCCTGGCCGACGAAGCAGCCCTTGGTGAAGCTGACGCCGTTCAGCTCGACCGCATTGCATTCGAGCCAGAGAATGTCGCCGAGCTCGGCGCGGCCCTCGCAGACACCGAGCGACAGTCGGTGGGCGAGCCAGGCATCAGTCGGATCCGAGGGAGCTTCGAGCCAACGCCGGCCGAGCATCGCAAGCCGCGGGTCGAGCACTCCTTGGTCGCGGTCGAACGACCAGTGGACCGCTAGCGAGGGGTCGCGCTCAATGGCGATTGGCCTCCTCAGCCGATAGATCGACAGCCGCTTGACCAGGTCGTCGACCGCCTCCGCCTCGCAATCCAGAAGCAGATCTTCCCCGTCGGCCCAGACCAGAAAATCGAACAGGCACTTGCCCTGCGGCGTCAGGAGCCCGGTCCAGACGGGCAGCTCGCCGGCAACGTCGCTGGTGACGAGGCCCTGGAGGAAGCCGCGAACGTCTTCCCCGGTCAGGCGGACGACAGCTCGATCGGTCAGGGTGGTCGCGGGCATGCCCTTCAGTTAGGGAGCGCCCGTGACGATGCAAAGCCTGACGCTCCGCCGCCCCGACGATTGGCACGTTCACCTTCGAGACGGAGAGATGCTACGTCTGGTCGCATCCTACACGGCGCACCAGTTCGGCCGGGCGATCATCATGCCGAACCTCGTCCCGCCGATCACGACCATTCCTGCGGCTGCCGATTACCGCGAAAGGATCTGGGAGGCGGCAGGTCGAGGATTCCGGCCGTTGATGACCTATTACCTGACCGACGAGGCAGGTCCCGAAGTCGTCGAAAGCGGGTTCAACGACGATGTCTGGGTCGCTGCCAAGCTCTATCCCGCCAACGCGACGACCAACTCCGCATCGGGAGTCACCGACGTCCGAAATCTCCATCCGACACTGGAGCGGATGCAGCGGATCGGCATGGTCCTGTGCGTCCACGGCGAAGTCACCGACCCGGATGTCGACGTGTTCGACCGGGAGGCGGTGTTCATCGATCGCATCCTGACCGGGCTCGTTCGCGACTTCCCGGAACTGAAGATCGTGCTGGAGCACATCACGACCGCCGAGGCCGCACAGTTCGTTGGTGACGCCGGGCCAAACGTCGGAGCAACCATCACTCCACAGCATCTGCACCTCAACCGCAATGCGCTGTTCGCCGGCGGGCTTCGACCGCACGCTTACTGCCTGCCGGTCGTGAAGCGCGAGGAGCACCGGCTGGCGGTGCGCGCCGCGGCCGTGTCAGGCTCGCCGAAATTCTTCCTCGGTACGGACAGCGCTCCGCACACCCGGCATTCCAAGGAGTCGGGCTGCGGCTGCGCGGGCATTTTCAACGCGCCTTACGCTCTTGAAAGCTATGCCGCCGTGTTCGAGGAGGAAGGCGCTCTCGACAAGCTGGAAGGCTTCGCGTCCGAGCATGGGGCGCGCTTCTACGGCCTTCCGCTCAACGAGGGCACGGTCACACTCGAGCGCAGGGACACCGAGGTCCCCGACAGGCTCGGCGTCGGCCAGATCGACCTCGTGCCGTTCCATGCAGGCCAGACCCTGAACTGGACCTTCGTCGGCTAGCAGTCGGGGTTTCCGCCCGATCCGCTCGGTCCGATCACAGCGCCGAAATGGTCGCCGACCGTAGCGTAGCATTCGCAGGCGTGCCGCTTCAGGCCGACCCGATCGACGACGATCACGCGGCCTCGACGAGCGGAGATCAATCCCTGCTCTTGAAGGGCTCCGACGACCGCGTTCACAGTCGTGCGCTGGACGCCGAGCAACTCGGCGAGGGCTTCCTGGGTCAGTTCGATCCGGTCGCCTGCCCGGTCCTGCGCGGTGAGCAGCCAGCGCGCCGCACGCTGCTGGATGCTATGGAAGGAATTGCAGGTCGCCGATTGCATCACCTCGGCGAGCAGATAGTCGGAGAAACGGCAGAACAGGTTGCCGAGGAAGCTCGAGCGGTTCTTTGCTTCCTCCAGTGCCTTCATCGGAACACGCATAGCGGGCCCGGCCACGATCACCTTGGCTTCAGCGAACGCAGGTGCATGTCCGCAGCTGACGATCCCGCCGACGGCGCCCTCGCGGCCGATCGACGCAACCTGGACCGACCGGCCGTCACTGAGTTCGACGACGAGCGAGATCATCGTCGTTCCGAACGGGAAGTAGCTCCAGTCGACGTCCTGGCCACGGCTTTGCACATGCTCGCCGACGTCGAGGTCGACGACCTCGGCTCCAGGGTCAAGCAGTGCCCTTACCTCCGCGGAAAAGGTCGCGAGAAGCAAATTGCCTGAAAAGGCAGCGTCGAGCCTAGCCGGCCCGTTCTTGGTGTCCAACATACGCAACAAAACCCCCAACGATTTCACCGATGGCGAAGCCGCTGAATTCATTACGCTCGCGGCACATGATATAACAAGCGTTAACCACGGGAATCAAAACTCAACTTTCCATGGGTTCGACGATTTTGCGACACGCGGCGAGATAGCAATCGGCGACAAGCCGGAGGGGACGGACATCGACCGAGCTTCGGCGCTGGTCGATCAGGTCGGCGAATTCACGATAAATGCCCGGATATTCGCCTGGACCGCTGACCTTTTGCTCGACCCCGTCGATGAACAGGCGCGCCCCGCCATCGCTCAGCATGACTGCGCTGCCGTCGGTGGTGCGTATGTCGATCGTCCATTCCTCGCCTTCGGTTCGGCGGAAGTCGAAGCTGGCGTGAAGCGGGCCGTCAGCGACTTCGCTTGCGAAGTCGATCTCGGCGGCAACGGGGGTCTGGGCATTGGCCGGAACGCTAAGTTCGGCCGAGCGGACGAACAGGGAGCCCGGAAAGATCGCAGTGACGATCGACAAGGCGTTGATCCCGGGATCGAAGACCCCAAAGCCGCCAGCGTCCCAAATCCACTGCTGGCCGGGGTGCCACTTATGAACGTCTTCGTGCCAGCGGATCTGCATTTGCGCGATCCGCTTGCCGGCAAGAGCCTGAGCGGCCGCGGGCACGGACGGATTGTGCCGCGAATGCCAGGTCGCGAACAGGGTTACGCCCCCGGCCTCCGCTAAGGAACTGAGGTCGTCGACTTCGCTCAGGGTCGAGGTCGGCGGCTTTTCCATGAGGACGTGGAGGCCCGCCTCGATGCAAGTGCTCGCAATCTCGTGGCGGATCGATGGCGGCGTCGTGATCGCAACCGCTTCGAGGTCCTCGACTTCGTGCAACAGGTCGCGCCAGTTCTTGAACACAGGCTCGACACCCTGGCCCGACCGGCTTGAGGTCGCGGCCAGCTCGAACCGTCCGCTCGTCGAGATCGAGGGAACGTGCTGGTCCTCGGCGATCTTGCCGAAGCCGATGATCGCTATGCGGATCGGCTTCATTGGCGCTTCACGGCCGCGACATAGGCCCGTGCCTTTTCGAGCGTCGTCCGCGCATCCTGGCCCGGCTTGTAGAGACCGCCGCCGAGGCCGAAGCCATCCGCGCCCGCTTCCATCCAGCCCTGAACGGACTGCGGGGTTACCCCGCCGACGACAATCAGCGGAATGTCTTTCGGAAGCACTGCCTTTTGCGATTTCACGACCGCGGGAGAGGCGGCTTCAGCGGGGAAAAGCTTGATCGAATGTGCGCCTGCGCCGATCGCCTCGAAGGCCTCCGAAGGCGTGAAATAGCCGGGGGATGACACCATTCCAGCCGCCACCGTCGCTTCGATTACGGCCCTGTTGGTATTGGGCGAGACGATCAGCCGCCCGCCGGCACGGGCGACTTCATCAACCCTCGAGGGATCGAGGACAGTTCCTCCGCCGACGAGCGCGCGACCGCCGAATTTCTCGGCAATGATCCGGATGCTCTCCAACGGCTCGGGCGAGTTGAGCGGGACCTCGATGATCCGGATCCCGCCTTCATAGAGCGCTCCGGCGATCGCCTCCGCTTCTACAGGAATGACACCGCGGATGATCGCTACCAGTGGGCATTCCGCAAAGTAGCGGTTGAAATCCTCGACGGCGCTCATTCAATCAACTCCGCAATCCTTTTCGCCCCGGCGAGAAAAGCCTGCTCGCCATCCACTTCGCGGCATTGCCTCCCGGCAATTCGCACCGCCTCCGAATAGAGCCGCGTCAGCTCTGGACGGCCCATCACGATGATCTCGCCGTCGTCTCCTTCGCGAAGCCCGGCGCGAACGTCCGATCCGATCAGGAGCCCGCTGCCGTAGGACGGCGCGTCGGCCGGATCTGCCTGCCCAAGCAGGACGCGTGCGCGGATCTTGAATAGCTCGGACGTGAGGCAAGCGTCCGAAAGACCACAGCGCACGCCAGACGCAAACGCACGACCCGGCTCAGCGGTCCCTGCAAGCAGATCGGCAAGAATGCTGTGTTCCCGAAGCAGGTTGAAAAGCTCGCCGGTCATGACCGTCCGGAACCGCTCGATTCGGCCGCCGCGAAGCCTCGCCCACTTGTTGTGCGTGCCGGGATGGCAGACGAGGGCATCGGCCGGGATCAGCCCACCGGCGTAGGCTCCGAGGAGCTGGGTCTCCTCGCCTCGCATGACGTCCGCCTCGTCGGTGAAGGAAACGCCTGGCAGAATCGCCGTTGATCCTTCCTCCGGCCAGACCAGCGAGGCCGCGAGCTCTTCGAAACCCGCCGGGCAGGGAACGTAGGGTGCTTCGACCCAGCCGCGATTGGATCCGACCATTCCGGCGAGGAGGAGCGGCCGGTCGCCGAGGCGCCGGCGGATCTCAGCCACAGCATCGCCGAAGCCGCCCTTGGGAACGGACAATATGCCCTTGTCGTCTTCGAACTCGCCGATGCAATTTCCGTCGGCGTCAAGCAGGTAGGCGCGACGGTTTGTCGTTCCCCAATCCGCAGCGATGAATCCTTCTGCCCAGCGCATATGTGGTTTCTCTATCGAAAAACCGCGGGAACGCGACATTGCTCCCATTGTTTTCTAAGCGGGCGTCCGGTGTTGTCGGACGTGGGCACATCGAATCGGCTATCGGCGTGAGCGGCGACCGAGGGAGACTGGACTATCGCTAACTTCATGTTCGCGACCGGGATTGAGAACAGCATCCCGACAATCAACAACGGCAAGACCCGAATCGACGAGATGGAGGTCTGCGGCCATTACGAGAGATGGCGGGAGGACTTCGACTGCGTCCAGGAGATCGGGATCAATTATCTCCGATACGGGCCGCCGCTCCACAAAACCTATCTGGCGCCCGGCAAGTACGACTGGGAGTTCGCCGACATCAGCTTCGCGGAGCTGAGACGTCGCGACATCACTCCGATCGTCGATCTCTGTCACTTCGGAGTTCCCGACTGGATCGGCAATTTCCAGAACCCGGATTTCCCGGTGCTGTTCGCGAGCTATGCCGCCGCCTTCGCCGAGCGCTACCCGTGGGTCCAGCTCTATACGCCGGTCAACGAGATGTTCATCTGCGCGATGTTCTCCGCCAAGTACGGCTGGTGGAACGAGCAGCTGAAGACGGACCTGTCGTTCGTCACCGCTCTCAAGCACATCGTCAAAGCCAATGTGCTGGCGATGCTCGAGATCCTGAAGCATCGCGCCGACGCGATCTTCATCCAGTCGGAATCATCGGAATATTTCCACGCCGACAGCCCCGCGGCGATCCATCAGGCAGAGCTGATGAACGCCCGTCGCTTTCTCAGCCTCGATCTCAATTACGGCCGGCGCGTCGACAGCGACATGTTCGAATATCTGCTGGATAACGGGATGACGAAGGACGAGTATCACTTCTTCCTTCACAACCGGCTGAAGCAGCACTGCATCCTCGGTAACGACTATTATCGGACCAACGAGCACCGTGTTTTCGAAAATGGCCATACGACCGCCTCGGGAGAGGTGTTCGGCTACACGGAGATCACCCGGCAATATTACAATCGGTACCGGCTTCCGGTCATGCATACCGAGACCAATCTCGTCGAAGGCCCGGTCGGCGACGAAGCGGTCCACTGGCTGTGGAAGGAATGGGCGAACGTCCTTCGCCTGCGCAACGTCGGCATCCCCACCGTCGGGTTCACCTGGTATTCGCTGACCGACCAGGTCGACTGGGATACGGCGCTTCGCGAGCAGAACGGCAACGTGAACGCGCTGGGCTTGTTCGACCTGGACCGCAACATCCGAAACGTCGGCCGTGCCTACAAACGCCTGATCCGAGACTGGCGCGAAGTTCTTCCGGCCTCCAGCCTCTGCCTGGTTGTGCCGATCGTCCCGCCGTCGCATTATGACATGGCGCACGCCCGCGAGCAGGAAGAGAAGGCGCGGCAGCGACTCCAGACAGAGGAAATCGACGCGGGCGAGGCCAACACGTCCCAGGAAACCACATGAAGATCGGCAGAATAGAGACCTTCACCGTTCCCCCGCGATGGCTGTTCGTCCGCGTCGAAGCCGACAACGGCGCGGTCGGCTGGGGCGAAGCAAGCCTCGAGGGCTGGGCGGAAGCGGTGGACGGCGCGATGGAAGCGCTTCGCGACCGGTTTCTCGGCCACGACCCGTTCCGGATCGAGGACATCTGGCAGATTGGATACCGGGGAGGCTTCTATCGAGGCGGACCGGTGCTGATGTCGGCTCTCGCGGGACTCGAGCAGGCGCTCTGGGACCTCAAGGGCAGAGCGCTGAACCTGCCGGCATGGGAGATGCTCGGAGGTCAAGTCCGCGACAACGTCCGGGCCTATGCGTGGATCGGCGGCGACCGACCGCATGAGATCGGAGCGGCCGCGAAGGCGCGCAAGGAGCAGGGCTTCTCCGCGGTCAAGATGAATGCCACGGCCGAGCTCGGCTGGATTGGTACGCCCAAGATCTTCGACGAGGTGATCGCGCGCGTCGAAGCGGCGCAGGCGGCGGGCATGGACGTTGGACTCGACTTCCACGGACGCGTTCATCGGCCGCTTGCGAAGCAGCTTGCGAAGGTGCTCGAACCGCTCGGCCTGCTCTTCATCGAAGAGCCTCTGCTCTCCGAGAATCCTGAAGGCCTGGCCCAGATCGCGAGCCTGACCTCCACCCCGATCGCGCTTGGCGAGCGACTCTATTCGCGCTGGGACTTCAAGCCCTTCTTCGAGAAGGGCGTGGTCGACATCATTCAGCCCGATCTCAGCCACGCCGGCGGAATCCTCGAAGTGCGCAAGATCGCCGCAATGGCCGAGGCCTACGACGTCGCGGTCGCTCCGCACTGCCCGCTCGGCCCGCTGGCGCTCGCCGCCTGCCTGCAGGTCGCGGCCTGCGCTCCGAACGTCGCGATCCAGGAGATGAGCCTCGGCATCCACTATAATGTCGGCGCCGACCTCTTCACCTACTGCAAGCACAAGGACCAGTTGACGCCGAAGGACGGCTTCCTTCCGATCCCGACCGGACCCGGGCTCGGCGTCGACATCGACGAGGACGTCGTCCGCGACGCGCACAAGGAAGCGCACCGCTGGCGCAACCCGATCTGGCGCCAGGCGGACGGCAGCTTTGCGGAGTGGTAGGCTAAGCCACGCGGCGGATTCGGCGGCGGTCTTCGCGCTCGAAGTTGACGTCGTCGAGCTGGTGCCGAAGCTTTTCGATCTCGGCGTCCGGCGCCGGCAGATCGGAGGCGCCGTAGCGGGCGTCGCAGGCCGCCTCTTCGGCGTTCAGTTCGCGAAGGTAGCTGATCGACAGGCGGCGTCCGAAAACGTCATCGCCCTTCATCCGAAGCTCCGGCTCGGCGTCCGCCGGAAGACTGTCCCGGATGGCCGTGAGCGTGTTGATCAGCTGATCGAGCGATGTGTACTCGCTGATCTCGATAAAATCTTTGACTCGTCTACCCATGTCCCTCTCCCCGGACCCCGGGGGTAAATTACCAAGCGCCTGATTCCGGGCGCAACTTTAATTGTGAGTTTATCCCCAGCGAAGTTGCCGAGTTGTGAATGTTTCGGTTGCCTAAGGTTTAGATTTCCAATGCCATCCGATGTCCTCAATTTGTCGTCCTCTAATCTCGCTTTGCAGCTAAGTCCTTCAACGGGCGGGGCAATTTCGCGGCTCGCTTATCTTGGAGCAGGCGGCCCGATCTCAATATTGCGCGAAAGCCGCACCCCATTGGAAAACGTTCTGGAGGCCGCGAGTTTTCCCCTCGTTCCTTATGTGAACCGGATTCGGGGCGGCTCGTTCGCCTTTCGGGGCAGAGAGATACGCCTGGCGCCGAATATGGCCGGAGACCCGAGTCCATTGCACGGACAGGGGTGGCGTAACCTCTGGGCGGTGGAGCAGGCCGACGAGGTTTCGGCGCTGCTGTCGTACCGGCACGAGGCCGGCGAATGGCCTTGGGCATATGAAGCGAGGCAGGAGTTCAAGGTCGACGACTCGGTGCTGTGCGTGAGCCTCAACTGCACCAACATCTCCGACGAGCAGATGCCGTGCGGACTCGGGCAGCATCCCTATTTCCCGTGCGGTCCCAAGACGAAGATCAACACAAGTGTCACCTTTGCCTGGACGATCGACGAAAAGGTCCTCCCGGTCGCGAAAGTGCCGGCAGCGGGTCGCTACGATCTCAGCGACCGCCGGATCTGCGGGCAGGACCTCGACAATGGCTTCGAAGGCTGGACCGGCCGCGTTTTGATGAGCGATCCCGACTGGCCTTACGAGCTGGAGCTGTCGTCGCCGCAAGCCCGCTTCTTCCAGATCTATTCGCCGGCGAGCGGCGGCATCTTCGTTGCGGAGCCGGTCACCCATGCGAATGCCGCGCTCAACGCTCCCGAGACCGATTGGCTGGAGCTTGGAATTCGGATTCTCGAGCCGGGCGAAGAGATGCGGCTCGACATGCGGATCGAGGTCCGCGCGAAATAGTGCCGTTCAGGTTGAAGCTTGCGAAAGCCGCATATATAGCCCGCCGCCTGAGCGCGCCGCTTCCGGAGACGTGGGTGAGTGGCTGAAACCAGCGGTTTGCTAAACCGCCGTACGGGGGATTCCCGTACCGAGGGTTCGAATCCCTCCGTCTCCGCCAGTTCCCCCTGATCAACTTTCCCGAGCGAATCGGTCAACATCAGATTGAACCCGGGGCGAGTTCCCTGCTGATCCTATTCGCATCTGGTCCAATGATGATGTGGACCCCTCCTGGGACGATGGCCCACCCCCGTACCCCGAGCTGATCGAGCTCGGAAGCCACGAGCTTGGCCGGGTCGTCGAGCTCGACCGCGAGCCGGCTTCCGCAAAGGGTGACAGTGCCAATGCCGGCAGTATGAAGCGCCTTGGCGATGGCGGAAGCCGTCGTCGCCGCCGACCCCTCTCGCCCGACCGATGCAGCTGCCCGCAATTCCTCGGCGACTTGATCCGCGATTGGTCCAAGAACGACTTGAAAAGTGTTTCCGCCGGGGCGGACGATTCCGCGAGCGCCCAATGTTCGAAGGGCAGCCTCGTTCACGGCGCCCGGATCGCCGAGCGTAAGCCGCAAACGGGTTGTGCAGGCATCGATCGATCTCAAGTTCGATCCGCCGCCGAGCGCCTCGACGAACTGCGCGCCTCGATCGCCGCTGACAGCAGCCGAAGCGGCGACGTCGCCCTCTGGCTCACGCCCGGGCGTTGCCAGATTGAAACGGCGGATGCACCAACTGAAGGTGACGTAATAGACAAGAAAATAGGCCGCTCCGATCGGGAACAGCAGAAGAGGCCGGGTCGCGAGACCGTAATTGAGGACATAGTCGAACAGCCCCGCGGAAAAGCCAAAGCCGAGCTTCACCCCCAGAGCGTCCATGATCACCATCGACAGTCCCGTGAGGACCGCGTGCACAACGAACAGGAGCGGCGCGAGAAAGATGAAGGTGAACTCGATGGGCTCGGTCACGCCCGTGAGCAGCGAGGTCAATGCAACGCTGAGCAAAAGGCCTCCAGCCGCCTTGCGTCTCTCCGGCAGAGCGTTTCGATACATGGCGAGACATGCTGCCGGCAGTCCGAACATCATCACCGGGAAGAAGCCAGACATGAAGCCGCCGGCGCTTGGATCGCCTGCGAAGAAGCGCTTGAGGTCGCCGGTCGCGCCGTTGAAATCGCCGAGCAGGAACCAAGCGATATTGTTGAGGATATGATGTAGGCCGGTGATCAGCAGCAACCTGTTGAGCATTCCGTAGAGAAACAGCCCAATCGGGCCCGCGCTTACGACCCAGCGGCTGAGCGTATCGACGCCGGATTCGAACCACGGAAAGCCATAGCCAAACACTACGGCGCCAAAGATCCCGACAAACCCCGCCACGATAGGAACGAACCGGCGGCCGGCAAAGAATGCGAGATAGTCCGGAAGCTTGATGTTCGAAAAGCGGTTGTAGAGCACACCCGCGACGATTCCGGAAAGTATCCCCGCAGGAACGCTGAGCTTGGAGATTTCCTTGGCGCGCCAGGCCGCCTGCTCAATGTCACTCACAGACGCGATGTCAGCCGGGACTTGCAGCAGCACCTTCGCGCCCTCGGTCGCAACGACATAGGCAACAACGCCCGCAAGAGCAGCGGCGCCATGGTTTTCGCGTGCGAGACCAACCGCGACACCCGCGGCAAACAACAGACCGAGGTTCGAGAAAACGGCGTTGCCGGCTGCCGCGACGAACGGAATGTCGAGCATATCCGCCTGACCCATCCGAAGCAGCAATGCGGCGATCGGAAGGACGGCGATGGGAAGCATCAGCGCGCGGCCGAGTGGCTGCAGTTTTTCCACTCGCAGCTTCACTGCAGCGCCTCCGCTGCAATCGCACGGACTTCGGTCGCTGACGCGGCGGCGCAGGCGCGCTCCGCGAGCTTGCGGCAGTCGTCCGTGCGCAATCGGCGCACCGTCGCCTTGATCGCCGGTACTGCGGCCGGCGCGGCGGAAAGCTCGGTCACGCCAAGACCGATCAGGATCGGAACAGCAAGCGGATCGGAAGCAAGTCCTCCACAGACGCCAATCCAGCGCGAGTGCGCCGCGGCGCCCTTGCCCGCCTGCTCGACAAGCCGAAGCACCGCCGGGTGGAATGCGTCGAGCATCTGAGAGACGCCGGCGTTGGTGCGGTCCGCCGCAAGCGTATATTGCGTCAGGTCGTTGGTCCCAACCGACAGGAAATCGGCCTCGGCTGCGAATACGTCGGCAAGCATTGCTGCGGCCGGCGTTTCGACATTGATCCCGAGCGGAGTGTGGCCTTCAGCACCCACGGCCTCCTGAGCTTTCTCGAGTGCGGCTCTTGCCTCGCGCAGCTCCTGGAGGTTCGCGACCATGGGGAGCATGACTCGCCGCTGGCCCATTGGAACGCCTCTCAGGATTGCGCGGAGTTGTGTCGCGAACAGGTCTGGACGCTCAAGACTCAGACGAATTCCACGCACGCCAAGAGCTGGGTTTTCTTCGTCGCCAGCGCCAAGGTACGGCACCTTCTTGTCCGCGCCGATATCGAAGGTGCGTACGATGAGGGGCCGGCTGCCAAGCGACTCCGCGATCCCGGCGTAGACCTGCCGTTGCTCTTCCTCGCCGGGAGGTGAATTCCGGCCGAGGAATAGGAACTCCGTGCGAAGCAGCCCGCAACCTTCTGCACCTGCTTCGATCGCGGCCTCGACGTCTGCGGGGGAGCCCAGGTTCGCGAACACCTCGATCCGAGCGCCATCGGCTGTGAAGCACGGGTCGCGAGCGTCGCGGACCTGCGCTGCATGTCTCCTGCGATGCTCGGTCACTGAAGCGCGCGCTTCGTCCAGCCGTTCGGCCGTAGGGTCCGGTTCGATCCTTGCCTGATCCGCGTCCAGTATCGCGGTGCTGCCTTCAGGGATTTCCAACACGCCTGCTCCGGCAGCGACAATCATTGGGATCCCGGCGGAAGCTGCCAGGATCGCGACGTGCGATGTCGGCCCACCTTCTGCCGTGCAGATTCCCCCGAGCTGGGCAGCGTCCAATTCACCGAACTCGGAAGGCAGCAGGTCGGAGGCAACAAGGATTGCGTCCGGCGGCAGCTGTACTACCGCGGTCCGTTCACCAACGAGCGTCGCAACGGCGCGCCGTTCGAGATCGAGGAGGTCGGCCGCGCGTTCCGCCAATAACTCCTCCCCGGTCGCACGAAGATCCTCCCGAGCGGAGCTGCAGGCCGCTCTCCAAGCAAACGCCGCGCTTCGCCCTTCGGCGATTTCGCGATTGGCGTACGCGATGAGTTCCGGATCCTCGAGCAGCTCGCGGTGTGCGGCCGCGAGCTCCGCTGCAACGCCTCGTCCGCCGAGCGAAGACGCAACCACATCCAGCGCCTCCGCCAGCCTCTCCCGCTCGTCGGCAACGCCGGAGCCGTCGCGAGGAACGGGCAAATCGGCAACGCGGAACTGAACGACCGTACCGACGGCAATTCCTGGTGACGCGCACATTGGCCCAGCGCGACGGACTGGCGCCGGCGCTCGCGCCGCGCCCTCGTTTTCACCAAGACCACCTTCGATGAGCGCGACGATTGCGTCGACGGCTGCCTGTCCTTGCTCGCCACTCCCCGCGATCCGCACCTCGTCGCCTTGCCTGAGGCCGAGGCCCATCAGTGCCACCGTGCTTCTTGCGTTTGCCCTCCGGTCGAAATGCGCAATACTGACATTTGCACGATATCGCTTGAGCAGTGCCGCGATCCGCGCCGCCGGCCGTGCATGGAGTCCGTGCGCAGCGTCGATCCGGATCGAGCGTTCGTATGTCGCGCCCGCGGCGTCCTCGGTTGAAGCTTGGCTCTCCCCGTAAACGATTCCAATCCGCTGGCCGCTCCGAACCGGGCGCGAGAGACCGTCGAGCGACAGCGTGAAGCCTTCGCTCGCGACAACGATTGGCGTGACCAGGCTACGGGCGCCACGGGCGACTTCCGCAAGATCGATTTCGATCAACGGTTCGCCTGCCTTCACTTTTGCGCCCGCGGAGCTCAGCGCGCGAAATCCCGCGCCCTTGAGCGCAACCGTTTCGAGACCGATGTGCATGAGCAGCTCCGCACCGTTGGCGAGCTTAAGGGTCACTGCGTGTGCCGTGTCGGGGATGGCGATGATTGTCGCATCGGCTGGCGCTCGAAGCACCGTTTCCGTCGGATCGATTGCCAGTCCCTCACCCATAATGCGCTCCGCGAAGACCGGGTCCGGAACTTCGTCGAGCGGCGTCAGCCATCCGCCCAATGGTGCGAGGAGGATGACTTCACTCATTATGGGAGCAGCTCGATGGAATTCAGCGCCCATATCGGGTTCACCCCGGTCGCCGTATAGGTGATGCAGAGGTCCTGGTTTCCATCCCTTGGAACGATCGGCGCGACAAGGCGTGTAACGCCAGGATTGGGGCGCGCCGTCGCCAACGGCAGGACCGCAATGCGTTCGCCGTCACAATTGCCCGCGCGAACTTCGAACTCTCCGTCTGGAGTAGCAGGCGTTCGAAACCGGATTTGCTCGATGTCCTTGCCGACCTGGAAATTGAAGGGAATCTGACCAACCTCAATTGCGATGCGGCTGGCGCCGGCAACCGGCGCGCTCGGATAGATCCAGCACGGCTCGAAAATGTCGGTGACGAAGACGGCTCTCTGTCCTTCGGCCGGAAAGTCATCCTCGAGAGCGAGCCGAACCTTCGCGCTACAGGTGCGGAGTTCCTCGTCGCTCCGCCGCCGCACGAAGCGCGCGTCGACAAGCTGGTCGATCGCTCCGGGAAGCTGGCGCGTCCCGTAAAACGTCGCGGCACGAAGGCGCGTCGGAAATCCAAGCTCCAGCGGCGAAGCATAGAGCCTCGAGTCTTTGCCCGGTGCGCTTCCATCGAGCGTGTAGCGGATTTCCAAAGCGGACTGACTGGATAACGCAACCAACGCCGCTTTGGCTGGAGGCGTGAATCTGGCCTCGGCCGTCACTGCGAACAGGCTCGCGGAAGGTTTCAGTCCCAGCGCATTCATCCGCACGATCTGCGGAACCAGGCGATCGACGAAATCCGTGAAATCCCGTTTCGCCAAGGTCGACCAACCGATCTCGGCTACGGCGCTCGCCCGCGGGAAAATGTTCCACATGGCGCGGTCCTCGGTTCGAACATGTTCGGTCCAGAGGTTACCCTGGATTCCCAGGACGTGCTTCTGCTGGTCCGCCGTAAGCTCCGCTGGCAGGGGATCGAATGCGTATACACTCGCGAGATCGACGCGATTGCCGCGTCCCGGCGGTTCAATTGGACCGAATCCCTGTCGGTTGTCGAAATAAAGGGTCGGTGCCGGGCTCAGGACAGAATCGTGACCGGCCCTCGCTGCAACAATGGCTCCCGCCGTGCCCTGCCACGACATGATCGTCGCGTCTTTCGGAATGCCTCCCTGCAGAATTTCGTCCCATCCGACCATCCGCCTCCCGTGCGCCGCAAGAAATTTGCCGATTCGCGACATGAACAAGCTTTGCAGGTCATGCTCGTTCTTGATCCCGAGCGCTTTCATCCGCGCCTGGATTTTGGGAGACGTCTTCCATTGATCCTTCACGGCCTCGTCGCCACCGACGTGGATGTACGTCGATGGAAACAGGGCCATCGTCTCACTGAGCACATTCTCGAGGAATGCGAAGGTGCTGTCATCGAGGTTGTAGAGCCAGGGGAAAACGCCCCAATCGGATTCGACCCCGGGTGGCACAGGAGCGCCGGTTCCAAGCCCCGGGTAGGCTCGGATCGCCGACAGGGCGTGGCCCGGCATTTCGATTTCCGGAACGATCGTGATGTTGCGCGCCGCCGCATAGGCAACGATCTCGCGAACCTGGTCCTGCGTATAATATCCCCCAACGCGCGGAAGCGGTGGGGCTCCGGGAGCCGTCGCGGGAACCCGCCATCCGGAAAGTTCGGTCAGCCTCGGATATTTCTTGATTTCAAGGCGCCAACCCTGGTCGTCGACCAAATGCCAATGGAGCGTGTTGAGCTTGTTGACTGCCATCCAGTCGATGAGCTGCTTGATGAACTGGGGTGACTGGAAATGCCGGGCGCTGTCGAGCATCAGCCCTCGCCAACCGAACTTCGGCTCGTCCCGGATTGAGGCTGCGGGGATGACGTTGGGCTTTTCCCCTGACGCCAGCTGCCACAGGGTGATCGCGCCGTAGAGCAGTCCAGCATCAGTCGACGCGGAGACGGTCACGCCGTTGCGACCGCTTTCGATCCTGTAGCCTTCGGGCGGGAGACCACTCGTTCGAACGAAGCGGATTGCTCCTGAATCGCCCGCGAGCTGGAGCTCGAGAGCATTGCTTCGTGCCAGCAGAGCGATGAGATACTTGCCCGCGGCCTCTGCACCCCTGTCCCCTGTCGGAATGCCGATCGTTGTCGAGGGTGAGAGGGTGAAGCTGCCCCCGCGCTCGACGACCTCACGGGGCATCGGCAACAGTCTTGGCGACTCAGCGAAGGCGCACCCCGAGTAAAGCAAGGCGACGACAAGCGACATTCGGACCCGGCCAATCACGCGTCGCAACCCTCCGGCAACGAGCGGCGCGGAGCCGAATTCAGCTCCGCGCCGCATTCCCCGCCCTCAATACCGGATTCGCGCGCCGAAGTAGAACTGCCGGCCGTTGTCATAAATCGCGCGCGGCCGCGTGGTCGTCCCCGAATATTGCTCGATCTTGTCGTTGGTGAGGTTGATCGCGTCCGCCGTAATCCAGATGTTCTCCGTGACCTTGTAGCTCGCCGACGCGTCGAGCGACTGCGTCGCCTTCTGATTGAGCGGCGTTGCACGATCGATGTCGATGAAGAACTTCGACCGGTACGTGTACGACAGTCGCGCGGAAACCGGCCCCTGCTCGTAATAGCCGGTCAGGTTGAACGCGTGCTTGGAATTACCAGGGATCGGATCACCGTCATCCGATTTTGCGTCGGAATAGGTATAGTTCGCGATCGCTCCGAAGCCGCCCCAGATCGGACGCTGAACCTGGAGCTCGATGCCTTTGTTGCTTCCGCCGGCCCCATTAGATCGGCGGTTGATGTCGAACAGGCAGTTGTAGGTATCCCCGCTGACCAGCGTGCAACGCGAGAGGTTCGGGGTTTCCGTTTCGATCGGGAAAATTTCCTGGGTCGTGGTGTTCACGATGTAGGACTGGATGTCCTTGTAATAGAGCGCCGCAGCGACGATCGTTTCGCGGTCGGGATACCACTCGATCGACACGTCGTACTGATTGGCGCGGAACGGATCGACGAAGGGATCGCCGCCGCTGCCGGTCAAAGCGCCGGGGTTCAGGCTGACCCTGGGCACGATATCCGTATAGTCGGGACGCGCCATCGTCCGTGCCGCCGCGAAACGCAGCACCAGGTCAGGCCTCAAATCGAAGCTGACGTTCGCGCTCGGCAGCCAGTCGGTGTAGTGTCTCTGGATCTCTATCGGCAGGTAAGCGCCGAACGGATTGGGGATCGCATCCGGCGGAGGGTTGCTGGCAAACAGTTGGTTGCCGCGAGAAGTCTGGTCGGTACGGATGACGCGCAGGCCGACATTGCCCCGCCAGTTGTCGCCGCCGAACTTGGCCATGATGTAGCCGCCGTACGTCTTCTCGTTGATCGAGTAGTTTTCCGTGGGATTGAGGACGCGCTGAAGGCCGGGGAAGCCGAAATAGATGTCTTCGAGCTTGTCGGGGTCAACTTGCCAATAGCTCGTGAGCGTGCCCGACAGGGCGATATTGTCGAGGAAATCACCAGGCGTCAGGCCGTCCGCGAAATCCGATGAGGTGCAGGGCCCGCCGCAAGCGGTGTCACGAAGCGGAAGGAAGAAGCCTCCGAACGTGGTCGCCAGGAATCCGGTCTTGCGATCATGGTCCGTGTACTTCGCCCCGACCTTGATCGCGTTGATGGGCCCCAACGTGAGCTCGTGCTCATAGTCGAGGTAGCCATACCACTCCTTGTCGCTGTTCGTGATCTTGTGAAGCGATCCGAAGTCGAAAATGAGGTCGTCGGGATTCGTTGGATCGATCCCGGAGAAACTCACCTGCGGAGTCCGTCCGGTGATGTCGAACGTGAAGCCGGCGGGCGCTCCGCCTTCATAGAAGGGCTGCGCCTTCGTATTGCCCCGGGCCTTCGTGTAGCCGGCCCTGAAGTGCACTCTCGATTGGTCGTTGAGGTGATACAGGGCGTCGAAGTCACCTGAGAATACTTCGGAGAATGCCAAGCGGTCGATCGCGTCGTAGACGACCCCGCGACCGTCGGGCGTTGAGGTGATCGTTCCGCTCGTGACGGTGTCGTCCTCGACCGTGAAGTCGGTCAGCGTGCCGCCGCCGCCAATCGCTTGGGAGCCCCAGGCCATGAAATTCTGGTTGAGATTGTCCGCGTTGAAGCGGGTGTAGAGGCCCGTGAAGTTGAGCTCGAGAGCATCGCTCGGGCGAAACTGCAGACCGATATTTCCGCCGTACCGCTCGCGCTCCTGCTGGAACAGGGCCGAGCCGATCAGGCCCGGTATCTGTGCGCCGCCGGCGATGTCCGGATCGCTGAAGTAGGTGAGCACTTCGACGCCGTCGCGACGGATATCGCGCTTCTGGTAGACCGCGCCCAGCAGGACGCCGAAGGTTTCGTTCGCATTCTTCCAGCTGATGAGACCGGAAGCCTGCGGATTCCATTTGTCGGCCCGCTCACTGTAGACGGCCTGCGCCGATGCCGAGATGGTCATTGGATCAAGGTCCAACGGATTGCGCGTGTGGACGTTGATGGTTGCGCCGACACCGCCCTCCTCGATGTCAGCCTGGGGACTTTTGTACACGTCCAGCTGGCCGACGATTTCGGCCGGCAGCGTCAGGTAATTGAACGCGCGAGTTGCGGCGAGCTGGTCGAGGATGAACCAGTCGGCGGTTGCGACATTGTGTCCGTTCAGCAGCGTCTTGGTGAGATTCTTGTCGGTTCCGCGGACGCTGACACGCTCGCCTTCGCCGAATTCGCGGTTGATGACGACACCGGGAATGCGCTGAAGGGCTTCGGCAACGTTCTTGTCGGGAAACTTGCCGATGTCCTCAGCGGTCAGAATGTCCGCGATGACTGTCGATTCCCGCTTCGCTTCGATGTTTTCGGCAAGGGCTCCACGGAAGCCTGTGACGACGATTTCCTCGCCGCCGGTATCGCTCGGCGCGGGCTGCGCTCCGCCTGACGGAGGAGCGTTCGTCGGAGGTTGGTTCTGGTCAGTGGATTGGGCGTGCGCGCTGCCAGCAAAAAGCGCGACCGCGCTCGCCGAGCTGATCATGAGATGCCGGATGGCCATAGCCGTGTCTCCCCCTTGGCGGGCAATGGCATTCATTTGCGTAACGCCAAATGAAGACCAATGGTCCGCAATTTGCAGACCATTCATCAATTGCAATTAAAGGTCAAGAGGGGAGTGTTTTGTTCGAATTGCCCGTGAGACAAGAAATTTCATTTGGCGTATGGTACCAGATTGGTATTATGGTATGCACCAAGGGCGGGGGAGCACTGAGTGACCAGCTTGGCAGAACGAATCGGGGGACTCGAGGGACAGGGACCGCTTTACCGTCGGCTCCAGGACGCGCTTCGCCGCGCGATCGAAACCTCTATCCTGGGCCCGCAGGATGCTCTTCCACCTGAACGGGACCTCGCAGGCGATTTTTCCGTATCTAGGATCACCGTCCGAAAGGCGCTGGACGGTCTCGTCGCGGAAGGCCTCCTTCTTCGAAAGCAGGGTGCTGGCACCTTCGTCAGCGGCCGGGTCGAAAAACAGTTCGCCAAGCTCACGTCATTCTCGGAGGATATGACGGCGCGCGGCCGGACGCCGAGAAGCGAATGGCTGATGCGAGCATCGGGAACTGTCACTCCGGAAGAGTCCTTGACCTTGGGCCTCAGCCCCGGCGCGCCGGTCTACCGGTTCAACCGCATCCGATTCGCCGACGACCTCCCGATGGCCCTGGAATATTCGAAGGTGCCTGGCTTCGGTCTCGGCAGCGCCGAGACCGTGAAGGATTCGCTCTACGAGGCGCTTCAGGCCGAAGGGAACCGGCCGACCCGAGCGCTTCAGAGGCTGCGCGCGGTACTGATCGACTCCGAGCGAGCAAAATTGCTTGGAGTCGAGACTGGCGCCCCCGGGTTATATATCGAGCGCCGCGGCTTCCTCGACGACGGCCGGGTGATCGAAGCGACCGAGAGCTGGTACCGGGGCGATGCCTACGATTTTGTCGCAGAGCTGAACGCCCGAGCATGACGGCACGGCCGCACGAGACGCGGATGTTCGCTGAAGCCGCCGATGCCCCGGACGTAGTCGAGCGTCAGCTGCAGGCAAACGGCGATCTCATTCGAGGACTTGCTGAACGGCTTCGTGCCGAACCCCCGCGCGGCGTGGCCACTTATGCGCGTGGGAGTTCTGACCATGCCGCTACCTTCGCAAAGTATTTGATCGAAACGCGTGCCGGCGTCCTGACAACTTCTGCCGCGCCATCGGTGTCGTCCGTCTACGGCGAAACGCCCGACTTATTCGGTATGCTCGCGCTCGCCATTTCCCAATCGGGTCGAAGCCCCGACATTCTTGCCTCGATGAGCCAGGCCCGCGCGGCAGGAGCGTTTGCGGTCGCGATGGTGAATGGCGAGGACTCCCCATTGGCGGCTCGCTCCGACGTGACGATCCCGCTGCGGGCCGGTCCGGAGACCAGTGTTGCCGCGACGAAGTCCTACATCGCGAGCCTCTCCGCGCTACTCCATCTCGTGGCCGAATGGAGCGCCGATAAGGAACTGCTCGCCGCCCTGCAGTCGGCTCCGAAGCTGCTTCGCCAGGCGTGGACTTCTGACTGGTCGCCGCTCGTTGGAGCCCTCGCCGATGCTCGCGGCCTCTATGTGATCGGCCGGGGTCCGGGCCTGGCAATCGCGCAGGAAGCCGCACTCAAGCTCAAAGAGACGTGCCGGATCCATGCGGAGGCCTTCAGTGCCGCGGAGGTCCGTCATGGTCCGATGGCACTTGTCGGGCATGACTTTCCGCTGCTGGTCTTTCGTCAATCAGACGAGACGGGCGAAGGAACCGACGATCTTGTTCGAGACGTCCTCGAGCATGGGGCTTCCGTCTTTGTCGCGGGCGGCAACGTCGCAGGAGCGCAAACCCTGCCGATTCCGGCCGCTCATGAACTGATAGAGCCGCTGCTTCAGATTCAGGCGCTGTACCGCGCGGCAAACTCATTGGCCCTGTTCCGCGGCCTCGACCCGGATCGGCCGCCTCACCTCAAGAAGGTGACGGAAACCATTTGATGGCAACGGCACTCAGCAATGGTCGGGTCCTGCTCGACGGCCGCTTCGCGGATGGCAAGGCCGTTATCATCGAATCCGACTGCATCGCCGCCGTGATCGAACAGGCGGACCTGCCCGCCGCCATGGACCGGCGCGATCTCCAAAACGGATTGCTCGTGCCCGGATTCATCGACACGCAAGTGAACGGAGGCGGCGGCGTTCTGTTCAACGACGCCCCCACGGTCGAGACTATTCGAGCGATCGGAAGCGCCCACCGCGCCTTTGGCACGACCGGCTTCCTGCCAACGCTCATCAGCGACGACCTGCATGTGATCCAATCCGGAATTGAAGCCGTGGAGACGGCGATCTCTGAAAACGTTCCTGGCGTGCTCGGAATCCACATCGAGGGACCGTTTCTCAACGAGCATCGCAAGGGGATTCACGACGCGGACAAGATCCGCGCCCTCGATGAAGAGGGCTATGGTGTCCTCACGTCGATGAAGAGCGGCCGGACAATGGTCACCGTCGCGCCGGAGTGCACGACGCCGGCGATGATCGGGCGCCTTGTTGGCGCGGGGGTGATCGTTTCGGCCGGACACAGCAATGGCCGCTATTCCGATGTCCGGGCGGCGATCGATGCCGGCCTTTCCGGCGTGACGCATCTGTTCAATGCGATGTCGCCGCTTGGCGCCAGGGAAGCCGGAGTGGTGGGCGCTGCACTCGAAAGCGATTCAACTTGGTGCGGAATCATCGTCGATGGCCAGCACGTCAGCCCGGCGACGCTGAAGATCGCGCTTCGCTGCAAGCCGCACGACAAGTTCATGCTGGTGACGGACGCAATGCCTAGCGTCGGCTCCGCCTCGAAGGAGTTTGTGCTTCAAGGCAAGCTCATCGTGGCGCGTGGCGGCGCCTGCCTCGATGAGAACGGAAGGCTGGCAGGATCGGATCTGGACATGGCGTGGGCAGTTCGAAATGCGATTGAACTTCTCGACCTGCCCGTCGAAACGGCCTTGGCGATGGCGAGCAAGGTTCCGGCCGCATTCCTCGGACTCAATTCGAACAGGGGCGCGATTACCGCCAATGGTCGCGCAGATCTCGTGTTGTTGGGGGAGGATTTGACCGTACGCGAAACCTGGATCGGCGGCGCGCACGAAATTCACTCGACGACGTAACCGCTCGAAAGCGGAAAGCGGACTTTGCTCAGAACTGTTCCCTGGTGAGCGGGGGGGTAAAGGCCGAGAGACCAATCGTTCGTGGAGGTTTAGTGCATCTTAGAAGTCTTGCAGCCTTCGCCTCGGCCAAGTTTACAAGAGCTGCACCAGGCTTGGGTCAGACCCTGTTGATCAGGACGACCTCGAGCCCTTCGTCGGCTTGGGCGTTGTGCCCCGCTTCGAACCCTTCATGGGCGACCACAATCTGCTCTTCGTCCACGCCCTGATGGACGACTTCGTCGTGGATCCGGTTGGCGCGCATGTGCTCAAGCTCGGTCGTACCGGCAATGCCGTGATGCGCCGAATAAAGG
>JBKPKZ010000022.1:0-3248 GCA_046731355.1 Pseudomonadota bacterium | reverse complement strand
GACATCATCAGCACGCGCGCTTCCAGCTGGGCCTCGAGGCTCAGCGGGACGTGAACTGCCATCTGGTCGCCATCGAAGTCGGCGTTGAACGCGGCGCAGACCAGCGGATGGAGCTGGATCGCCTTGCCCTCGATCAGGACCGGCTCGAACGCCTGGATGCCGAGGCGGTGAAGCGTCGGAGCACGGTTCAGGAGAACCGGGTGCTCGCGGATCACTTCGTCGAGGATGTCCCAGACTTCCTTGCGCTCTTTCTCGACCCACTTCTTCGCCTGCTTCAGGGTCATCGAGAGACCCTTGGCGTCGAGGCGCGAGTAGATGAACGGCTTGAACAGCTCGAGCGCCATCTTCTTGGGAAGACCGCACTGGTGCAGTTTGAGCTCCGGACCGGTCACGATGACCGAGCGGCCCGAATAGTCGACGCGCTTTCCGAGCAGGTTCTGACGGAAGCGGCCCTGCTTGCCCTTGAGCATGTCGCTCAATGACTTCAGCGGACGCTTGTTGGCGCCCGTGATCGTGCGACCACGGCGACCGTTGTCGAACAGCGCGTCGACCGCCTCCTGGAGCATGCGCTTTTCGTTGCGGACGATGATGTCCGGGGCGCGAAGCTCGATGAGCCGCTTCAGACGGTTGTTACGGTTGATGACCCGGCGATAGAGATCGTTGAGGTCCGATGTCGCAAAGCGGCCGCCGTCCAGCGGAACGAGCGGGCGAAGCTCCGGCGGAATGACCGGAACGACTTCCATGATCATCCACTCGGGGCGGTTGCCGGACTCGAGGAAGCTCTCGACGACCTTCAATCGCTTGATGATCTTCTTCGGCTTCAGCTCGGACTTGGTCTCGGCCAGTTCCTTGAGCAGCACTTCCTTCTCGCCAGCGAGGTCGAGATCCATGAGCATCTGCTTCACGGCCTCGGCGCCGATGCCGGCGGAGAAGGCGTCCTCGCCATATTCATCCTGGGCCTGAAGGAGCTCGTCCTCGGTCAGCAGCTGGAGGCGCTCGAGCGGGGTCAGGCCCGGCTCAAGAACGACGTAGCTCTCGAAGTAGAGGATGCGCTCGAGCTGCTTCAGCTGCATGTCGAGCAGGAGGCCGATGCGGCTCGGGAGCGACTTCAGGAACCAGATGTGAGCGACAGGAGCGGCGAGCTCGATATGGCCCATGCGCTCGCGGCGGACCTTCGACACGGTCACTTCCACGCCGCACTTCTCGCAGACGATCCCCTTGTACTTCATGCGCTTGTACTTGCCGCACAGGCACTCGTAGTCCTTGATCGGGCCGAAGATGCGCGCGCAGAACAGGCCGTCACGCTCCGGCTTGAACGTGCGGTAGTTGATGGTCTCCGGCTTCTTGATTTCGCCGAACGACCAGCTGCGGATCTTTTCCGGGCTCGCAATGCCGATCCTGATCTCGTCGAACGTCTCCGGCTTGGCGATCGGATTTGCGAATGGCGTCAGTTCGTTCATCTGTCTCTCTTCCTCTAGTCCCCTCGACTCCCTCGAGGGGCAGGGATTGGGTGGTGGGGCCGGTTGGACCCCGCCGATCTCTTCAATTTATTCGGCTGCGAGCGCCGGCGGCTCATCCTCGGAAGCAACCGAGTCGAGCTCGACGTTCAGGCCAAGGCTGCGCATTTCCTTCACGAGCACGTTGAAGCTCTCCGGAATGCCGGCCTCGAACGTGTCGTCGCCCTTGACGATCGCCTCGTAGACCTTGGTTCGGCCGATCACGTCGTCCGATTTCACCGTCAGCATTTCCTGAAGGGTGTAGGCGGCGCCGTAAGCCTGCAGCGCCCAGACCTCCATTTCACCAAAGCGCTGTCCGCCGAACTGCGCCTTACCGCCCAGCGGCTGCTGGGTGACGAGGCTGTACGGACCGATCGAGCGCGCGTGGATCTTGTCGTCCACGAGGTGGTGGAGCTTGAGCATGTAGATGTAGCCCACGGTCACCTTGCGGTCGAAAGGATCGCCGGTGCGGCCGTCGAACAGGGTGACCTGACCCGAAGGGTCGAGGCCCGCCTTCTCGAGCATCGCTGACACGTCGCTTTCGCGGGCGCCGTCGAACACCGGAGTGCCCATTGGAAGGCCGCCGACCAGGTTCGAAGCCAGCTCGACGACGGCTTCGTCGTCGCGGGCGTCGATGTCCTTGGCGTAGGTCTCTCCGTAAACGTCCTTGAGCTTGGCGCGGACTTCCTTGGCGTCCTTCCCGGCAATATCCTTGCCGCGCTCATGGATGCCCTCGAGCATCTCCTGGATCTGCTTGCCGAGACCGCGAGCGGCCCATCCGAGGTGAGTCTCGAAGATCTGGCCGACGTTCATTCGCGACGGCACGCCGAGCGGGTTCAGAACGATATCCACCGGAGTACCGTCCTCCAGGAACGGCATGTCTTCCTGCGGAAGGATTCGGCTGATCACGCCCTTGTTGCCGTGACGGCCAGCCATCTTGTCGCCCGGCTGAAGCTTGCGCTTCACGGCGACGAAGACCTTGACCATCTTCAGGACGCCCGGCGGAAGCTCGTCGCCACGCTCCAGCTTCTCGACACGGTCTTCGAAGCGGCGGGTGATGACGTTGGCAGCCTCGTCGTACTGGCCCTTCAAGGCTTCGATGTCCGCCTGGCGCTTGTCGTCCTTGACGGCGATCTTCCACCAGTCGTGCTTCTCGGTCGCTTCGAGAGCCGCATCGTCGAGGGTCGAGCCCTTCTTGATCGTCTTCGGAGCAGCCGTCGCGACCTGCTTGAGCAGCATTTCCCTCAGGCGCGCGAAGGTGGCGCGATTGAGAATTCCGCGTTCGTCGTCGGCGTCCTTCCTCAGGCGGTCCTTTTCCTCGGCCTGGATGGCGCGAGTACGGTCGTCGATGTCGATGCCGTGACGGTTGAAGACGCGGACTTCGACGATCGTTCCCGACACGCCCGGCGGCAGGCGAAGCGAGGTGTCGCGGACGTCCGAGGCCTTCTCGCCGAAGATGGCCCGGAGGAGCTTTTCCTCCGGAGTCATCGGGCTCTCGCCCTTCGGAGTGATCTTGCCTACCAGGATATCGCCCGGCTCGACCTCAGCGCCGATGTAGACGATTCCGGCCTCGTCGAGGTTGCGAAGCGCTTCCTCGCCGACGTTCGGAATGTCGCGGGTGATGTCTTCCGGCCCGAGCTTGGTGTCGCGGGCCATGACCTCGAACTCCTCGATGTGGATCGAGGTGAAGACGTCGTCCTTCACGATCCGCTCGGAGATCAGAATCGAGTCCTCATAGTTGTACCCGTTCCA
>JBKPKZ010000021.1:0-15303 GCA_046731355.1 Pseudomonadota bacterium | reverse complement strand
GAGGGCGACGCGTTCTGGGACGGGCTTCGGGAAATGCAGGTTCCGGAAGCCCTGCAGCACAAGATCGACCTGTTTCGCTCGACGGGGCGTGTCGTTCCGAGCTTTGACGAGCTGTTCGACACGCGAGCATGGATCCAGGTGATGATCGGGCAAGACATCATTCCGGAAACCTATCACCCAATCGCGGACCAGCTGCCGGAGCCGCGGCTCAAGGAGTTCCTCGAGGGACTTGAGCGCGCGCACCTGGAACAGGTCAGGCGGATGCCGGATCACGGCGCCTTCGTCGCCAAATTTGCTCCCATGAAACAGGAAATGGCCCACGCGTAATGAGTATTGTTGCGGCTCTTGCCTTGTTGACCTCCGCCCAATCGGTGGCGCCGGACTATCGTGCTCGCCTTCCGGAGGATGAGGTCATCTACTTCCTTCTTCCTGATCGGTTCGAGAACGGCGACACGTCGAACGACAAGGGTGGAATCAAAGGCGACCGTCTGCAGACCGGTCTCGACGCGACGCACAAGGGCTTCTTCCACGGCGGCGACCTCAAGGGCCTGATGAAGCGGCTCGACTACATCCAGGGCCTCGGAGCGACGGCCGTCTGGGTCGCGCCGGTGTTCCAGAACAAGGCCGTGCAGGGCGCGCCCGGCCAGGAGAGCGCCGGCTATCACGGTTACTGGATAACGGATTTCACCAAGGTCGATTCACACCTCGGCACCAATGCCGATTTCAAGGCGCTGGTGGACGCCGTCCACGCTCGGGGCATGAAATTCTACATGGACATCGTCGCCAATCACACGGCCGACGTCATCCAGCTTGAGGGATGCAGGAGCGGGGTCGATTGCCCGTATCGGAGCATCGCCGATTATCCCTATCAGCGCCGCGGCGGAGTGAGCGGGACCCCGATCAATCCCGGCTTCGATGGTACCAATTTCGACGCGTTGAAGGACCCGAATTACGCCTATACGGTCAGTATTCCGGCGGCCGAGCGGAACGTGAAGGTCCCGGCGTGGCTGAACGATCCGATCTACTATCACAACCGCGGCAACTCGACCTTCAGGGGCGAGTCCAGCACCATGGGCGACTTCTTCGGGCTCGACGATATCTACACCGAGCACCCGCGCGTCATCGAAGGAATGATCGAGATCTACGGTGCGTGGATCGACAAATACGGTGTCGACGGTTTCCGCATCGACACTGCCCAGCACGTCAATCCCGAATTCTGGCAGAAGTTCGTTCCCGCCATGCTCGCGCGCGCGAAGGCGCGCGGCATTCCGAACTTCCATATCTTCGGCGAAGTGGCGACGAGCGAGATGGACCCGGCACATACAGCCGTGAACACGCGCGTCGACAAGCTTCCGAACATCCTCGACTTCTCGTTCGCGCGAGCGGTCGTGGACACGGTCGCGGGCAAGGCTGGAACGGACGAGCTCGCCAAGCTGTTTCGAGCCGATCCCCTCTACGAGGGGGGCGCTGACGGAGCGCGCCGCAATCCGACCTTTCTCGGCAACCACGACGCCGGTCGGTTCCCGGCATTGCTCAAGATGTTCGGGTTCAAGGGTGACAATGCCGAGCTGCTGAAGCGCGATATGCTCGGCCACGCAATGATGCTGACGTTGCGCGGCGTTCCGACAATCTATTCGGGCGACGAGCAGGGGTTCGTCGGCAAGGGCGGCGACCAGGACGCGCGTCAGGACATGTTCGCGTCCAAGGTCGCGACCTACAATGAAGACAAATTGCTCGGAACCGAGGCGACCACCGCGCAGTCGAACTTCGATAACAGTCACCCGCTTTACCGGGAGATTGCGAGGCTTGCCGGAATTCGCACGAGCAATGCTGCCTTGACCCGCGGCCGGCAGGTCGTGCGCTACGCGCAGGACAAGCCGGGACTGTTCGCGGTCTCGCGCTTCGATCCGGCGACCGGGCGGGAGATCCTGCTGCTGTTCAATACGTCAACGGACCCCGTCGAACAGAATGTCGCGATCGAGGCCAGCTCGACGAACTTCGAAACGCTCGCAGGAACCTGCGCGGCAAGCGCGTCCGCTCCGGGTACCGTTCGCATCAGTCTTCCAGCGCTCGGTTATGCGGTGTGTAATGCTCGCTGACGAAGCGCGTGCCCGACCGGCCGTTGCAACGCCGCGGCCCTGGTGGCGAGGCGCGGCGATCTACCAAATCTATCCACGCAGCTTCGCGGACTCGAACGGCGACGGAATCGGCGATCTTCCGGGAATCACCGCGAAGCTCGACTACGTCCGCGATCTCGGTGTCGACGGGATTTGGCTGTCTCCCTTTTTCACCTCGCCGATGCGCGACTTTGGCTACGACGTCGCGGATTATCGAGGTGTCGATCCCGTGTTCGGAACGCTCGGGGATTTCGATGCGCTGGTTAAGCGCGCACATGCGCTCGGGCTGAAGGTCATCATCGACCAGGTCTATTCGCACACGTCCGACCAGCACGCGTGGTTTCAGGAAAGCCGCTCCGCCCGCGATGGTTCGAAATCCGACTGGTACGTCTGGGCCGATGCAAAGCCGGACGGCTCGCCGCCGAGCAACTGGCAGTCGGTGTTCGGCGGTCCCGCTTGGACCTGGGATGCGCGGCGTGGCCAATATTATCTGCACAACTTCCTGTGCGATCAGCCGGACCTCAACCTGCACAATCGCGCGGTCCAGGACGCGCTCCTGGACGTGGCACGATTCTGGCTGGATCGCGGTGTCGACGGCTTCCGGATCGATGCGATTAACTTCGCAATGCACGACCCGCAGCTGCGCGATAATCCGCCAGCACCGGATGGTGGAAAGCGCACCCGGCCGTTCGATTTCCAGCAACACATCTACAACCAGTCGCACCCCGACATCGTGAAGTTCCTCGAGCGGCTTCGCGAAGTGACCGACAGCTACGGCGACCGTTTCACTCTGGCCGAGGTGGGCGGCGATCATGCCTTGTCCGAAATGCGCGCGTTCACGCAAGGGAATGAGCGGCTCAACAGCGCCTATGGCTTCGACTTTCTCTATGCGGAAAAGTTGACTCCGGAGCTGGTCGTCCGGGTCGCTCAGGATTGGCCGGAAAGCGCGGGTTGGCCGACCTGGGCATTCGAAAACCATGACGCTCCGCGCGCGATCTCGCGCTGGGCACCGGACGAACATTGGGAGCGCCTTGCGCGGACGAAGATGCTTCTGCTCGCGACTCTTCGCGGGTCGATCATCCTCTACCAGGGCGAGGAGCTCGGTTTGCCGCAGGTCGAGGTTCCGTTCGACCGGCTGCAGGACCCGGAAGCCATCGCCAACTGGCCGCTTACGCTCAGCCGCGACGGCGCGCGTACGCCGATGCCATGGCAGTCGGATGCGGCGCAGCTTGGATTCTCGAGCGTGGAACCATGGCTGCCGGTCGGCAGGAGCCATCGCGAGCTGGCGGTGAATCGCCAGGCGAGCAGCGAAAACTCCCTCCTCCAGTTCACCCGCGATTGCCTGACGATGCGCAAAACGCACCCGGCGCTTCACCACGGATCGATGACGGTCCTGCGCGCGGACGAGCAACTTCTGGTCTTCGAACGCACCGTGAACGGATCGCGGATCCGCTGCACGTTCAACCTTTCGGACCGGGCCGCCAATCACAATCCGCTCGGACTGGCGATTGCGGCCACCGGCGACCTCGACGACGACGTTCTTGGTGCTTACTCGGCGGTGGTCGAGGAGATCACATGACTTTGTTTCGCGTATTTGCCGCGTTGGTGCTTTGCCTTGTCACTGTGCCCGCGGCCGCCCAGGACGTGGCCCAGGCCGCCGCGGGATCACAAAGCGTCGCAAGCGTGAGCTCGCCGTCGGGCACTCTGAAGGTCGAGGTGACGCTCAGTCCCGAGGGGCGTGCCGGCTACAAGGTAAGCCGCGAGGGCAAGCCGGTCATTTCCGAGAGCCGTCTCGGCTTTCTCTTCACCGATGCGCCGGAAATGCTGCGCAACTTCGCGTTTGCAGGACAATCGACGCGCAGTTTCGACGAGACCTGGGAGCAACCTTGGGGCGAGTATCGGACGATCCGCAACCGCTACAATGAACTGACGGTCAGCTTCGACGAGAAGAACTGGGACAAGCGGCGGATGACCGTCGTGTTCCGGGTCTACGACGACGGCATAGGCTTCCGTTATGAGCTTCCGAAGCAGGCGAAGCTCGGCCACGCGAACATCGCGGACGAGCTGACCGAGTTCACCGTCGCCGATCCGGGCGAGGCCTGGTGGGATCCGGCGTACGAGTGGAACCGCGAGGAATATGTCTACAACCGAACGCCCATCGAAGAGATTGGAACGGCGCAGACACCGTTGACCGTCCGGACCGCCAGCGGGCTTCACCTGTCGTTCCACGAGGCGGCGCTGGTCGATTATTCGGCGATGAACCTTCGCCGGGTCGGAGGGCGCACTCTGAAGGCGGTTCTGACGCCGTCGTCGACCGGCCCGAAGGTCAGCCGCGAAACGCCGTTCACGACGCCGTGGCGGGTCATCATGATCGCACCCGACGCGCCGTCGCTCTACCGCTCGGCGCAGATCATCCTGAACCTCAACGAGCCGAACAAGCTCGGCGACGTGAGCTGGTTCAAGCCGATGAAATATGTCGGCATCTGGTGGGACATGCACCTCGACAGGAAGACGTGGAATTCCGGTCCGAAGCATGGAGCCACGACCGAATACACCAAGCGCATGATCGACTTCGCCGCCAGGAACGGATTCGGCGGAGTATTGGTCGAAGGCTGGAACAAGGGTTGGGACAGCGACTGGTTCGGTCAGGGAGACGCGTTCAGCTTCACCGAGCCCTATCCCGATTTCAATATCGAGGAGCTTTCCCGTTACGCCAAGTCCAAGGGCGTCGGTCTGATCGGCCATCACGAGACGGCGGGGAATATCGCCAATTATGAAAAGCAGCTCGAACCGGCGCTCGATCTCTACCAGCGGCTCGGAATCCACGCCGTGAAGACGGGTTATGTCGCCGATGCCGGCGGCATTCAGGCATTGGGGGCCGACGGCAAGATCCACTTCGAGTGGCACGAGGGCCAGGTGATGGTGAACCACCATCTGAAGGTCGTCACGGAAGCTGCGAAACGGCAAATCGCGGTCAATCCGCACGAGCCGGTCAAGGACACGGGCCTCCGCCGCACCTACCCGAACTGGGTCGCTCGCGAAGGTCAGCGCGGCATGGAGTACAACGCCTGGGGCGAGCCCAAGAATCCGCCGGAGCATGAGGCGAACCTGGTGTTCACGCGCCTGATCGGCGGTCCGATGGACTTTACTCCGGGCGTTCTTAGCCTGACTGGCAAGAACAACACCCAAATCCTGTCGACGCTTGCGAAGCAGCTCGCGCTCTATGTCGTGATCTATTCGCCTATCCAAATGGCTCCGGACCTGATCGAGAATTACGAAGCCAATCCGCAGGCCTTCAAGTTCATCAAGGACGTCGCGGTCGACTGGGACGACACGCGAATGCTTGCGGGCGAAGTCGGTGACCTTGCGGTGTTCGCTCGCAAGGCGCGTGGTTCGGACCTGTGGTTCGTCGGCGCGGTCGGAGACGAGCAGGAGCGCCGCTTCGATGTCGCGCTGGGCTTCCTTCAGCCGGGGCGCCGCTATCGCGCCGAAATCTATCGCGACGGCGACGATGCGGACTATCGAACCAATCCGCGCTCGATCGCGATCGAGCAGAAGACGTTCACGTCGAAGGATCGGCTGGCGTTGCGCCTCGCTCCGGGCGGTGGCGCCGCAATTCGCTTCGTTCCGATCCGCTGATGCTTCGGCTGCTTCTAGCGCTTGCCTTATTGTTGGCCGTGACCCCTGCCGAAGCACAGAAGGTCAGTTCCGGAACCATCGTCGACCTCGGCGTGGTCCAGTCGAAGTTCACAGATCCGCGCAAGGTCGTTGTCTGGCTGCCGACCGGATACAAGCCAAGCGGACCGAAATATGCAGTGCTCTACATGCACGACGGCCAGAACCTCTTCGACACGTCCACCGCCGGTTACGGCATGGAATGGCGGATCGACGAGACTCTCGATCGCCTGATCCGCGAGAAGAAGGTGCGGCCGACCATCGTCGTTGGCATCTGGAACACTCCGAAGCGGCTACGCGAATATGTCCCCTCGAAAGCTTTCGAGCATCTGCCGCCGCAATATATGGATCGCGTGCGCGGCCTCTACGGCGGCGACCCGCTGTCCGACGGCTACCTCAAGTTCATCGTCGACGAGCTGAAGCCCGTCATCGATAAGCGCTTCCACGTGAAGTCCAACCGCGCCAATACGGCCATCATGGGCTCGTCGATGGGTGCACTCATCTCGCTCTATGCGATCGACGAATATCCAAAGGTGTTCGGAGCAGCCGGCATGATGTCGACCCACTGGCCGCTGTTCCTTCCCACCGAAGGTCACAAGGCGATCAGCGATGAGGAATATGAGGTCGTGTCCTCGGCGTTCGAGCGCTACCTCGCGCCTGCGCTGCCGGACCCAAAGTCCCACAGGCTCTACTTCGACCATGGCAGTGAGACTTTGGACTCGGCCTACGCGCGATATCAGAATCGGATCGATACAGTTGTCGAGCGCCGCGGTTATCGCAGGGACTTGAACTGGATCAGCCGCAACTTCCCGGGACAGGCCCACAACGAAGTCAGCTGGGCCTCGAGGGTCGAAATTCCGCTCCAGTTTCTGCTTCCGCCCAAATGACCTGAGGAGGTCGCGATGAAGGCCCGCGTTCCAGGTGCGTTTCTTCTGCTGGCGACTGCGCTCGGAGGCGTGCACGCCGAGGTGCCGAAGCTCTATCTCGGCGCCGACCTCTCCTACGTGAATGAGGTTGAGGATTGCGGCGCGGTCTTCCGTAAGGACGGTAAGAAAGTCGACCCGTTCAAGCTGTTCGCGGCCGAAGGCGCCAACCTCGTTCGGGTCCGGATCTGGAACGACGCGACCTGGACTCGTTACAGCAATCTCGCCGACGTGAAGAAGACGATCGCCCGGTCGAAGGCGGCCGGCATGCAGGTGCTGCTCGATTTCCATTATTCCGACGATTGGGCCGACGGTGAGAAGCAGATCATTCCCAAGGCCTGGGTCGGGCTGACGAACGAGCGGCAGGCGAAGGCGCTGTACGACTACACTCGCGCCGTCCTCACCGAGCTCAATCGCGCTGGCCTGATGCCGGAAATGGTTCAGGTCGGGAACGAGACCAATTCGGAGTTGGCGGGCAGCAAGAAGGGCGAGCCGATCAACTGGACTCGCAACGCGATGCTGTTCAACGCCGGTATCAAGGCGGTGCGCGATGCAGGCGCTAAGTCTACGATCAAGCCGCGAGTGATGCTTCACATCGCTCAGCCTGAGAATGTCGAGCCTTGGTTCGAGGCGGCTCAGAAGGCGGGGATCGAGAGCTACGACATCATCGGCATCAGTTATTACCGCAAATGGTCGTCAATGGATCTCGCCGGCCTCGGCCGGGTGATCGCCAAGGTGAAGCAGCGGTTCGGCAAGGACGTGATCGTCGTCGAGACAGCCTATCCGTTCACCAACGAGAATGCGGATTCATCCGGCAATCTGCTTGGTCCCGACACGTTGATTCCGGTCTACCCGGCAACGCCCAGGGGCCAGCTCGATTATCTCGTCGACCTTACCAAGCTCACGGTCGCGAACGGTGGCAGCGGGGTCGTCTACTGGGAACCGGCCTGGGTCGCGAGCAGCTGCAAGACCCGCTGGGGCACGGGTTCGGGCTGGGACAATGCGACCTTCTTCGACCAGCGCGGCCACGAGGCACTCCCCGCGTTCGAATGGTTCAAGCGCGACTATCTGGGCGCCTCGAAGCCGCCTGAACGAGGGCGATGAAACTCCGGCTGGCTTTGTTCGCCATGCTTGCCTTCGTTGCGCCCGCACGGGCGGCGGAGCAGCCTTTCGACGACGGCTGGAGGTTTGCGCGAATTGACGGGTCTGCGCCCGATCGCCCGCCCGTCGATTCCAAGTGGGTGACGGTGAGCCTGCCGCACACTGCCCGGATCGAACCTCGTGTCGTCAATGACCAGTGGCAGGGAATCGTCTTTTATTCGAAGCGCTTCGACGCACCGGCCAACTTGCGTGAAAGAATCGTCTTGCTTCGCTTCGAGGGCGCGATGAACGTCGCGACGGTGTGGCTGAACGGGACAAAGGTCGCTCAGCACCTCGGCGGCTATCTGCCATTCACGATCGACCTAACGCGGCATCTCAAAGCTGGCTCGAACGAGCTCCTGGTGCGCCTTGACAATCGCGACAATCCGATCACGGGTCCAAAGCCCCTCAAGGATCTCGATTTCAACATGTACGGCGGGCTCTATCGAAGCGCTCGCCTGATCGTGAAATCGGCAGTCCATCTCACCGATGAGATGCTCGAAGGAAAGACCGCCGGAGGCGGACTGTTCGTCACCTATCCGGAAGTCACAAAAGATCGCGCGGTCGTGCACGTCACTGCCGATGTCCGCAACGCATTGCCTCAATGGGTGCTGGTGGCGGTAACCCAGCGGCTTCTGGACGGTGAACGCGAAGTCGCTTCCGACACTCGGATGGAGCGTGTCGAAGCCGGAGCAACCCGGCGCTTCGTGAGCGATCTGGCGGTCGCGACTCCGAAGCTCTGGTCGCCAAGGTCACCCAATCTCTACCGCCTCGTGACGACTGTTTCGCGCTCCGAGCTATCAGCCGACACGACGGAGACGCGCATTGGCATCCGCCGCATCGGTATCGAAGGCGACCGCTTCGTCATCAACGGCAAAAAGATGTTCCTGCGCGGGGTCAACCGGCATCAGGAATATCCTTATGTCGGCTATGCCCTTTCGCCGCAGGCGGACTACCGCGACGCCAAGCGGATCAAGGAAGCAGGCTTCGACTACGTCCGCCTATCGCATTATCCCCATTCACCTGCCTTCATGGCCGCGGCAGACCAGCTTGGCCTGGTCCTGCTCGACTCCATTCCCGGCTGGCAATTCTACAATCCCGATCCGCGCTTCCAGGCCCAGGTTCTGCGGACCTGCCGCGACATGATCCGCCGCGACCGCAATCACCCGAGCGTCATCGCCTGGGAATGCTCGCTGAACGAGTCCCGGATGCCGAAAGAATTTGTTCAGCAGCTCAATGCCGTGGTGCACGAGGAATATCCGGGCGACCAGGCCTGGTCGGCGGGGTGGCAGAACGACGGCTACGACATCTACCTTCAGGCACGGCAGCACCGGCTTCAGCATTATGAAGCGCCCGGCCGGCCCTACATCGTGTCCGAATATGGCGACTGGGAATATTATGCGCAGAATGCCGGGCTGAACCAGGCCGCCTGGGCCAACCTCAAGGAAGAGGAACGGACCTCGCGCCAGTCGCTGGGCTCAGGCGAAAAGCGGCTTCTGCAGCAGGCTTTGAATATCCAGGAAGCGCATAATGACAACTTTCGAACCCCGGCGTTCGCTGACGGCTACTGGGATATGTTCGACTATAATCGTGGCTATGCGCCCGACCTTGAACTGTCAGGAGTGATGAGCCTCGAGCGGTTGCCGAAGTTCTCCTACTGGTTCTTCCGCAGCCAGCGCGACGCGTCCGAAAAGTCACCGCTGTTCGAGAGCGGCGCGATGGTGAAGATCGCCAGCTACTGGACCCAGCAGTCGAGCACCAGCGTGCGCCTGTTCAGCAATGCCGACGAGGTCGAGCTTATCCTGAATGGGAGAAGTCTTGGCCGCCGGAAGCCTGTTCGCGACAAATTGTCCGACAGACTCGTCCACCCGCCGTTCGAGTTCGACGTTGGGCACTTCGAGCCCGGTCTTCTCCAGGCAAACGCGTATATCGGCGGGGTTCTTGTCGCCACCGATCGGGTGGAAACTCCGGGCAAGCCGGTTGCCGCAACCGTGATTCTCGACGCCGCCGGCATCCCGGCCGCCGCCGACGATCTGATTTTCGCTCGCGTACATATTGTCGACAACCAAGGCCGCACGATCAGCACATTCAACGGCACCGCCCAATTCGAAGCGAACGGTGACTTCGCCATTGTTGGTGATCGCGACGTTCCGGTCGAGGCCGGCATCGGCTCCGCGCTCGTTCGTGTCGCGCGTCCCAACCCGCGCGGGACAATCAAGGCGACGAGCGGTTCCACGCTCGCCGGGACCCTCGTTCTTGAGGATCGGCCTTGACCGTCCGCCAACAGGCTTTCAGCATTTGCCGAGCGTAACGCCGGGGAGGGTAGTGACGTGCAGCTTGCGACCATCGATATCGTCGTCATCGTTCTTTACGCCGTCGGCATCTTTACGCTTGCCCAGTACGTAGCGCGTGAGAAAACAGGCCACGCGAAGGACACGTCCGACTATTTCCTGGCGTCGAAGAACCTTCCCTGGTGGGCGATTGGCGCCTCGCTCATCGCCGCGAATATCTCTGCCGAGCAGATCGTGGGCATGTCGGGCTCGGGCTATGCCATCGGGCTCGCGATCGCGTCCTATGAATGGATGGCGGCGCTGACGCTCCTGATCGTCGGTAAGTTCTTCCTGCCGATCTTCCTCGCCAACAAGATCTACACGATGCCGCAGTTCCTCGAACAGAGGTACGGGCGAGTGCTTCCAGTGATCATGGCGGTTTTCTGGCTTGCGCTCTACGTCTTCGTGAACCTGACCTCGATCGTCTGGCTCGGCTCGATCGCGGTGAACAAGGTCGCGGGCGTGAACCAGGACGCAGCGCTCATCGCGCTAGGTGGCTTCGCGCTGCTCTACCAACTTTACGGCGGGCTCAAGGCCATTGCCCTGACCGACATCGTGCAGGTGACCCTGCTGGTCATGGGCGGCCTCATCGTCTCTTACCTCGCGCTGGACCAGGTTGGTGGCGGACACGGCGTCATGGCCGGTTTCTCCGCGCTGACCGAGCGGGTTCCCGACCATTTCGACATGATCCTCGATCCATCCAATCCGCACTTCAAGGACTTGCCCGGCATCGCCGTGCTGGTCGGCGGAATGTGGATTGCGAACCTCAGCTACTGGGGTTTCAACCAGTACATCATCCAACGCGCGCTCGCTGCAAAGAACATCGGCGAGGCTCAGAAGGGCGTGGTGTTCGCCGCCTACCTGAAGCTGCTAATGCCGGTCATCGTAGTCCTTCCGGGAATCGCGGCGGTCGTTTTGGCGCCGGCCATTGCCAAGCCGGACGAAGCCTATCCGACGATGATGCGTCTGCTTCCTTCCGGGTTGCTCGGCCTGGTCTTCGCAGCGCTGATTGCCGCGATCATCGCCTCCACAGCCAGCAAGATTAATTCGATTGCGACCATCTTCACGCTCGACCTCTATGCCAAGGGCCGCGGGATGCGCACGCGAGCCGAGGACAATCAGCAGGACAGCGTCTCGCGCGAAAAGCATTTGGTATTCGTCGGACGCCTCGTTGCCGCCGCCGCGGTCGTCATCGCGCTGCTCTGCGCCCGGCCGCTGCTCGGCAAGTCGGACCAGGCGTTCCAGTTCATCCAGGAATTCTCCGGCTTCTTCACCCCGGGGATCACGGTGATTTTCCTGCTGGGCCTGTTCTGGAAAAAGGCAACGGAAGCCGGAGCGATTGCCGCCGCCATCGCCTCGGTCGTCCTTTCCTATCTGTTCAAGACCGTGATGCCGGACTTCCCGTTCATGAACCGGATGGGCCTGGTCTTCCTGATCAGCCTGGGCCTTGCGGCGGCGATCTCGCTGTCCTTCCGCGGTCGCGGCGATGCGAACCGGGTAACCATGGAGGGCGTGACCTTCCGTACGCCGACGGTGTTCAATGCCGCCGGTGTCGGCGTCATCTTGATCCTGATCGCGCTGTACGCGACCTGGTGGTAGCCCGGTTAGAAAATAGGTGGTGCCGCTTGAGGGACTCGAACCCACGACCCCATCATTACGAATGATGTGCTCTACCAGCTGAGCTAAAGCGGCATTCCGTCCCGAAGGCCGAATGCGGCCCGGAAGCGGCGCTCGCCCTAACAGCGCCTTCCGAACGCGGCAACCCCGAAGCGCAAGGCCGTTACCTGAACAGATAGGGTTAACGGTTTCTTCAAGCTTCCCACGCATTTTCCGTGTTGCCGAACTGAGGGGAGTAGGCCCAAGGGCATGGACAGTTATCGCGAACATCCGAGCGACTTCGACTTTGAGTCGGCGTCCGACGGTTCTTCGTCCGGGCAGGCCGGCATGGAGATCGGGTCGGACGAGCGGCGGATGCATGTCCGCGCATACAATTACTGGGTCTCGCTGTTGAACGGCCGCGACTATCCCTCCATCGAGGACCTCGAGCCGGGCGAAGTCAGCGACTTCGCCGAAAACAGCGTCCTCCTCGACTTCACGGCCGGCCGGGACAATCCTGCAACGCCTTACATCGGTAGCGCAATCCGTACCGAATGCGGCCTTGATGAGGGCATCAAGAGCATCGAGGAAGTGCCGAGCCGTTCGCTCCTGTCGCGGCTGACGGACCACTATCTCCAGATTATCGCGAATCGTGCTCCGATCGGTTTCGAGGCCGAGTTCGTGAACCAGCTCGGAAATCCGATCTCTTATCGCGGCATCCTGATGCCGTTCTCGTCGGACGGCGACACGATCGATTTCATCTACGGGGTCATCAATTGGAAGCAGTCTCAAGCTTCCAACGAGCAGCGGCCGATCGCCGCGGCACTGCCGCCTCAAGACGCTGAACCGTCGGACGACGACGAGCTTCTCCTGGAAGTGCCCGTCGAAGGGGATGACGAGCTGGTTCTCGACGAGCCACTGGCGCCCGAAGCGCCGGTCGACTTCGAACCCGCGGCCCCGATCGGCGAGGTCGGTCAGAAAACGCACTTTGCGTGGGAAGACGGTCCGCTTCACGATCCGGACTCCGACGAGCCAATGCCGGAGATCATTCTCGACGAGAATGCCGGCCTTGCCGATCGCCTGTGGGCCGCTCGCGAGACGGCCGATGCAGTGAAGGCGGCCGACGGCCGAAGCCGCTCCGCCCTCTATCGCGCTTTGTCGCAGGCCTACGACTTCGCGCTGGCCGCGGAGAGCGAGCCGCGGGATTATGCAGAACTGCTGGACGAATCGGGCATGAAGGCTCAGGCCCGTGCCCCGATGACACCGATCGCGAAGCTCGTCTTCGGAGTCGATTACGACAAGGCTCGTCTGACAGAGTTTGCAGCAGCTCTCTCCTACGCCCGCCGGCAGAATGTCGAGCAGGGCGCGTTCCTGAACTTCATCGAGAACCAGGCCGGGGGCCTTAAGGCGCTCGTGGCCGCAGAGCGCCAAGCCAAGCGGCCGGAGCCGAAAACCGACACCAAGTCGGAAACTGCGAAGGCCAAGCTTCGCGCGGCAGCGCCGATCGCACTCGAGACCGTCGCGGGAGACTCGGAATTCGCATTGGTTCTCGCGCGCCGCCGTGTCGATGGCGGTGTTGAAGCGGTCGCGTTGGTCGACGACGAGGCGATGGTCGAGAAAGCCATCCGCCGCGCGGGCCTCTGATTTTCCAACCTTAGGTCGGGATCAGGCCTAGTCGGGGTTGTCCCCCTTCAAACGGCGGCGCTATAGGCCGCGGGCATCGCACTTCTGCGGAGCCAATCGATCTCATGACTGCCCATATGCGCCTCGCGAGGCCACTCGTTTCGTCCATCCGCAAGGCGCTGACGCGAAACGCGCTACCCGAGGAAACAGAGGGCCTGACGGCCGCGACCGAGCAGGAAGCGGCGGAATTCCTGGCTTCGGTGGGCGCCCAGCGGAAGAAGGGCGAGGTCGCAATCGCGATCGAATCCACCGGCGGCGAGGCCGGCCGGCGGCGGATGCGCATTGCCATCGTCAACGACGACATGCCGTTCCTCGTCGACTCGGTCGCCAACGCGATTGCACGGCACCAGCTGACCATCCACCGCCTGCTTCATCCGGTCGTCTGCGTCGAGCGAGACAAGAACGGCAAACTCTTGAGCGTCGAGCCTCTGTGCGGCGACAAGGATCGGCGCGAGTCGATGATGTTCATCGAACTCGAGCGCGCCCACGCCCGTGGACGAAAGGAGCTGGTTGACGACCTCCGAACGGTCCTGACCGACGTGCGCGCGGCGGTGCGCGACTGGCCCAAACTGCAGGCGAAGATGCGTGAGGACGCCGCCGGCATCGAGGATCCCGAGGGCCGCGCACTTCTCGAGTGGTTTGCCGACGGCGCGATGACCCTGCTCGGATTCGAAGTCGAGCGCGCGACTGGTCAGCCGACCGACACGCTCGGCATTTTCAGCATTCCCGGCCTTCCAACGGACGAAGGCGGCGCGCTCGGCGCGATGCGCTATTTCGAAAACGGCGGCGATGTTCCGTTGATGGCCAAGGCCGAGCGCAAGTCGAGCGTTCATCGGCGTGTCCCGCTGGACCTCGTCGTGGTTCCGATCCTCGAGAAGGGCAAGGTCGCCGGAATTGGAGTGCACGCGGGCCTCTGGACCAGTCAGGCGCTGACCTGGCCGGCCGAAGAAGTGCCGCTTCTTCGTACCCGGCTCGAGCAGCTCGACAAGGATTTCGGGTTCGACCCGAAGGGACATAGCGGCAAGGCGCTTCGCCACGCCGTTTCATCGCTTCCGCGCGACCTCTTGGTCAGCGTCGACTGGGAATCGCTCCGCGACCTGGTGATGATGGCGATGTCGCTTGCCGACCGGCCGCGACCGGCGCTGCTCCTGGTCCGAAGCATTCTGAAGGGACAGCTGTTCACCTTCGTCTGGCTGCCGAAGGAGGATCTGAACACCCAGCGCCGCGAGGCCATCGGCGCGATGATGGAGACCGTGGTCGGGCGGAAGATCACGAGCTGGTCATCCGAGACCGGCGAGGGCGATCTCGCGCTCATCCGCTACACGCAATATATCGACAATGACGCTCCGACGCCGGACTCGAGGATCCTCGACGAGCGGCTCAACGAGATGGTTCGAGGCTGGGCGCCGGCGGTCGAGGAAACGCTGATCGAGCGTGTCGGCGCGCCGCGCGCGACGAGGCTGACGCTCACTTACGCTGGTGAGTTTTCGGACAGCTACCGGACCCGAACGCGACCTGACGAGGGCGCCGAGGACATCATGCGACTCGCGTCGCTGAGCGGACCCGACGACCGGGGAGTCCGCCTGTTCCGCCGTTCAACGGACGAACCAGGACAGCTTCGTATCAAGACCTATCGCCGTGGCGGCCTGATTCCGCTGTCCGACGCCGTTCCGGTGCTCGAGAACTTCGGCTTCCGGGTTCTCGAGGAAATGCCGTCCCAAGTCGGTCCTAATGGAACGATCGGCTACATCCATGACTTCCGCCTCGAGCTTCCGGACGCGGATATCGACGCAATCCTCGCCCGCGCCCCGCAGATCGAGGCCACGCTCTCGAGTGTCT
>JBKPKZ010000020.1:0-16644 GCA_046731355.1 Pseudomonadota bacterium | reverse complement strand
CTCTCCGTTCGGCTTTCCGTCCGGCCAGCGCTTCAGAAGCTTTCTCGCTTCTTCATATGGCCAGGCCTTCGAGGCTGATGCGGCAGAGCGGAGATCGACAGGTTCGGTCATTTGACCGCGCTCCTAGCGAACGGACGGCTGCGCTGCTAGCCGAGCGAGATGCAGCCGATCGCCGAATATGGGCCGATGGATCGGGAGCGCTTCGAGCGCGAGATCGCCGCCAAGGGCGAGCCGGCAATATTCCGCGGCCTGGTTTCCGACTGGCCGATCGTCCGAGCGGGCAAGGCCGGGCCCGAATCCCTGGCCCAAGTGCTTCACGAAGCCGCCACGGACGAGCCGTTCGAGGTATGGTTCGGGCACCCCGAGATCGAAGGGCACTTCGGCTACAATGAGGATTTCAGCGGCTACAACTACGAGCGAAAGCTGGCGACCCTAGATCAGCTTTTGGATCTGCTGCTGCGACAGCTGGGACACGACCAGCCTTATTCGATGTACGCCAGCGGAATTCCGATACGGAAGCACCTGCCGCGACTCGTTCCGACCATTCCGGTGACAATGCTGAACATGGCGCAGGACACGCTCATCTCGCTTTGGCTCGGCAACCGGACACACACCGCCACGCATTGGGACCTGTCGCGTAACCTCGCCTGCGTCGTCGCGGGCCGGCGTCGGTTTACCTTGTTCCCGCCTGGTCAGCTGAAGAACCTCTACGTCGGGCCGCTCGAGTTCACGCTTGCCGGACAGCCCATCAGCCTAGTCGATGTCGACGATCCCGACCTTGAGACCTACCCGAGGTTCGAAGAGGCGCTCAAGGCCGCCCAACGAGCGGAACTTGGCCCGGGCGATGCGATCTACATACCGAGCATGTGGTGGCACAACGTTCACTCGCTCGAGGAGTTGGGGGCGCTCATCAATTTCTGGTGGCGAGAGGGCGAGCCGCCCGTCCTGACCCCGATCAACGCGCTTTATCACGCGGTCATAACGATGAAGAACCTTCCGCCTCACGAACTTGCAGCATGGCGGAACATGTTTGACCATTACATCTTCGGCGATAACGGCGACCCGGTCGAACACCTGCCCGAGAATGCACGCGGGCTCCTCGGCAAGCGCACCCCCGAGCTGGTCGCGCGAGTGAAAAAGATGTTGATCAAGGTGCTTAGCCGCTGATTTCGCGTTCCATTTTCGTTCCGCTTTGCCGTAAGGTCCGCGCGTGCGTCCGCTCCCCCTCCCAACGCTCCATGCGACCCATGCCGGAACCTGGCTTTTGGATGGCGAGGGAGAGGTTCGGGCGGCAAGCCGCGGCGAGGCCATCGCCCGGGCAGCCGAGACGCCGCACATCATCCTGAACGCGCCGCTGGTCGGACAACGGCTCGGCTATCCCGAACTGTCCGGCCTCGACCTGCTGGAGCTGTTTTCTTTCGTGCATCCGGCGAGGTTCGCGGTCCCGACGGTCGCCGGCATGTGCCGCGCGGTCGGGCTCGAGCCGCCGAAGTCCGAGGTCGAAGCGGCGGAATCGCTTCGGACCATTGCGACCGCCTTGCTCGACGTTCTCGAACGCGAGGACTGGAAGGAACGCGAAGGCGCATGGACGTCCAACCAGTCGCTCGCTCGAATGGGCTGGGCCTGGGCGCCGCTGATCAATTCGCGGCTCGAGCGGCCCGAGCGCGGCGAGCGAATGCTCTTCTCCCGGTTGAAGCAGTGGGAGGAGACCGCCGACCGCCCACAGCCGCGCACGATCCTGGTCGATCCAAGGGCCGCCCGCGACCGCCTTTCCAAGCTTACCGGATCGCGGTCCGAGCCGAGGGCGGGGCAGGCGGCGATGGCGGAGCGTTCGACGTCGGTATTCGCACCGCGGCGTCAGAAGGACGCGCCCAACATGCTGCTCGCGGAGGCTGGAACCGGTATCGGCAAGACTTTGGCCTATCTCGCGCCGGCCTCCTTGTGGTCGGAAGCCTCGGGCGGAACGGTCTGGGTTTCCACTTTCACCAAGGCCCTGCAGCGCCAGCTCGACGCCGAAGGCCCACGGCTGTTCTCCGACCCCGAGGAGCGGGCACGCCGGATCGTCATCCGCAAGGGCCGCGAGAATTACCTTTGCCTGCTCAACCTCGAGGACGCTCTCCAGGGGGCCTTTGCCGGCCGAGCGGCGATCCTCGCGCAGCTCGTCGGGCGCTGGGCGGCGTATTCCAAGGACGGCGACATGGTCGGCGGCGACCTTCCGGGGTGGCTTCCGAGCCTGTTCCGGCGCGCCGGCGCGACCGCGCTGACCGACCGGCGGGGAGAGTGCGTGTACGCGGGCTGCCCGCATTTCCGCCGCTGTTTCATCGAGAAGGCGGAGCGGGCCGGACGAGAGGCGGATATCGTCATCGCCAACCACGCACTGGTGATGATCAATGCTGCAAGGGCTCGCGAAGACTCGCCCCAGCGGATCGTGTTCGACGAGGGGCATCACCTGTTCGATGCGGCCGATTCGACCTTCGCGGTGACCTTCGGCGGGCAGGATTCGATCGAGATGCGGCGCTGGATCGTCGGCCCGGAAGGCAAGTCGCGCGGCCGTCGGCGCGGACTCGCGGCGCGGCTGATGGACGTCACCTCCTACGACGACGAGGGCGCGCAAGCGCTCGACGCCGCGATCGAGGCGGCCCGGGCGCTGCCCTCCGACGGCTGGCTTCAACGGGTGATCGAAGGCTCGCCGTTCGGTCCGGTCGAGGCCCTGCTGGGCGAGGTGCGCGGGACAGTCTTTGCGCGGGCCAAGGCGCAGGACGCCGGTTACGGGCTGGAGACCGAATTGGCCGAGCCGGACGGCGCGCTGGTCGCTGCCGCGGTTAGGGCGGTGGAAACGCTCGAGCTCCTTCTGAAGCCCCTGGCGGCGCTCGGCCGACGGCTGGAGGCGGTGCTCGAAGATGCTCCGGACTGGCTGGATTCGCAGGCGCGTGCGCGAGTCGAAGGCGCGATCAACGGCCTGTCTTGGCGGCGCGAGATCCTGTCGTCATGGATTGCCCTTCTGGCTCGCATCGGCGGGTCGGCGGACCCGGAATTCGTCGACTGGCTGGCCATCGAGCGCGCCGAAGGCCGCGAATTCGACGTCGCGATCCACCGGCACTGGCTCGATCCGTCCAAGCCGTTGGCGAGCGCGGTTCTGAAGCAGGCGCACGGAGTCCTCGTGACTTCCGCGACGCTACGCGGAGGGGACGGGTCCTGGGCACGCGCCGAGGCCAGGACCGGAGCGGCGCACCTCGACTGCACCGTCGACCAGTTCGAGGCGGACAGCCCGTTCGATTACGAGAAATGCTCGGAAGTGCTGATCGTGACCGACGTGAGGCAGGGCGACATGGCCGGGCTCGCCGGCGCCTATGCCCGGTTGATCGAGGCGGCGGGCGGCGGGACGCTCGGGTTGTTCACGTCCATCCAGCGGCTGAAGACGGTGCATTCGCGGATCGCCGACCGGCTCGCGCGGGCGGGGCTGCCGCTGCTCGCTCAGCATGTCGATCCGATCGATCCCGGCACCCTGGTCGACATCTTCCGCGACGATCCGAGGGCTTCGCTGCTCGGCACCGACGCCCTTCGCGACGGAGTCGACGTTCCGGGCGAATCGCTTCGGCTCGCAGTGATGGAACGCGTCCCCTGGCCGCGCCCGACGGTTCTTCACGCGGCGAGAAGAATGGCGGGCGGCGGAAGCGCCTATGACGATGGGGTCGTCCGCGCCCGGCTCGCACAGGCGTTCGGCCGGCTCATTCGCCGCGAGGGCGATCGCGGGACTTTCATAATATTGTCGGCAGCAATGCCATCGCGGCTGCTATCGGCTTTCCCGGCGGGCGTTCCGATCCGGCGCGTCCCGCTCGACGAGGCGATCGCGCATGTCGCGGCCGCAGTGCCGGTTCCGGTCGGTGCTCCGGAGCTTGTGAAATGAAGATCCTCTACGTGCTCCGCCATGCGAAATCGGACTGGGGAGACTCCTCGCTCGTGGATTTTGACCGGCCGTTGAACGCGCGCGGGAGGAAAGCCGCGAAGGCGATCGGCAGGGAGCTTCGCGAGCGGAATATCAAGCCCGACCTGGTGCTCGCGAGCCCGGCGGTTCGGGCACTGCAAACGATCGAGCGCGTCGAAGACGGCTACGGAAGCAAGTTCGATGTCGAGGACCAGCCTCGCATCTACGGCGGTGAACCGGAGACCCTGGTCGACTTGATCAAGAGCGCTCCCGACAGCGTCGAAAGGCTGATGATCGTCGGCCACAATCCGGGGCTTCAGGACCTTGTCGTCAAGCTCTCAGGGCCCGGCGAGCTTCTCGATGAAGCGACCGAGAAATTCCCGACGGCGGCGCTCGCCGAGATCCGCTTCGACACCAAGAGCTGGAGCGGGATCGCTCCAGGGCAAGGCATCCTCGAGTGCCTCGTCCGGCCGCGGAACCTCTAGTCCTCTAGCAGCGCCGCCAGATGGTGGCGAAGGGCCTTCAGACGCTCGACATCGACCTTTGGACCGCCGGTCTCAATGGATAGGGCAGGAGCCGCCTGCGAGTTCACCGTGTCGTTCGAAGGAGCCGGATCCTTCGAGCGAAGCAGCTTCTGGACACCGCGAACCGTATAGCCCTCGCCGTTCAGAAGCCGGTGGATCGTTCGCGCCAGCTCGACATCGGCCGGCCGATAGTAGCGGCGGTTGCCGGCGCGCTGAAGCGGCCTCAGCTGCGGGAACTTGGATTCCCAGTAACGCAGGATGTGTTGAGCAACGCCGAGCTCCGATGAAAGCTCGCCGATTGTCTTGAAGGCGCCGGGTGCCTTTTCGCCGGTCGCCATCGCAAGGCTTACCGGGCGATCCTGTCGCGCATGATCTGGCTGGCACGGAACGTCATCACGCGCCGCGGAGCAATCGCGACCTCGATACCCGTCTTCGGATTACGTCCGACGCGCTGGCCCTTGTCTCGCAGGATGAAGCTTCCAAAGCCTGAGATCTTCACATTCTTGCCCTCGGCAAGCGAGTGGCACATGTGATGGAGCACGCGCTCGACGAGCTGCGCGGATTCGGCACGGGACAAGCCAAGCCTGTGATGGACGACGTCCGCGAGGTCGGCGCGGGTCAACGTCCCGCCCAGTTCAGACTCATCACTCATCCGTGCAATGCCGAGGTCGGCCATTTGCTTCTCCCGCTCAAAATTGCCGCGCTCCCCTGCCACGGCAATTACACTTGCGTAACGGAAACCCGTCCTGTCGGCAATGCGACATTGTTGACTGATTTCCATTTAATTTCAATACCTGAGGACTGCCGCCCCCCACGTAAAACCGCCACCCATGGCCTCAAGCACGACAATATCGTCACGTTTGATTCGCCCATCCTTCACGGCCGCGTCAAGGGCAAGCGGCACCGACGCCGCCGACGTGTTGGCATGGCGGTCGACCGTGACGACAACCTTGCTGGGCGGAAGGGCCAGTTTTTTGGCGGTCGCGTCGAGAATCCGGGCGTTCGCCTGATGCGGAACGACCCAGTCGACATCTCCCGCGTCGAGGCTCGCGGCTGACAGGACTTCCTTGAGAACGTCGGCGAGGTTCACGACCGCGTGACGGAAGACTTCGCGGCCCTTCATGCGCAGCTTGCCGACGGTTCCGGTCGTCGAGGGTCCGCCGTCCACGAACAGAAGGTCGTTATGCCGCCCGTCGGCATGGAGCTTGGTTGCGAGGATTCCTCGCTCGCCCTCTTCGCCGCGAAGGACCAGGGCCCCGGCGCCGTCGCCGAACAGGACGCAGGTCGTGCGATCCTCCCAGTCGAGGATCCGGCTGAAGGTCTCGGCGCCGATCACGAGCGCGGTGCGGGCGGTGCCGGCGCGGATCATCGCGTCCGCGACGCTGACCGCGTAAAGAAAGCCCGTGCAGACCGCGTGGACGTCGAAGGCCACGCAGTCGTTGATTCCGAGCGCCGCCTGGACCTTCGTCGCCGACGATGGAAAGGTCTGGTCGGGAGTGGCGGTCGCGAGCACGATGAGCCCGATCTCGCTTGCGTCGATCCCGGCGTTCTCGAGGGCCGCCCGGGCGGCATCGGTCGCGAGGCTGGCCGTCGTTTCGCCTTCGCCCGCGATGTAGCGACTTCGAATCCCCGTCCGCTCGACGATCCACTGGTCGGAGGTGTCGACCGTTTGGGCAAGTTCCTCATTATCGACGCGGCGCTTCGGAAGAGCGGAGCCGACACCAGCAACAACGGAACGAAGGGTCACTGGGCAGCCTCGTTGAACGCATGAGCGCGGAAATTGTCGAGATCGTCTCCGATCTTCCGGATGATATCGTTGCGGACCATGCTGGCCGCGACGGCGATGGCGTTGGCGACCCCCTTGGGGTTCGCTCCCCCGTGGCTTTTCACCACCAGGCCGTTGAGGCCGAGGAAGACTGCGCCGTTGTGATTGTTGGGGTCGAGATGGTGCTTGAGGAGGTTTAGCGCCGGTTTCGACAGTGCAAAGCCGGCCTTCGAGCGAAGCGAGCTTTTGAACGCCCGGCGCAGGAGGTCGGTGACGAAGCGGGCGGTGCCCTCGGCGGTCTTCAGGGCGATATTGCCCGAGAAGCCGTCGGTGACGACGACGTCGACATGGCCGCGCGACAGCTGGTCGCCCTCGACGAAGCCATCGAACCGAAGCGGGAGATAATCCGCTTCGCGAAGAAGGGCTGCCGCCGCCTTGAGCTCGTCGGTGCCCTTCAGCTCTTCGGTCCCGATGTTGAGCAGCTTCACCCGCGGCTTCGCACTTCCGACCACGGTTCGGGCATAGGCCGCGCCCATGACCGCGAACTGGACGAGGTTCTGGGCGTCGCACTCGGTGTTCGCGCCGAGGTCGAGCATCACGCAGTCCTGCTCGCCGAGCGTCGGGAGCAGGGCGGCGAGCGCAGGGCGATCTATACCCGGCATGGTCCGAAGCGCGAGCTTCGACATCGCCATCAGTGCGCCGGTATTTCCACCGGAGACGGCGGCGTCGGCCCGCCCGTCCTTCACCGCGCTGATCGCGACGCCCATGGAGGTGGTCTTCGCCCGGCGGATTGCCTGGCTCGGCTTTTCCGTGGCGGCGATCGATTCCGGAGTGTGGCAGATGGTGACGAAGCGCTCGATCCCGCCGTGCTTCTTCAGCTCCGAGCGAATGACCTTCTCGTCGCCGAAGAGGACGAACTGGAGCGAATGGTCCTTGCGATGCGCGCGAGCGACCCCGGCGACGATTGCCGTCGGACCGGTGTCACCTCCCATTGCATCGATCGCGATACGCGGGCCTGCGTCCATTGGTGACAGCCCCGCGCCTCCTACTCGCCGTTAGGCCTCGGTCGAAACGATCTCGCGGCCGTTATAGTGACCGCAGGCCTGGCACAGGTTGTGAGGCAGCTTGAGTTCGCCGCAGTTCGGGCATTCCTGGAACGTCGTTGCCTTCAGCGCATGGTGGCTGCGGCGCATGTTCCGCTTGGAGGGCGAGGTTTTTCTCTTAGGGACAGCCATTCCGGCACCTTCAAAAAGCAATAAAAATTGCGACGATCTCCGCCTCGTCCTGGCGGGGAGGCCCCGCGGCGGCGGTCGGATCGTCGCGAACAGCGGCCCCTATAGCGAAATGGAGCGAGAGCGCAAGGCGGTTGGACCGCGCTCGTTTCGAACCGACTATGGCGCTTTCCGCTCACGCCGCAAGCGCTGCATCGCCGACAAAGGGATTGGTCGCCCGCTCGTGGCCGAACGTCGACATTGGTCCGTGGCCGGGAACGAAGGCCGTCTCCCCGCCCATCGGCCAGAGGCGCTCGGTGATCGACTGGATGAGCTGCTGGTGATTGCCCATCGGGAAGTCCCAGCGGCCGATCGAGCCCTTGAAGAGGACGTCCCCGACGATCGCCAGCTTGGATTCGGGGTGATGGAAGACAACGTGGCCGGGCGTGTGACCGGGGCAATGACGGACGTCGAACTTGAGCTCGCCGACCGTGACCGTGTCGCCGTCCTCGAGCCAGCGGTCGGGCTCGAACGGCTTGCCGGTTATTCCCCAGCGCTTGCCGTCGTCGTCGAGGCGCGAGATCCAGAAGCGGTCGGCCTCGTGCGGGCCTTCGATCTTCACGTCCAGCTCCTGCGCGAGAATGCCGGCCGAACCGCAATGGTCGATATGGCCGTGGGTCAGCAGGATCTTCTCGATCGTGACTCCATTCTGGGCGGCCGCGGCCTTCAGGCGATCGAGGTCTCCGCCCGGGTCGGTGAAGGTGCCACGCATGGTCTTCGTGCACCACAAGAGGGTGCAGTTCTGCTGCAGCGGGGTGACCGGGATGATCGCGGCCTTGAGGGGCGGGTTCATTCGCCCGATTTGGGCGCGGGCGCCGGGGGAGGCAAGGTCGCCAGCGACGGCGGGACCTCCTTCATCGAGGCCGAGACCTGCTCGGCCCGGCGAAGAACGCGAAGGATGTTGCCGCCTGCGAGCTTGCCGATGTTCGTGTCGCTCCACCCGCGGCGGATCAGCTCGGCGAACACCAAAGGATAGCCGCTGACGCTGTTCATTCCCGGGGGCGACTGATCATAGGGAATGCCGTCGAGATCGCCGCCGAGGCCGACGTGGTCGTAGCCTGCGACCTTCACGATATGCTCGATATGGTCGGCGATGATTCCGATCCCGGCCTTGGGCGGCGGATTGGCCGCGTCCCACGCATCCATCGCTGCCTTGCGCTTGTCCGGCTGGCCGGTGAACAGCGACTTCAGCCGAGCTTCCTCGGCTGCCCGAGTCGCGTTCCACTGACGGAACGGCTCGGACAAGTAGCCGGTGTAGAAGTTGACCATCACCACCCCGCCGTTCGCCGGCAAAAGCGCAAGAACGTCGTCGGGAACGTTACGCGGATGGTCCTCGAGCGCGCGTGCATTGCTGTGGCTGAAGATGACCGGTGCCTTGGACGTTTCGATCGCGTCCTTCATCGTGTCCGGCGACACGTGGGCGAGATCGACCAGCATTCCAATCCGGTTCATTTCCTTCACGACCTCGATGCCGAAGGGGCTGAGGCCGCCATATTTGGGATCGTCGGTGGCGCTGTCGGCCCACTCGTTGGTGGCGAAGTGGGTCAGCGTCATGTAGCGCGCGCCGAGCCGGTAGAACTGGCGGAGCGCGGCCATCGAGCCGCCCATCTGGTGACCGCCCTCGACGCCCATGACCGAGGCGATCCTGCCTTTCCGGTGGATGCGCTCGAAGTCGTCGGCGCTCGACGCGAGCTCGAGGTCGTTCGGATAGGCTTTCACCATCCGGGTCACGATGTCGATCTGCTCCAGCGTTTGCCGGATCGCCTCGTCTCCGTGGACCGAGGCGTCAATATAGACCGACCAGAACTGACCGCCGACGCCGCCCTTATGAAGCCGCTCCATGTCGGTCATCATCGGGTGCGGCTGGCGCTTGTCGGTGCCGCTCGCGAGGCCCTCTACGCTCATGTTCCAGTTCTCGCGGACCTGCTCCGGAACGTCGTTGTGCCCGTCGATCACCGGCGTTCGCTTGAGGATCCGGTCGATCCGTTTCTGAACCACAGGATCGATGGCCTGCGACAAGGACGGGGTGGAGATGAGCAGCGCGGCTGCGGCGGCTAGAGCGCGGGTCGTTACGGACATCGACGCAATGTCTATGAGGTGAAACTGCAGTGCGCAATCGGCGGGGCTTGTTCTCGCCGGCATCCATGTAGATGAGGGCCGTAATGACCAAGGAACGTCCGCAACCCGACCTATCGGTGACGATGAACTTCGATCCCGAAGACGGCATCGCGGACCTCGAGACGCATTTGGCTCAACTGAAGAGCGAAGCGGATCGTGCGGGCTTCAAGTTCGACCATCATGCTGCCCGCAACGAGCTCCAGGCGGCCACCTTCGGAAAGCGAACCCGGTCGACCGCGCGGCTCCTGCTGTCGCCGACCGGAACGATGGCAATCGAGGTTCGACGGGCCTGATCGGACTATCAGGCTAGCGGAAATTGTCCGCGTAGGCCTGGATCTTCATCTTCACCGGGGCGGCCGGAATGAGGTGGTACTGGAGGCCCTTCTTGTCACAGAAGGCGATCGCCTCGTCCCTGGTCCTGAAGGTGATCTTCACCTGCGTGTTGGTGTCGCCCGAACCGTTCCAGCCCGTCAGCGGGTCCGGGCGGAGCGGCTTCTGACGCTCGAACTCCAGCAGCCACAGGCCATTGTTGGCCTTGCCGGACTGGGTGGTGCGGCGGTCCAGCTCGGTAATGCGCGCGATCGTCATCGGGGGCGAGTTGAACCAGCGCCGCCTCTAAATCAAGCGCTCGTGCGCGCCATGGCCGTTTGTGCTAATCGACGCGTCCTCCCTGGGAGAGGAGGACAAGGCATGAATCACTCGAGACTTGCGCTTCTGGCGGCGGGAATGTCGCTGGCCCTTTACGGCTGCAATCAGGGGCCGGTCGACAAGGACGCGGGCAACGAGACAACGGCCGAGGCCAATGCGACGGACGCTTCGGCAGACCACAAGGATCCCGTCGCGAGCGCCATGTCCGCTGGACCGGATGCGATCTCGAAGGACGCAACGATCGTTCAGGCCCAGGCGGACGGGACCATGAAGACGATTCGCGAGGGCAAGAACGGCTGGACCTGCATGCCCGATAGCCCAACGACGCCTGGCCCAGACCCGATGTGCATGGACGCCAATGCCGCGAAATGGGCCGCAGCCTGGATCGGTCACAAGGATCCGCCGGCGAACACGGCTGGCGTGATGTACATGCTCGAAGGCGGCACGGATGGGAGCAACACCGATCCCTATGCGACGCAGCCCACTGCCGACAATGATTGGATCAAGACCGGGCCGCACATCATGATCGTTGGCTCGTCGGACATTCTCGCAGGCTATCCGTCAGGTCCGAAACCCGACACCTCGGCGCCCTACGTGATGTGGGCGGGGACACCCTATGCGCACCTCATGGTGCCGGTGGCGAAACCGACGACCTAATAGGCTCGGGAGATTGCGAACTCGACGGCTTCGCTGAGCGCCGTCCTGGCCTTGCCGCTCGGGAATTGCGCCAGGGCATCGAGCGCGCGCCTGCCATAGTGCCGCGCGCGTTCGACCGTCTCCGAGAGCGCGTCGCTGCTCGAAAGGAGACCGATCGCGTGCTCGAGGTCTTCGTCGGACGTCCGCTCGCCGGTCATCGCGGCGCGCCAGAAGGCGCGGTCCCCGTCCGATCCACGGGCGTAGGCGAGGATGACCGGGAGCGTGACCTTGCCGTCGCGGAAGTCGTCCCCGACGCCCTTGCCCATCACGTCCTGCTTCGATCCGTAGTCGATGGCGTCGTCGACGAGCTGGAAAGCAATTCCGAGATACCGGCCGTACTTCTCGAGCGCGACTTCGGCGCCGTCGCTGGCTTCCGCGACAACCGGAGCGATCCGGCAGGCCGCTGCGAAGAGAGCGGCGGTCTTGGCGGAAATGATGCTGAGATACTGATCCTCGTCGGTCTCGATCCGGCGCTGCGTGGTCAGCTGCTCGACCTCGCCCTCGGCGATTACCGCCGACGCGTGACTGAGGATCTTCAGAACGCGAAGGCTGCCGTCCTCGACCATCAGCTCGAAGGCGCGGCTGAACAGGAAGTCGCCGACAAGAACGCTCGCGGGATTGCCCCAGATTAGGTTGGCGGTGCGCTTTCCGCGGCGAAGACCCGAGCCGTCGACGACGTCGTCGTGAAGCAGGGTCGCGGTGTGGATGAACTCGACGGCGGCCGCGAGCTTCTGATGACGAGTGCCGCTGTATCCAAGCAAGGCGGCGCATCCCAGGGTCAGCATCGGCCGCATCCGCTTTCCGCCGCCCGCGATCAGGTGTCCGGCAAGCTCCGGGATCAGCGCGACCTTGCTCTGCATCCGATCGAGGATGACGGCGTTCACGCCGTGCATGTCCTCGGCGACGAGCGCCATGAGCGGTTCGAGCGACGGAGCGGTCGAGGGCTTCAGTTCGTGGACGGTGGCAGTCACGGGGCGCGGCCTAGCCGGAGAACGGGCGATTTCCTAGCCCGCCGGAAGCCTTAGCCGCGCAAGCAGGCCGCCGAGGTCCTCGCTTTCCTCGAGCGTGATCTTGCCGCCGTAGATCTCGGCGACGTCCCGGACGATCGCGAGGCCAAGGCCCGTCCCGGGCTTGTCGGTGTCGAGCCGGGCTCCGCGCTGGAAGATCGCGTCGCGCAATTCCTGCGGGATCCCCTTGCCGTCGTCCTCGACGAGGATGTCGACGGTGGAATCGTTCGGTTCGACGGTCACGAACACTCTCCCGCCGCCATATTTGGCGGCATTTTCGACGAGGTTGCCGAGCATTTCGTCGAGGTCCTGCCGCTCGACGCGGACCTGGGCATTCTTGTCGCCGGCGATGTCGACGGTGACGTTCTCGTAAAGCCGATCGACGGCCCGCTGAACCGATTCAAGACTTTCCCAGACGATCGCGCGCGCGTGCGCGGAGGCACGGCGGCCGATTGCGCGAGCCCGGGCGAGATGGTGATCGACCTGCCGCCGCATCACGATCGCCTCGCGGCAGACCGTCTCGTCGAGGTCCGCAGAATGGGCCGTGGCGGCGTTGGTGATGACGGTCAGCGGCGTCTTGAGCGCATGGGCGAGGTTGCCCGCGTGCCGGCGCGCTTCCTCCGCCTGTTCCTCGCTGTGGGCGAGAAGCAGGTTGATCTCCTCGGTCAGCGGCCGGACCTCGACCGGGAAGTCCTCGGTGATGCGGGTCTTGGCGCCGGACCGGATCGCAGCGACGTCCTGCCGGACTCGGCGCAGCGGCCAGAGACCGTAAAAGGTCTGAAGCGCAGCGAGGATCAAGAGTCCGATGCCGAGCGCGAAGAAGCTCCAGAACAAGGTCGAGCGAAGCTGCTTGATCTGTGCGTCGATCATCTCGCGCGACTGGGCGACTTGGAAACGCCAGCGGACCTTGGAGCCGGGGAGGAGGACGTCGCGCTCGGAAATCCGAAGTGGCTCGCCCTCGAACTCGTTGCTGTTGTAGATGTGGACCTCGACGTCCTGGTGCTGGTCCGAGACCCTCAGGCGCCGATCCCAAAGGGACCGCGAGGGGAAGGTGTCGGCGCCCTGGCCGCTGACTTGGAAATAGACTCCGGAATAGGGCTCGATGAACCTCTGGTCGGCGGGCGGGCGGTTGAAACGGACTTCGCCGTCGGGCCCGATCTCCGACGCGGCGATCATTCCGTTGAGGACATATTTGAGCTGGTCGTCGAAGTTCTGGACGATCGAGGCGGAAAGCGCGCGATCGAGAGCGAAGCCCCCCATAAGCAAGAGCGCGGTGATCCAGAATGCCGCGACGACGATCATGCGCCGTGTCAGGGAACCGACGGGCGGGGCCTTCGTCGCTACGGCCGGTTCCCCCTCGGCCGCCGCCGTCACCGGGGCGGCTTTGTCGTTCAACCTCGCTTTTCCTCCGGATCTTCGAGCGTGTAGCCAAGCCCGCGGATGGTGGTGATCACGTCAGCTCCGAGCTTCTTGCGGATGCGGGTCACGAACACCTCGATGGTGTTGGAATCCCGGTCGAAGTCCTGGTCGTAGATGTGCTCGATCAGCTCGGTCCGGCTGACCACCTTGCCCTTGTGGTGCATGAGGTAGCTCAGGAGCTTGTACTCCTGCGCGGTCAGCTTGACCGGCTCGCCGTCCTTGGTGACCTTGCCCGAACGCGTGTCGAGCCGGATGTCGCCGGCATTGAGCTCCGACGAGGCATTGCCCGAGGCACGGCGGATCAGCGCTCGAAGGCGCGCGATCAGCTCTTCGGTCTGGAACGGCTTGGCGAGATAGTCGTCGGCGCCAGCGTCGAGACCCGCGACCTTGTCCGACCAGCTGTCGCGCGCGGTCAGGACAAGCACGGGCATTCGCCGGCCTTCCTTGCGCCAGCGGTCGAGGACGGTGAGCCCGTCGACCTCGGGGAGCCCGAGGTCGAGGATCACGGCGTCGTAGCTCTCGGTCGAGCCAAGGTAGTGCCCGTCCTCCCCGTCGGTGGCGAGGTCGACGGCATAGCCCGCGCCCTCGAGGGTCGAACGGAGCTGGCGCCCGAGATTGGGCTCGTCTTCGACGATCAGGACACGCATTTGCGCTGTTCCCCTAAAATCCTGGTTCGCAGCCTCAAACCAACGCGAAGCTGAACGGTTGCTTGAGCGGAATGAACTGGGGAGGTCCGCGCAAAAGTCAATGCGCTGCCCGCCAGGGGGCGGTCTACGGCCTCGACTTGCCCTTGATCCGGCCGGTCGCTGCATCGACGTCGACCCAGATCACCCGCCCGTCCTTGACGAACTTGAGGCGATAGGTGTCGCCGTTGAATTCAGGTCCGAGATAGTCGGCGCCGCCCATGAATGGCATGACCCGGCGCTCGATGCTCGGGAGAGGCATGGCGCGGCCCTGGCGAGTGGCATCGAACGCGCGATCGGCGTCGCGCTTCGGCCCCGCCAGCGCGGGCGTTGCGAGCAGGCCTGCGCCAAGCGCGGCCAGAGCGAATCTACTGAACAGGCTCATGGCTTTTCTCTGAGGCGCATTATTATCAGAAACCATTGAATGCCTTATGAATGGTCCTGAACAGAGCCGTTAAGGTGGCGAGCCTGCCGTAAATTCTCCGTTTACGCAAAGTGTGGCGCGGAAGCCGCGCTCGTTCACGCCTCTGACGGTGGCTCCCAGAGTTCGATCGGATTGCCTTCCGGGTCATGGATCCTGGCGAAGCGGCCAATGCCGCCGCTATCCCATTCGGGCCTGGTGACGACATCGATTCCGGAGGCGTTCAACTGTTCCAGGAGGCTGTCGATGTCCAAGACGCGCAGGTTGATCATCACCTGCTTCTCGGCGGGGAAATAATCGCTGTCCTCCTGGAAAGGCTCGAAGACCATCGGGCCGCCGCGAGTGGACCAGACCCATTCGTTCGACTGGCCGTTCTCGTCGGTGCCCATTCCGCCGCCGACGCCGAGATGTTCGCGGTACCAGGCCTTCAGAGCCTCGGGATCCTTCGACCGGAAGAAATAGCCGCCCATTCCGACAACCGGCATTTGCACCTCCCTGCTGGCCCTGGAGCAGTGCCAGAAACGGCGATTTGAGGCCAGCGGGTGACGGCGCGGAATTCCCGACCTATCTGGCCGCCCATGGTTGCGGCGACACTTTCCTATGAAGATCTCGGGCTCGTTCAGGGCGAGGGATGGCTCTTCCGCCATCTCGATGTCCACATCCGGCCGCGAGACCGGCTGGCGCTGATCGGCCGCAACGGAGCGGGCAAGACGACGCTTTTGAAGTGCCTCGCGGCGCTGGTCGAGACGGACGAGGGCCGCCGGACCATCGTTCCCGGAAGCAAGGTTGTCCTCCTCGAACAGGATCCGGAGATGGGCACTCAGGGCAGTCTCCTCGACTGGGTGCTCGCCGGTGCGGATGCCCCCGAGCAGCATGAAGCGGCGGCGATCGCCGACCAGCTCCAGGTCGACCTTTCGCGCCCCGTTGCAACCGCGAGCGGTGGGGAGCGGCGGCGGGCTGCGATCACTCGTGCGCTCGCGCAAAATCCCGACGTCCTGTTCCTTGACGAACCGACCAACCATCTCGACCTCGGCGGGATCGAATGGCTGGAGGAATGGCTCAACCGTTTCACCGGCGCCTTCATCGTCATCAGCCACGACCGGACCTTTCTGACCCGCTTGACCAGGAGCTGCCTGTGGCTTGACCGCGGCCACCTGCGCCGCGCCGAAATCGGGTTCGGCGGCTTCGAAGCCTGGACGGAGAAGGCGTACGAGGAGGAAGCCCGCGCCGCTGAAAAGCTCGACGCCAAGCTGGCGATCGAGCTTCGTTGGCTGGAGCGCGGGGTCACCGCTCGGCGCCGCCGCAACCAGGGACGGCTCGCCAAGCTTCACGACATGCGGGCGCAGCGCGCGGCGATGATCGGCGGGCCGGGCACCGCCAAGCTTGCCGTCGCCAAGGACGACGTCCGGTCGAAGGCGGTGATCGACGCCGAGCATGTCTCCAAGACTTACGGCGACCGCCCGATCATCCGCGACTTTACGCTGCGCATCCAGCGCGGCGACCGGATCGGCATCGTCGGTCCCAACGGAGCGGGCAAGACGACCCTGCTCAAGCTCTTGACCGGCGAGCTCGCGCCCGACCAGGGCAAGGTCGAGCGCGCGAAAACGCTGTCGGGCATCGTCATTGACCAGCAGCGCAAGCTGATGGACCCCACCAAACGCGTCCGCGACGTGCTCGCGGAGGGCGGTGACTGGATCGACGTCCGCGGCACGAAGAAGCACATCAAGGGCTATCTGAAGGAATTCCTCTTCTCGCCAGAGCTGACCGAGGCGCCGGTCGGATCGCTCTCGGGCGGCGAACGGTCGCGACTTCTGCTGGCTCGGGAATTCGCTCGCGAAGCGAACCTCCTGGTGCTCGACGAGCCGACCAACGACCTCGACCTCGAGACGCTCGACCTGCTCCAGGAAGTGATCGCCGACTATGAAGGAACTGTCCTTATTGTCAGCCACGACCGCGATTTCCTCGACCGGACCGTGACCGTGACACTCGGTCTCGACGGGTCAGGCAAGGTCGACATCGTCGCCGGCGGTTACGAGGACTGGGCGAAACGCAGGACCGGGGCGCCTTCAAGGGCGGGATATCGTCCCGCTCCAAAGGAAGAAAGAACCGGTCTCCTTCCTTCGCAGGGGATCAGGAAGCTCAGCTACAAGGACCAGCGCGACCTCGA
>JBKPKZ010000019.1:0-12504 GCA_046731355.1 Pseudomonadota bacterium | reverse complement strand
CACGGATCGAGTATTTCAGTTCCGACTGGGAGGCGTTCCAGCACCTCGATGGCGAGGGGCTGATCATCGCAGCGAGCGAATCATACCTCCATAACCATGTAACGACGCATTCGGTCTTCCGTTATGCCCCGGCGTCCTATCTGAAGGTTACTCTGCAGCATGGGTTCGAATGTGTCGGCTTTCGGCACAGTGCGGACCACGTTCGGGCTCACGGGGCCACGGCGTCGTTTGGCGCGGACATTGTCTGCGCTTGGCAGCCCTCAGAACTGCTCACGTCGATGTCGCCCTCTCAACGAAGCAAGCTCCTGGTGACGGGGCCGAGCTCGGTGCTTCAGATGCACTCCGGAGAGGTCAGCCGCGATCCAAAGAGTTCGGGGGTCGTGTGCGAAAACCTCCATTCGGTGCGCTTGAACGGAGCGGGTGACTTCAAGGGTGAGTTCGTCAGTGCTTTCGCCGATTTCTGCGGCATGCTTGAAGGGGAGGGCGGGGAAGTCGTCCTGCGTCCACACCCAGGTGGGCAATATGTGCTGAAGAACAAGGTACCCCTCCCGCGCAACGCACGCATCAACAACGCACCGATGTACCGCCTGGATCTTCGCCAATTCAGCTACGGCATTTCGGCCCCGTCATCGGTTCTCATCGACATGCTCCTCGCTGGAATTCCGACCGCCGTCTGGAAGGATCAGGGCGGCGGCATGGACGCCGGCAACTATGATGGCCTGACGACTGTCTCAACACCGGCGGACTGGCTCGAATTCAGCAAGGCCGCTGTCGGAGATCCGGCGCCATTTATCGAACTTCAGCAGCGCTTCCTGGATCGGCAGGAAATGCCGCTCGATCCGCACGACGTCTTTCTTCGCTTTTCCAGATTGTTCGAGACGGCACTCCGGGTCGAGATCAAGCCGACGGGCTTTCGCTCAGAGCGTGATCGCATCCTGTTCGTGGCGAACGGAAACGTGCCAACCCTTCAGCTGAGCTTTACAAAGCCGCTCGCACCACTGGTCGCGCGGGGCGAGGTCGCAAGCAAGCTCCTCACGGAACGAGAGCTTGGCCTCTACCTCGATGCAGATTCCGGTGGCGATCCGGCGGAAATGGACGAGGTCCTGGACAGCTTCAATCCATCGGCGATCGTTTTTTGCCGCTACAGCGGTCCGGCGTACATACCGGTCGTCGATTGGGCGAGACGGAATGACGTTCCTGTCATTTATCATATCGATGACGACCTGCTGGCGATCCCGCCCAACATCGGCCAGCGGAAGTTCGAACATCACAATGCACCCGAGCGGATTGCTGCGGTCCGCTACCTTCTGACCGCTGCCGATCTGGTTTACGCGTCGACGGAAAGGCTTCGGCACCGATTGCTTGAATATTTCCCGGACCTGCGGGTCTTGGCGGGCAAGATCTATTGCTCCGGATCGATCTTGCGCAGGCCGGCACGAAGAGGCGCTCGAAAGGTTGGCTACATGGCCAGCGCCGACCATGCCCATAATCTCGATATGATTCTGCCGGCGATCGAGCGTTTGCTCGATCGGAACCCGCACGTGGAGTTCGAGCTTTTCGGCTCGATTCCTGTTCCGCTAATGCTCGAGCGCTTTGGCGATCGGGTCGTTACCGCGCCCCCAGTCGCAGACTACTCGAAATTTCTCGACGAATTTGCAGCGCGCGAATGGGATGTCGGCATCTGTCCGCTGGTTCCAATCGACTTCAACCTGATGAAGGCGAATACCAAGTGGGTCGAGTACACTGGCAGCGGTGCGGCGGTCGTGGCGAGCCGGGGAACGGTGTATGACGAATGCTGCGCCGAGGGCTGTGGAATTCTGGCGGATACCGAGGACGAATGGTTCGCGGCGCTGGATCGCTTGGTCAATGACAACGACGAACGCTTAGCAATGGTCGAGCGTGCCCAAAGCCGACTCGAGCGCGAATACAGCGTCGGACGCTTGCGCGAGCAGGTTCTTGAGGTCATGGCCCTCGCGAAGCAGGCGGCCAGGCCTCAAGCTTTTGAACTCAATGAGGAAAATCAAGTTTGTCAAACAGCGTAGTTCTTCAGGATGGCATCACATTCGCCAACGATCGGCCATTCGTTCTCATCGGCGGAATGAACGTCATCGAGAGCGAAGACCTGGTGATGGAAGTTGCGGGCAAGTTCGTGGAGATTACGGGCGAGCTTGGCATTCCATACGTCTTCAAAGCCTCGTTCGATAAGGCCAACCGCTCGTCGATCAATTCCTTCCGGGGGCCCGGCCTTGAGAAAGGCTTGGCCGTTCTCGCGGAAGTGAAGCGACGCTTCGGGGTCGCGGTTCTGACCGACGTACACGAGCCTCATCAGGCCGCTCCCGTCGCCGAAGTGGCCGACATCCTTCAACTGCCGGCGTTCCTGGCCCGGCAGACCGACCTGGTGGTTGCAATTGCTCGGACGGGCGCAGTCATCAATGTGAAGAAACCGCAATTCCTGGCCCCCCAAGAAATGAAGCATATCATCAACAAGTGCCGGGAAGCGGGGAACGACCGGGTGGTCCTTTGTGAACGGGGTACGAGCTTCGGGTACAACAACCTCGTTGTCGACATGCTGGGCATGGACGATATGAAGCCGCTGGCTCCAGTGGTCTTCGACGCCACGCACGCGCTGCAACGCCCCGGTGGACGGCCCGACAGCGCGGGCGGGCGGCGCGCCCAGGCGACCGAACTGGCCCGATCAGGCATCGCGCTCGGTATCGCTGGCCTTTTCGTCGAGGCTCATCCGGACCCGGACAAGGCGCTATGCGACGGTCCATGCGCGCTGCCGCTATCTGCTCTCCGCGGGTATCTGGAGCAGATGCTGGCCGTCGATCGTCTCGTGAAGTCATTTCCGGCGCTGGTCACCCAATGACCTGTGTCCACGTCGTCGAACGGAGCTTCCGTTGAGAAAGCCGAAAATCCTCCTCTTCGGCGATAGCCACAGCTACGCCGTCCAGCGCGCCATCGAGAAGCGCGAAGGGAAGGGCAAATCCGCGCACCTGAAGGCGCACCGCCTCTCCAAGGTCAAGAATGGCAGAAAGCAGGGCGATACGAGCCTGGAAGAGTTTCTCGAGATCATCCGTCCATTGGGCCCAGAGGACGTTGTTCTGTCGATGATTGGCGGCAACCAACACGCGGTGTTTAGTACGATTCAACATCCCCAGAGCTTCGATTTCCTTGAGCCGGGGGTGCCCGCGCAGAAGGAAGAGTCTGTGGAGCTCATTCCCTACCGGGCGTTGGAAAAATCCTTCGAGAAGGGCATTCGCAATGGTGACGGGAAATCACTTGAAGCCCTGCGGAAGGCCACTTCAGCCAAGGTAATCCACGTTATCCCGCCGCCACCCAAGGAGGACAATGCCTTCATCCAGAACTTCCATGAGTCGTTCTTCGCCAATGAAGGCATTACGTCTCGTGGAGTTTCACCGCCCGCTCTCCGTTTGAAGTTCTGGTCGCTTCAGACCCGTGTGCTGAAAAGGCTTTGTGAAGAACTCGGCATCGAGGTCATGATGCCGCCTGCCAGAACTCGCGATCGGGCGGGTTTTCTCGCCCGCGACTACTACGCGAACGATGCCACGCACGCCAATTACCTGTACGGCGAACTACTGCTTCGAGAAGTCGAGAGCCGTTTCCTGCAGCCTGTTACCCGAGCCAAGGCATGACACACCCGTACAAGACGCTGCCAGACAAATCATTTTGGAAGCGCGCCGTCGCCGGTCCGGCGGCGTCGGACGTCGATCCTGTCGGGGCGTTCAATCTCCGAATTACGAAGGAAACCAAAGTCGCGACTGCCGGCAGCTGCTTTGCCCAGCATATCGCTCGATATCTTCGCGACTCCGGCTACAATTACTACGTGGCGGAGCCAGGACACCCGATCCTCGCCGCTTCGGTCCGCGAGCAGAATAATTACGGCCTGTTTTCGGCTCGCTATGGAAACATCTATACGGCCCGTCAGCTCTTGCAGTTGTTCCAACGAGCATTCGGCCAGTTTACGCCAGCGGAGAGCGATTGGCGGCAGGCCGAGGATGTCGTCCTCGATCCGTTCCGGCCGACGACGCAGCCCGGCGGATATATCACTCTAGAGGAGTTGGCTGCGGATCGGCGGCAGCACCTCGCGGCGGTTCGGACAATGTTCGAAACTCTCGACGTGTTCGTCTTCACGTTGGGCCTTACGGAGTGCTGGCGGTCGAAAGAGGATGGGGCGGTTTTCCCGTTATGCCCTGGCGTCGAAGGCGGGACGTTCGATCCGGATCGATACGAGTTCTACAATCAGCCGGTCGAGGACGTTATCGCCGATCTGGCCGAGTTCCGGAACCTGCTAGCCAAGGTCAATCCGGAGGCGAGCATCATCTTCACGGTCTCGCCGGTCCCCCTGGTCGCCACTGCCCAGCCCGGCGAAAACGTCCTTTCGGCGACGACGTACTCCAAGTCTGTCTTGCGAGTGGCCGCCGAAACGCTGCGTCGTCGGTTCGACAACGTCCATTACTTTCCGTCGTATGAAATCATTACGGGGGCATTCAATCGGGGCGCCTACTATGCCCCCGATTTGCGAAACGTCGTGGAAACCGGCGTCGCTCATGTGATGAGGCTATTCATGCTCCATGCTACCGGCGAAGCGTCGGTAGGGCCAACGAGCGCCAATCGTGTCGCAAACGATGACGACCATCTCGAAGTTGCTGGTCGGATCGTCGAAGTCGAATGTGACGAGGTCGCGCTCGACAAGCGCTGAGACGGAAATGCAGGACATTTTGATCACTGGGGGCGCCGGATTTATCGGACGCCATCTTACAGATCTGGCGCTCGCCGCTGGCCACAGGGTCGTCATTCTCGACAACCTGTCGCCCCAGATCCACGGCGTCGACGCGTCTTTCGATCCACCGGAAGGTGCGAAGTTCATCCATGGCGACGTGACCGTGCGCGAGGATCTGGAGCGCGCTTTCGAAGGCGTCGATACGATCGTCCATTTGGCGGCCGAGACCGGCACGGGCCAATCGATGTACGAGATTGACCGCTACTACCGTGTCAATGTGCAGGGCACCGCTTTGCTGTTCGACATACTGGCCAACAGACCTCACTCGATACGAAACGTCGTGCTCGCATCCAGCCGGTCGGTGTACGGAGAAGGCGCGTACCTGTGCTATTCATGTGCCCCGGAAGGCGCTCGCCGGTTCCCGCCGACCCGCGGGCCTGAACAGCTGAGCGCCCATCTTTGGACCCCTGCCTGTCCGGCTTGTGGAGGGGAGCTTGAGCCGATAGCGACACGGGAAGACGATGCGCTTTCGCCCGCTTCGATTTACGCTGCAACCAAGCTGGCGCAGGAGGACCTGGTTCGGGTCGCCTGCACCGCGCTCGGTATCGCCCACTCCATCCTGCGTTTCCAGAACGTCTTCGGCGAGGGGCAGTCGCTTTCGAACCCATACACCGGCATCCTCTCGATCTTCTCCACGAGGATCCGGCTTGGATTGCCCCTTCCGATCTTCGAAGATGGACAAGAGTCCCGCGACTTCGTTCACGTCGCGGATGTAGCAGCGGCCGTACTCCGTTTGGCGGAGGAGCCCCCGGCGAGCGCGGCGACCCTCAACGTTGGCCGTGGCGAGGCCGTCTCGATCATGGACGTTGCCCGCCTCCTGTGCCGCATCATGGGCTCGAAGATCGAACCTCACGTCACCAGCCAGTATCGGGTGGGGGATATCCGACACAATTTTGCGAGCATCGAGAAACTTGAGGAGATCGCCGGGATCCGGCCGGATATTTCCCTGGAAGAAGGCATGGAGCGGTTCTGCAGCTGGGTTTCAACGCAGCCGATCCCGGAGGATTTGCTCGAGAAGGCGAATGCCGAACTGCGGGCAAGGAAGCTTATGGCATGACCAGCCGACTCATGCGGGCGCTGGGATGGCCACGAAACCGGCACGTTCCGGACGCGGCACCTCCGTCGCTTGCGCCCGGAATCGGAGCGGAGTCGGGCTCGATAAGGACCAAATGGCTCGACCTGGACTATGTCGAGGTCAAGCACCTCGACAAGGCCATGCGTTTCGCAACGACCGGCTCTTCCAGCAAGAAGCGCGTCCGGACCCTTTTTTCGAAAGAGCCGATCACGCTCGCTTGGATCGATGCTTTTGCAAGCGGTGAAACGCTGTTCGACATTGGTGCAAATGTCGGAATGTATACGATCTACGCGGCAGTCATGCGCAATGCGAAGGTCTACGCCTTCGAGCCTGAGGCCCTGAACTATGCCGAACTGAACAAGAACGTCTTCGTCAACGACCTTCATGGCCAGGTGCTTGCCTACTGCCTGGCCCTGAGTGACGTCGACAAGATCGACCGTCTGCTGCTCAGCGACTTCGGGCTTGGCATTTCATACCACGATTTCGAAGAGAACAGCTGGACGGAAGACAAGGAATTCGCCGCCGACTGGAAGGTGAGCAAGAATAATCGCCTCGAGCAGGGCTGCGTTGGACAGCGCCTCGATACGCTGGTCTCGCAGGGACTTCCCTTGCCGCACCACATCAAGATCGACGTGGATGGCCTCGAACACCGGGTCGTGGAGGGCATGCTTGAGACTGTCAGTCGTCCTGAGCTCAAGACGATCCTGGTCGAAATCAACTTCGACAACCCCAAGAACCTAGCGATCATCGATACATTGGCCGACCTCGGCTGGCGCTTCTCCTGGGAGCAATTGCGGACCCACCGGAAGGTCAAACTCGGCGTCGAGAAGATCAAGCAGTATCAAGAGCGCGGGGTCGGGGGCCTGAACTACATTTTCTTCAAGGACGATTATTACGAAGCCTATTTTTCCGAGCTGTTCCGACGTTACACGCCTGGTGAGCCGCTTGAGACGCAGGCCGCCCTGTCGAGTGCGCGATCCGCATCATGACCAGTTTAGAGTGGCCGGAGGTCGCCGAAATTCGCGACGTCACGATTGCTCCGCTGGTCACCGGGAACAGCAAGTCCAGGCTGGCCATGGAGGCAGAACCTGCGACGCCCCTCCTTGGGCATTTTCGCTACGGGAATCCGGATAGTGTCGTAAAGATTCTTCCGCTCGCTCCGGTAGTCCACAGCGCGTCAACGATCATTGAAGAACCGGTCATATACGGGGGGCTGCTGTTTCGACACTTCGGCCATGCTCTTTCCGAAAGCATCCATCGGCTCTGGCCGAGATTTGCCCTGAGGGAACTCGCGTCGGCGAGGGTTGCGTTTAGCCCTATCAACCATGCGAAGGTGATGCCGTATGTTATCGAAGCGCTGAACCTTTACGGAATTTCTCGACGCCAGGTCCTGCGCATCGAAGAGCCAACCCGCTTCCGGAGGCTCTTCGTGGGTCAACAAGCCAGGCAAATGGCCGGGCCGACAACGATTCCAGGCTATCAGACGATGCTTGATCGCTCGCTGGAGAAACGCCTTGGGCCGGCTGGCGGGTCAGGGCGCCTGTACATTTCTCGAATGCATCATCACCACACTGGGTCATTCTATGGAGAAAGCTTCGTTGAGTCCGAACTCGGCGCCCAGGGCTTCGAAATCATCTATCCCGAACAATATCCGCTCAGCGAGCTGGTGAAGCTTCTTCGAAGCAGCAGCCTAGCCGTCTTTGCCGAAGGGAGCGCGATCCACGCGCTCGAACTGTGCGGATCGTCAACGCCGGACGTGATCGTCATCGGCCGCCGGGGAAATTCGGTGCCGCGGTTCAGGCCGCTCCTTTCGAGCATCTGCAAAAGATGGATGGTTTCGGACCGCCTACTGTTCAACGGCGGCATGTCTGCGGACTCGAAGAAGCATTCCGGAGTTCTGGATCTCGCGGCAGTATTCGGCGATCTGAGCTCCTTTGCAGGGATCGCTTTACCCGCCGACCTTGGGAGCCGCGCAGCGGGAGCGATTCACCATGATCTCGAACAGCACATCGAGGATCCCAGGGGCGACCGGTCACCCGATCACGAGGATCGAGCAACCGAACTCAGGCGCGTGGTCGGAAACGCCATGCGGTCGTACGAGAGATAGCTTGATCCCAGCTCATCTAGTTGCGGCGGCAATTTTCCCGAGGATTTCATCCAGCGAGGCGCAGCGGAAGGACTCCTTCTCCAGGAACATGTCCTTGTAAGCTTTCTCGCCCACTTGGGCGAGCGTCCGGTCTGGCACGCTACCACGGGGCTCCCGCCACATGACCAACTGCCCATGGTTATTGTTGACGGTGCAATAGCTGAATTGCTGGCAGAACGTCTCGACAAAGAAGACGAGCCGATAGACATCGCCCATCCAAGCCCCGGCGGTGTCACCCGACGCCTGGCGAATGAGCCTAGTCTCTCGCCGATTGGGTAGCGACGCAACGTATGACGAGGGGAAAACGTCGTCGATAATGATGACGCCGTTCGGCTTCAGGAAAGAGATTGCGTTGATGAGATCCCTGATGGTTTGCTCAGCCGTGTGAAGGCCATCGAGATAGATCACGTCGAAGGCCGTATCGCGAGTGGCGATGTTGCCGAAATAGTCGTCGCTCGTTGTCTCGTGGAAGCTCGTCCCTGGCACTTCCTGGCTTACGGCCTTGGTGTCGAAAAGGAACTTGGGATCGACCGCCACCTTCGTCTTGGCCGTCAGTGCATTGAAGGTCATGCCCTTGTTGACGCCGATCTCAAGATAGGCCGGTTCATCGAAGAGATTCAGAACGGCCTGGACGATGCGATTCCGGGAGATGGGATTGGCGGGCGTGAGACTCGGCAGATCGTTGCTCTTGGTCGAAACCTCGATCTCCGCAGGCGCCAGATTCACGTGCAATCTCCTCAATTTAGCATTCGCGATTGGCATCTAGCCGATCGAAGTGGAACTGCAACGCCACAATTGTCCGGTCCGGCCAGCGGTGGATAGGTGTGGCCTATTGATGGCTGCGCTACCGACCCCTATCGGGTCAACCGCAACGCCTTTTTCCGGAAGGGATATTCGTGAGCCTTTGGCAAGATTTCCTGATCAACGACGACAAGGTAATTCACAAGTGGGCTCACTATTTCCCAATCTATGAGCGGCACTTCTCGCCATGGCGGGATCGTTCCCTCGTCTTCTGGGAGGTCGGGGTATACGGGGGCGGGTCGCTGCAAATGTGGCAGCGTTACTTCGGCCCGAACGCACTCATCGTCGGACTGGATATTAATCCCGAATGCAGCGCGCACGAAGCTCCGGGAATCAAGGTGCGGATCGGCAATCAGGCCGATCCCGTCTTCCTGGGTTCGGTAATCGAGGAATTTGGTGTTCCGGACGTCGTTCTCGACGACGCCAGCCACCATATGAAGCCGACCTGGGACATGTTCCAGTACCTTTACCCAAAGGTACCAAAGAATGGCGTGTACATGGTCGAGGACATGCACACGAGCTATTGGCCGCACTGGGGCGGCGGCCTCAACGTCGAAGAGTCTTTTATCAATCGATGCAAGAAGCTCATCGACGAACTAAATGCGGATCACACCAAGGGCGAACTGGAACCGACGGAGTTCACGCGCTCTACAGGCAGCATTTCATTCTACGACAGCATCGTCGTTTTCGAGAAAGCCAATGTCTGGTGGAAGGATCACTTCCGGACCGGGGCCGACACTCGCAAGTAAGTTCAGGCCGCTCCGGAAGCCAAGGATCGCGTGGGCGCCTGCATTTCGCGGTGAACCCGCTCGATGGACGAATTGAAGCGATTATCCGGATCCGCCATCGATGCCGCTTTAACGAACCACATGTAGACCAATGCCCGCTCGCCATAGACGATCTGGTGCGACACGAGCCGTGATTCACCAAGCCAGACCTCGCCCGGATCGAACGCGATCCTATGCCGGGGCTGATTATCCATCCATGTCTTGGTCGTTCCGCCGAATACCCGTCCTGTAATGTAATCTATCAGCAGATTGGGGTCCTTCCCGGCAAAGCGCCCCAGATCGTGCTCGACATAATATTTGCGCATCCACTCCGGGAGTCGATGGCTGACATTCCAGATTCGCGGCCTGGTATCGATATTCGCGAAGACTCGGGCCTGATGGAAATCGTCGTCGATCGAGTGATTGTCCCAGTGCAGGTTCTCGAACTGCGTTCGAGTGAGGCGAAGGCTTGGGATCAACCGGAACGGATCGTACTTTGGGAAACACGTCTCGAACATCCGAAGGGCATCTTCGTGAGCGGATTTCAGGGCCTTTGAAACCCGGCCGAAGATCTCGGCATCGCCGTGGCAAAGGCTTTCGTAAATCGCCTGACGAAGCGGATCGGCGAACTCCAGCTTCCGCCACCGCCTTTTGGGCGGGTCACCCTCGAAGAAGTTCGGAGAGACGAGTTTCTTCAGTCTTCGTCGCATTTGCGGATCATCGATGGCAGCCGTCGAATCCGCTAGCGCCGAAAGCGCTCCGAAATCGAAGTTCAGCCTGTAATCCTTGATGATGATAAGGCGGCCTTCTTCGAAAAGGTCCGCCACGCCTCCGCGGGCATGGATTTCAGTCAACGAGATTTCGGTGATGTAGTCTTCGACTTCCGGGTGACGCTCGATGACGGCCATGACTTGGAGATCGCTCGAGGATGCTACTGCATCGCGGCGACCATCTGCTCCTTCGATTCAAAACCTTCGCCCAGCGACGCCTTGTACTGAAAATACACCTCCTCGAACTCGCTGTGCTCTTCAATTCCGCCGTTCCGGAAAAGGAGGAACCGATCGCAATTGCCCTTGAGGTAGCGATGGCTGTGAGAGACGATAAGCATCGCCTTGTCCTTACGCTTCTCGAAAAGCTCGATCCGGCAACGCTCACGGAAGCGCTCGTCGCCGACAGCCATGACCTCGTCGATGAGATAGCAGTCGAAATCGATGGTCATGGAGATGGCGAAGGCCAGTCGCGCACGCATGCCCGACGAGTAGGTCGCGACGGGTTCGTTCAGGTAAATTCCCAGATCGGAAAAGTCCTTCACGAAATCGAATCTAGGTTCGAAGTCCACGCCATAGATTCGGCATACGAAGCGGACGTTATCGGCACCGGTCAGCGTTCCATGGAAGCCGCCTGTAAAAGCTAGCGGCCAAGAGACGGACATATTCCGCTCGATCGTCCCGACCGTCGGCGGTTCAGCTCCGCTTATCAGCCTGATGAGCGTCGATTTCCCTGCTCCGTTGCGGCCCAGGATTCCGACCCGCTCGCCTGGATTGATCGTCAAGTTGATGTCGCTCAAGACCCGGCGCATGCCCGCCTTGGTCGGATAATCCTTGGAGAGATTGGTCAACTTGATCATTCGTCACTCGTATCCAATTGCGCCTGCCGAGCGAGGCTTAGGCCGGCGAATGTAAGAACCGAGTTTACGGCAGCGACATAGCCCACGTCGTAATGGGCATGCATCAATGAACCGAACCAGCCCTCGCGCAAAAACTCGAGCGCGTTGAACATTGGCAGATAGAGGGCAATTTCTCGAGCTTTCTCCGGAAGCGCGTCCGCAATGTAGGCAACCCCCGACAAGGGCATCAGGAAATAGGACAACGGGGGCCATAGCTTACCGACGATCTCGAACTTCTCCGATAGACCGGCCACCGTCAGCGCAAGTCCCGCACCGAACCATCCGAGCAGGAGCCAGCCCGCGAGAACCTGCATCGCGTCCTCCGGCGGCGGCAGCCATTCAAGCGAATAGAGCACGATTCCGAGCACGACGAAGCTGGTCGAAGTGGCCATGAACTCCAGCAGGATTCGCGCCGTGTAGATGTCGATGACCGTCACCTGCCTGTGGAACAGTAGGGGCATGTTGGACCTGATGGCACCGACGCAGCGTCCGGGCATGTTCCGCCACATCAGCAACGAGGAATATCCCGTCAGTGCGAAAGCGACGATCGGGATGCCCGATCCACTAATCGAACGAAAGGCGGACCAGACGATGGTGATCGCGGCCGTAAACAGCATCGGCTCGACGAACAGCCAGAGGAAGCCGATGTTGTTGCGTCCGTAGCGGGTCAGCAGCTCACGAAGAAGCAGGGCACCAACGACCCGGCGATTGACCGTCCATGGGCTGTCCCGAAGAAGAGCCCCCGTACCGACTGCGGGATCGTTACTGGGCATGCTCTTTGACGCCGGCAAGAAGCATGCGGAGGATACCGAAGGCGACCAGCCCAAGTACCAGGGTGGTGAGGATGCCTCTCAGTCGGCGCGGCTCGATTGGATCATCCGGAAGGTTCGGTTGAACGATCCGCTCGACATAGGCCTGCTTGCGTAGTGACTCGTTGCGAGCTTCCTCAAGAGAGGCAAGGGACGCGGCAAGTTGCTTCCCAGAAAACTGGTCCTCGAGGGTAAGCCGCTGGAATTCGACCGTCGTGTTCGCCAGGGAACCGCGGTTGCCGGCAACCTTGCCTAGCTCGCGGTCGATCTCGCTCTGGATCGTGGCGATCTGGGTGCCGACGACCGGGATCCTGGGGTTGTCGGGCGTGTATTGCCGCAACTGCGCGAGCTCGGTCTTGGCTGCAATCAAATTGTCCTGGAGCTTTGAAACCATCTGCATCTGGACCGTCGCCTGCTTCTCAGGATCGACGATTCC
>JBKPKZ010000018.1:0-3461 GCA_046731355.1 Pseudomonadota bacterium | reverse complement strand
GTCTCCGAGCCGCCAACCCGCGACTGATTGTCGCCTCGATCACCGGCTTCGGCCAGGACGGTCCCTACGCCGAGCGCGCGGGCTATGACTACATCATCCAGGCGATGGGCGGGCTGATGAGCATCACCGGCCAGCCGGACGGAACGCCCGGCGGCGGCCCGATGCGCGTCGGAGTGGCAGTCGTCGACCTCTTCACGGGTCTCTACACGACGGTCGCGATCCTCTCGGCCCTGTTCCGGCGCGAGCGGGTCGGAGAGGGCGCTCACGTCGACATGGCCCTGTTCGACACGCAGCTCGCAATGCTCGCCAACCAGGCGTCGAATGCCCTGGTTTCGGGAAAGGACCCACCCCGGCAGGGCAATACGCACCCGAACATCGTGCCGTACCAGCCGTTCGAAGCCTCTGATAAGCCTCTGGTCATAGCTGTCGGCAACGACCGCCAGTTCGCCAGGCTCGCCGAGCTTTGCGGACACCCGGAATGGGTCGGCGACCAGCGATTCGCCAACAACGGCTCGCGCGTCGCCAATCGCGCCGAGATGGTGCGGCTTGTCTCCGAGAGCATTCGAAAGAAGAGCGCGGACGAATGGTTCACCCAGCTGGAGGCGGCGGGCATCCCCGCCGGGCCAATCAACACGATCAGCCAGGCGCTTTCGGACGTGCAAGCCCAGCATCGCCAGACCGTGCGGGTGCTCGCCGGGATGCCAATTGTCGGATCGCCGGTGCGTATCGACGGGGACCGCGCGGATTCGGAACTCCCGCCGCCGGCGTTGGGCGAACATACGGCTGAAGTTCTCGCCGCTCTCGATGTTGATTCGGCCAAGGTCGATCGGCTCAAGGCCGAAGGCGTAGTCGCCTAGCTATTCCTTCAGACCGTCGACGAGCACATCGAGCTGGTTCTGGCAGCCATGATCGACGAGCACCTGCGCGGCCTCGACCGGATCCTTCGGCACGGCGGGGATCATCACGAATTTCACACTTTCGGTGCCGCGATCGGCCAATGCGAGCTTGTATTCCGATCCTGCCGCGACCTTGACCGATGCCGGCCAGTCCGCGGTCGACTTGCCAGCCGGCCAGGCGAGAGTGGCAGGCGCACCCGTCGCTGGAGTGATGGTCAGCTTCGTCGCGTCTTCGGACTCGGGGCGCCACAGCTTGAGCGGGCCACTGGCCGCGCAGATCGTGCCGCTCTGCGTCACATCGACGTTCCAGGGGCTCGGATTGAGCGCAAGCTCGCCCGAGCGCATCGCGCCGAAACGCGAGCGGCGGTTCGCCGCCATCGCTAGGCCTTCGGCGCTGGACGAAGCCACGGGGAACGTGCCTGGCCCTCGCAAATTGCGAGCGCTGCTCGGTCCGACGAGAGTCACGCTGTCACCCGGCTGAAGCGCAATCTTCGCTGTGTCGGGAAGCGCCTTGCCGGGCGGATAGTTCTTGGCGGAGGGACCAGCGGACCGGACGACGACGGCCTTTGCATTCAGCGGTGCGGCGACCGCCATGCAGGCCACAATGGCGGTCGCCGTAAGCGTTGGAATTCGCAAGTTCATGCTGCGCCTCCTCGGATGCTCACTGAGCATTCGCGACATTGTATTTCACCGCCTCCTGCGGCGTCAGGCAGCGCCGTGTCGACTTGTCTCCGCCGGTAGCGACAGCCTTTTGCTTGTACATGACCTCTGTCAGCAGCTTGCGCGATACGCCCATCTTGATGAGGAAGTCATTGTCCTCGCTGGCGAGCATCGCAGAGTCCTGTTCAACGTCGCCGATCAAGGCAGCAGCCTGGTCAGCGCCCTGCGAGACCTCGGCATGAACGGCATCCTTGTCACCAAGGTGCGTGAACATGTGGACCACGAAGATTCCGCCGTCGTCAATGAAGCGGATCGGTCCACCCATGAAGATGAAGTTGCAAGCCGAGAAGCAGGCCCAGCCCTGCGGGATACGGGTCGGAATTCCTTCTTTCCGGATGAACGTCCCGGCCTGGTTGCCGACGCGGGCGTCGCCGCCGGGAGACCGAAGCCATATCTCGTCGATCGGCTCGTATTGTTTCAGGGCATCCTTTAGCCGGACCGCCGCATCCGCATCGATCATTCCTTCGGCCTTGAGGATTCGGCGCGCTTCGGATTCGAACAGGGTGAAGTGCATTTCGCGATAGGTCGACCAGTCGAGCGTTCGCGGACAGGTCGGATTGTTCGGGTCGGGCGGGATCGCCGCGGTCGCGGCTTCGGTGTCCGCGACCGACAGGGCGGCCGCGAGAACCAGGGATAGGGCGCTCACCCTACGCTTTCCTGTACCCGCTATCGCCCTTTCCGCGGCACATCCGCTTGGGGACTGTGGTCTCTTCACCATCGATGATCACCACGTCCGTGACGGTCATGCAGTGCGTGCCGTCCGCCAGTGCCTGCTCTCCGGTGACTTTCGAAGAGCCGGACACGTTCTGCCGTGACTCGCTTTGCCACTTCACTTCCGTGCCCACGCCGCCTCGAATGGCATCGTTGGTGGCGTTTGCTGCCTGCTTCTGTTCCTTGCAGTCCAGGAGTTTCAGGAGTTCGTCGGCGACGATCGATCCTACCGGGATCAGGGTCGTTGCCATTCCCCCCGCCCCGCCGAGGACGCCGCCGGCCAAGCCGCCGAGCATGCTCCCGAACATGGAGCGCTTTGCCTTCTTCTCCGGAGTATCGGCACATTTGCCTTGTTCCTGGGTTGCGGCACTATCCTGAACAGCCGGAATCGCAGGCGTCGCCGGCATAGCCAGCAAGAAAGCTGCAATTGTCATTACGCGAAGCATGGACTCGTCCCCCAGAGCGCCAAATTATGCTTGGGTTTCAATGGGGTCAATAAATCCCTGTTTAACTCGATGTTCGTTTTCGGACAGCCTTGGCCGGCTTTGGTGACAAATGCGCTTCGAGTGCCTCGATCCGGCTCTCGAACATTTTCTCCCGTTCCTCGCGCCCGGAGGCGATTCGGATGGCCATCGTTATCGGGTCCGATACCTCGACGAGTGCGCGCTGCTCGTCCTTGCTCAGGATCGAGCCGTCGGGCCTCGGGCCGACCAGCAACCAGCCGATCCACTCGCCTTCGCGGGACTTGGTCTGCAGCGGAACGCGGATCGGAAAGGTGCGGTCGGATGACGCGCAAACGTCGTCCTGACAGCTCGCCGGATCGAACTCTTTCAGCCAGTCGGTGGCGGCTTTCGTCGAAATGCCCCTGGCTGCCGCAACTGAACCGTCGAGCAGGATGGCAAGGCGGGTTGTCCGCACCCCGGTTTCGATGCGCTTTAGCGTTTCGTCGAGCAGGTCCCCGGTTGAGGCCGTTTCGCGGAGCTCCCGGACGCACTCGGGAAGGTCGTCCCTAAGCATGACGAGGTTTCGCTGGAAGCGATGCTCCGACCAGCGCTGGATTCGCTCCTGAAGCGGACTGATCACGACCGTCGCGACCGCGGCAGCAAACACCACCGGCGCCGTGCTCCCGGTATT
>JBKPKZ010000017.1:0-21971 GCA_046731355.1 Pseudomonadota bacterium | reverse complement strand
CATCGCGGTAGATGCCGTAAATCACCAGCAGCACCATCGAGGTGCGGAAGAGATTGTCGTTGAAGGCGCCCAGGAATTGCGTCGTGAAGATCGGCAGGAAACGCCGGGTACGCATCAGATGAAGCGAATCCTGCATCAGCCCGCCTGTTGGGAACTCAGTAACAAAGCTGACGTCCTATGCTGCCCCGTCCGGGGCAAATCCTTAGCGGTTGCAGCGGTGCGGACAAGCACAGCTTCACCGCCCCTTTTGACCGATGGACCGTTTGTCGTAAGCAGACCCAAGATGCTGAGCATTCCGAATCTGCTTACGCTTTCCCGGATTTTCGCGGTGCCATTGCTCGTTTTCCTTTTGTGGAAGCCGGCGCCGTGGGATTACGCGATCACGTTCGTGCTCTACTGCATCGTCGGCATAACCGACTATTTTGACGGTTATCTTGCGCGTGCGCAGGGCCGGATTTCTCGGCTGGGTCAATTCCTCGACCCGATCGCCGACAAGATCATGGTCGCGGCCGTGCTGGTGATGCTGATGGCAAGCCGCAAGGCCGACGGTGACGTTCCGATCATCCAGGACTGGAGCGTCATCCCGGCGCTGATCATCCTTCTACGCGAGATCATGGTTTCCGGGCTCCGCGAGTTCCTCGCGGAGCTCAAGGTACTCGTGCCGGTGAGCGCGCTGGCGAAGTGGAAGACGACCTTCCAGCTCGTTGCGCTCGGGGCGCTGATCCTTGGCGGCGCGTTCCCGGCGGAGCATTGGATCCATCTCGTGGGTCTGGGCAGCCTCTGGGCAGCAGCGGCGCTCACTCTGGTGACCGGGTGGGACTATCTGAGGCTCGGCCTCAGGCACATGGACTGACCAACGCGCCACTAATCGATTTTCCCGTAGTTACTGACAAAGATTCATCGTTTCCGCCGCTCAGCGCGGAGGCCTAGCCTCCTTCCATATTCCGCTTGGCAGAGAGGCTCGAATCATGGACGTGAAGACAGGCTCGATGGGTTGTCCGGTGGATCGCCCAAGCACCGTTCGGTCGCTTCTCGGTCGTACCAACCGCGACTGGTGGCCAGAATCCCTGCCGGTCGACATCCTCCACCAAGGCGGGGTCTCGCCGAACCCGATGGGCGAGGATTTCGATTATTCCGAAGCCTTCAAGACGCTCGACTACCAGGCGCTGAAGCGCGACCTCACCGCACTCATGACCGACAGCCAGCCGTGGTGGCCGGCGGATTACGGGCATTACGGACCGTTCATGATCCGAATGGCCTGGCACGCGGCTGGGACGTACCGCACGGCCGACGGTCGCGGCGGTGCGAACAGCGGCCAGCAGCGCTTCGCTCCACTCAACAGCTGGCCGGACAACGGCAACCTCGACAAGGCGCGGCGCCTGCTCTGGCCGATCAAGCAGAAATACGGAAAGAGCATCAGCTGGGCCGATCTGTTCATCCTCGCCGGCAACGTCGCGATCGAGTCGATGGGCGGACCGATCTTCGGCTTCGGCGGCGGACGTCCGGACGTGTTCGAGCCGGAGCACGACGTCTACTGGGGCGCGGAGGAGAAATGGGTCAGCGAAGGCGCTGAAACCCGGCTCCAGCCCGACCGCGAGATGGAGCTCGAGCATCCGCTAGCTGCGATTCAGATGGGTCTCATCTACGTCAATCCCGAAGGCCCGGGCGGCAATCCCGATCCGCTTCAGTCCGCGCGCGACATCAAGATCACCTTCGAGCGAATGGCGATGAACCATGAAGAAACGGTCGCGCTGACCGCTGGCGGCCACACGTTCGGAAAGGCGCACGGCGCCGGTGATCCAAGCCTGGTCGACGTCGCCCCCGAGGGGGCCGACATCGCGCTCCAGGGTCTCGGCTGGGCCAGCTCCTTCGAGAGCGGCATCGGCGAGCATACGATCACGAGCGGGATCGAAGGGGCGTGGGTGAACACTCCCACTCAATGGTCGGAGAACTACTTCCGGCTCCTGCTCGACTATGACTATGAGCTGGTGCGGTCGCCCGCGGGTGCGCAGCAGTGGCAGCCGATCAACCAGAAGGAAGAAGACAAGGCCCCGGCGGCGCACGATCCTACAAAACGCGTGCCGACGATGATGACCACGGCCGACATGGCGCTTCGCGAGGATCCCGAGTTCAGGGTGATTTCGGAGAAGTTCCGCAACGACCACGAGGCGTTCAAGGACGCCTTTGCCCGCGCCTGGTTCAAGCTGACCCATCGCGACATGGGTCCGAAGGTCCGGTATCTCGGTCCGGAAGTCCCTTCAGAAGACCTGATCTGGCAGGACCCGATCCCGGCTGGAAGCACTCCCTCGAGCGGCGACATCTCGGCGTTCAAGGACAGGATCCTCGCTGCGGGATTCAGTGTCGGGCAATTGGTGAAGGCGGCGTGGGCGTCGGCTTCGACGTTCCGCAAGTCGGATTTCCGCGGCGGTGCGAACGGTGCACGTCTCCGCCTCGCTCCGCAGAAGGACTGGGCGGTCAACGATCCTGACGAACTTTCCCGGGTGCTTGCCAAGATCGACGAGCTTCGAGGCGGACTGTCGTTCGCGGACGCGATCGTCCTTGCCGGCACCGCTGCGGTCGAGAAGGCCGCGAGGGACGCCGGCCACGATGTCGACGTTCCGTTCACCGGCGGACGTGGCGACGCGACTCAGGAGTGGACGGATGTCGAGAGCTTTGACGTGATGGAACCCGCGGCGGACGGCTTTCGCAACTATCTGAAGACCAAGCATTCGGTGAAGACCGAGGAGCTGCTGATCGACCGCGCCCAGCTGCTTGGCCTTTCGGCCCCGGAAATGACCGTGCTTGTCGGTGGGCTACGGGTGCTCGGCGCCAACACCGGTGACCGGCCGCACGGAGTCTTCACCGACCGCAAGGGTCAGCTGACCAACGACTTCTTCGTCAACCTGCTCGACAATGACACTTTCTGGGAAGTGGTCGACGAGAGCGGCGACGAGGAGTTCATCGGTCGCGATCGCGGCGGACGCCAGGAGAAATGGAAGGCGACTCGGACCGACCTGATCTTCGGTTCGAACAGCCAGCTTCGAGCGACCGCCGAGACCTATGCCGAAACGGGCTGCGAGGAGAAGTTCGTCCGCGACTTCATCAAGGCCTGGACCAAGGTGATGAACTCGGACCGGTTTGATCTGGTTCGCCGTGGGACAAGGCAGGCGACCCCCGCAAGAGAGCCTGCCTTGGCCAAGTAACGGCGCCGGTCGCTGCGGCGGGCCTCCCCCGCTCCCCTCAAGGGCTCGCCGCAGACGACCGAGTAAAGTTGGGAGGGAGAGCCCAATGCATCGTTCGGAGATCAATCGCCTCGACCCGACCAGGCAATATTGGGTGCCGGCCGTGGTCGCTCCGCACCGGAACTGGTCTGGGGCGCGGGGCTGCCGGCCGGGCGCTCGCTTCCTCGTCGACGGTCAGAGTTTGAAGGCCAATCGCGACAGCTTTCCGGCGTTCGACAGCCAGCTCACGTGCCTCAAGTGGATCATGAAGAACCGCTCTCGGCTTAACCGAACTCTTCCTGAAGCTCGGGTTCGGGCAGTGGCCCTCGATCGCTGGCTCCTAGGCCTGGAATAAGGTCGGTCGCGATCTGGCGGAGCGTGTCCGCAAGCAGCTGAAACTCGTCCTCGCGCGGGCTCGAGCGGCGCCAGATCAAGGCGATGCTTCTAAAGCCGTGATCGGACTTGAGCGGCCGCGCATCGACTCGAGTGCCTTCGAGGATGCCGGCATCGATCGCCATTGCTGGCACGAAGGTGAGGCCGAGGCCGTTGTCGACCATCTGAACGAGCGTGTGGAGCGAAGTGCCCATCATGGTCGCTTCGGCGCGAAGCTCGGGCCGGTTGCAGGCGGACAAGGCGTGGTCCTTCAGGCAGTGACCGTCTTCGAGCATCAGCAGCCGGTCGGCGTTGATTGAGCGCGGCTCGATGATTTCCCCCGGGGGAGCCTCGCCGCGAGGGAAGGCAACGAACAGTCGGTCGTCGAACAAGGCCGCCTTGTCCACGTCGCCGCAGGCGTAGGGCATTGCGAGCAGCACGCAGTCGAGCTGGCCGCGGTGCAGAGCGTCGCATGCCGCCTGGCTGGTCTCCTCGCGAAGGAAGAGCTTCAGGTTCGGCCATTGCTCACGAAGGCGCGGGAGCATGGCCGGGAGGAGGAAGGGAGCGATTGTCGGAATGACGCCCAGCCGAAGTTCACCATGGAGCGGCTTGCCCTCGGCGCGGGCCATGTCCGTAAGCTCCTCGGCCTCTCGAAGGACACGCAATGCCTTTTCAGCGATCTTCGAGCCGAGCGGAGTGAAGCGGACGACTCGGCGGGTGCGTTCGACCAAGACCACGCCGAGCAAGTTCTCGAGCTCGCGAAGGCCCGCCGAGAGGGTCGACTGAGTGACGAAACACGCCTCGGCGGCGCGGCCGAAATGGCCGTGCTGGCGAAGGGCTACGAGGTATTGCAGCTGCTTGATCGTGGGCAGGTGAACTATCATCGACAAATCCAATCAATACAATCGATATAATCGACTTGAACGATTGCCGCCAGCTCCCTAGATGCTGCGTCGCAACACAATTGCGTTGCTCTGCAAAACGTTTCTGGAGGACATTGAATGCTGACCGTTGGTGACAAGCTTCCCGCTCTCAAGGTGCCTGTCCAGCAGGGGACGTCGGCGCTTCCCGCAGGCGAGACGCTCGACCTCGGCCAGTCCAACGGCCGCTGGAAGATCATTTTCTACTGGCCGAAGGATTTCACCTTCGTCTGTCCGACCGAGATCCAGGGCTATGGCGAGCTGAAGGGCGACTTTGCCGATCGCGACGCCGACCTGATCGGCGCGTCGACGGACACCGACTTCGTCCACTTTGCGTGGCGCAAGTCGGACGAGCGCCTGGCCGCAGCGGACTTCCCGTGGATCGCCGACAACAAGAAGGAGCTCGCCGAGGCTCTCGGAATCCTGGCGAAGGAGGAGGGAGTTGCTTTCCGGGCGACCTTCATCGTCGACCCCGACAACGTGATCCAGCACATCACGGTCAATGGCCTCAACGTCGGTCGCAACCCGCAGGAGACACTTCGTATTCTCGACGCGCTCCAGACCGACGAGCTGTGCCCGTGCAACTGGACTCAGGGTGAAGAGGTGCTGCGCCCGGCGGCTTAAGCCCCCTTTCCGCCGCACGTACATCTCTCGGGGGCGCGGAGACTCGCCGTTTCCGCGCCCCTTTTTTGCACCTTCAGGAGATTAGCTTCTCATGTCGCTCAAGCTCTTTGCCGACGCCCTTCCGGACTATGCCAAGGACCTTCGGCTGAACCTCTCGTCCATCCTCAATGACCAGACGCTCGGCGAGGATCGCAAGCTCGGCCTTCTTCTGAGCTGTGCCCATGGCTCAGGCCACAAGCCGTTGGTCGACGCCGCCGAGGCGGAGGTTGCGGGCAAGCTGGAAGAGAAGGTCGCGAACGCCGCGCGCGGAGCTGCCGCGCTGATGGCGATGAACAACGTCTATTACCGTTTCGTCCACCTGGTCGCGAACCCGGAATATGGGACGATGCCGGCCAAGCTTCGAATGAACCTCATCGCCAGCCACGGAATCGCGAAGGAAGACTTCGAGCTGTTCAGCATCGCCGTTTCGGCAATGAACGGCTGCGGCATGTGCATGGAGAGCCACGAGCGCGTACTTCTGCAGCATGGTGTCAAGCCGGAGACAATCCAGTCCGCCGTCCGCATCGGAGCGGTCCTGAAGGCCATCGCGACGGTGCACGCGACGCTGTAGCGTCCGCTTTCAACCCGGGCCGACATTCGGCACATTCTCACTTGCTCGGTTTTCGACCGCGGAAGCGCACGACCTTTTCGTCGTCTTCAAATAGGCTGCCCAGGGCTTCAGCGATCTCGGCCTGCCCGAATGGCTTCGCCAGACTTGGTAGATGAAGAACATCGTCCGTCGGGCCGGTATAGCCCGTGATAAGCAGAACTGGGACGTCCGGGTGAGTTTGCGCGATGCGGCGCGACAGAGTTCCACCGTCAATTCCCGGCATCATGTAGTCCGTGATCACGACGTCGACCGACAGACCATCGTCCAGGCGCGCCAATGCCTCGGCACCGCCGCCGGCCTCTTCGACGTGATGGCCAAGGTCGCGGATCATCTCCGCGGTGGCGGTTCGCACCAAAGGTTCGTCGTCGATGAGCAACACCGAAAGCCGACGTCCGACGGTCTTCATCGATTCGGGTACTGGTCTGCGCTCTGTCGACGCGTCCTCGGCGGCAACCGGCAGATAGAGATCGACCCGGGTTCCCTCGCCGAGCGCGCTAGTGAGCGCAAACCCGCCACCCAGCTGCGCGGCAAGGCCGTGGACCATCGAAAGTCCAAGTCCAGTTCCGCGCCCAAACGCCTTGGTCGAGTAAAACGGTTCAACAGCTCGGCTCAGCGTCTCGGAATCCATCCCGCAACCGGCGTCAATCACGGAGAGCCTTATGTAGAGGCCAGGCTTGAGTTTCGGAGAGGATTGAGGCCCGATCGCTACCTCTTCGGCGAGGATCGTGAGCGGTCCGCCCTGGGGCATTGCGTCACGCGCGTTGACCGCCAGGTTGAGTATCGCAAGCTCAAGCTGGTTTGGATCGACCAGGGCCGACGACAGGTCGGGATCGACGCGAAAATGGACCTCGACCGTGGGCCCGACTGAGCTTGAGACGAGATCACGCATGCCTGAAAGCAACGCGCCAATATCCACGGAATGTGTGCGCAAGGACTGGCGGCGGGCAAACCCGAGCAAACGCTGGAGAAGGATCTTGGCACGATCGGCGGCTTGAAGCGCGTTGGATAGCAGCCGAGCCGAACGCTCATCGGTATCCCCGTATTTTTTTTGAAGGATATCGAGAGCGCCGGTGATCGGTGTCAGGAGATTGTTGAAGTCGTGCGCAACCCCGCCTGTCAGCTGCCCGAGCGTCTCGAGCTTCTGGGCTTCATGCAGCTGCGCCATGGCCGACTCCCGCTCCGCGGTGCGCTCCTCAACACGTTGCTCGAGGTCGGCCGCGAGTTTGTTCAGTTCCTCCAGTCTTGCGCGCGCCTCATATTGCCGGCGACGGCCGCGAAGCGCCGATTTCGCCAGGCTGACGAAGGTAGTGGGATGGAATGGCCTTTCGAGGAACGCGACGTTGCCAAGGAGGTGGAGGAAGCGCCCGGCCTCAGGATTGCGCTCCAGCCCTCCCCCGCGTTGGGTCAAAAGCACAAATGGAAAGTCGGACCATTCAGGTTGGCTCTCGAGCCATTCCGACAAAGCGTGAAGATCGCCCCCGGTAAGCGCCTCTTCGGTGACAACTGCAAAACCCGCGCCGGCATTTAGCAACGCGACAAGCTGCGCAACATTTTCGACGACATCGCCTCGTAGCCCCGCTTCGCCGAGCATGCCGCGCGCAACGGCTCCGTCGCGTCCCTGGGGCGCGAGAATTAACGCTCGCTCGGAAAGCTCATTCTTCATTCGGCCGGCTCGAGCAACGTTGGACGCTCTTCGACCAGCTCCGGCACACCCCGAAGGACGCCCTGGAATCCCATGAGCGGATCGCCGAGCGTGATCCCGCGGCCATCTATGCGATACTCGCGTATGGTGTCTTCGTGCGCCCCGGTCCGTTTCTTGATCACCGACATTGCCCGGCGAACCCGCCCGAGAGCTTCGAAGTAACGCAACAGGATGACCGTGTCGGCAAGGTAGGTGACGTCGACCGGCGCTTTCATGTCGCCAACCAGGCCGTGCTGGGCAACGGTCAGGAAAGACGAGGTACCCTGACGGTTTAGATATTGCAGCAGCTCGTGCATGTGGAGGATCAGGGCCTGCTCCTCTGGCATCGACGCTTGGTAGCCGTTGAGGCTGTCGATCACGACGGTCTGCGCTTGATGCTCCTCGACACACCGCCGAACGCGCGCGGAAAGCTCTCCCGGAGTGAGTTCGGCAGCATCGACTTGCTCGATCGTCAGATTGCCGCCGTCGATCATTGCCTGGATATCGATGCCGAGCCCCTTGGCGCGCTCGAACAGCAATCCCAGCTCCTCGTCGAAGATGAACATGGCCGCTTTTTCGCCCCGTCTGACCGCCCCCGCGACAAAAGTGAGGACCAGCAAGGACTTGCCCGTTCCCGCTGGGCCCAGGATCAGCATGCTCGATCCGCGCTCCACGCCGCCGCCGAGCAGGGCGTTGAGCTCTGACGATTCTGTCGCCAACACTTCGCGTTTGAATTTCCTGCGATGCTCGGCTGATACGAGCCTCGGGAAGACGCGAACGCCGCCTGTGGCGATCACGAAATCGTGGTACCCGCCGCGGTAGCGTTGGCCGCGATATTTGATGACCCGAAGCCGGCGTCGCTCGGCGCCATATTCGGGAGATAGTTCCTCAAGCCGGAGCACGCCGTGCGCGACGCTGTGCATTGTCCTGTCGTTGGCCTCGCTCGACAAATCGTCGAGCATCAGCACAGTCGCTCCGCTACGCGCGAAGTAATGCTTCAGCGCTAGGATCTGACGGCGATAGCGAAGCGAGGATTGCGCTAGCAAGCGGATTTCCGAAAGACTGTCCAGCACGACGCGGGTCGGCTTAACCTTTTCGAACACTTCGAAGATGCGCTTGGTCGTTTCGCCTAGCTCCAGATCGGAGGAATACAAAAGGCTCTGCTGTTGTTCGTCGTCGAGAAGGCTCTCGGGCGGGACCAGCTCGAAAACGTCAACGCCGTCGAGCGACCAGCCATGCGATGCTGCACCCGCCCGCAGCTCGTCCTCGGTCTCTGATAGCGTGATGTGAAGTGACCGCTCTCCCGCCGCTGCTCCTGCCATCAGGAACTGTGTGGCGATCGTCGTCTTGCCCGTTCCAGGGCTCCCTTCGAGGAGATACAACCGGCCGCGAGCAAGCCCCCCGACAGTAATATCGTCGAGGCCGTCAACACCGAAATCTGCTTTGTCGCTCGCCTTGGCCACCCGTTTACTCCAACAACTATTGGCCGCGATCAACGCAGTATCGGCCCGTAACGATCCGCGCCAATCATCGCCGGTGACTGACCATCCACTTCGTCGAGCGCCGATTAGGAGTTCGCTTTCCACCCATTGCGGACAGGAGAGTGCAATGCGAGCTTCCCATGCTGTCGGGATTGGGGCGGATATGAAAACGGGGGACGATGCCCAACTTAAGGCTTTCGCCGATTTGATGCGCAAGATCGGCGTGAACCGGTTTGTGGTTGGAAGCGACTGGCCCGCACTTGGCCCGATCGCGGCCTACTATGCGCTGATGCGGCAAAAGCTTCCTTTGACGGATGCCGAATGGAAGCAGCTTTGGAGCAATGAAGCGCCCTGGCTAGAGAAGGCTCGCTAGCTGTCGGGGGCGGCTAGCACCTGACCTGGTAGTTGTAGTGCACCTGGCCATGTTGATCGACGTAGTAGCAATATCCGCGGGTATCCCGATAATATTGGCGATCGCCGACAATCGCACCGACCATGCCCCCTAATATGCCGCCGACAGCAGCACCGGCACCGGTCCCAAATCCCGGTATGACGGATCCCGCGAGGGCGCCGGCCCCAGCGCCGATTACCGCTCCGGTCGCACCACTCGCGACGACGTGATCTCTGTAGGGGTCGCTCGCGCAACCTCCCAGCGCAAGGGTGCTCACGGCGGCGGCGGAGAGAATCAGGCGTTTCATTTCATCGCCCTCCCGGGCAGCTCTAGTCCCCGACCCCGGTTTCCGTGCGTTGACGGCCGATGCCAGTCCACGGTGCTCCGTGAAATCGGGAATATGACGGATGGGGACTGGCCGACCGGTCCGTCCGCCTCTCACGAGCGCTCAATGCAAGTTGCTAGCTGAGCGCCCGATACAATCCGTAGACGCTCACGATCGTCAGCAATGCTCCGACGAAGGTCAGTAGCATGTCGGGGTTCACGCGCTTGGCGATCCAGGCGCCGAAGGGCGCAGCGAGGACTCCTCCGATCAGAAGACCGCTCGTGGCGACCGTAAAGGCCTTCCAGCCGAGCGTCGCGATGAAGGTCGCCGAAATAGTGACGGTCAAGAAGAATTCGGCGATGTTGACCGTGCCGATCGTCTTTCGTGGATTGCTGCCCTGGACCAGCAGGTTCGAGGTGACGATTCCGCCCCAGCCTCCGCCGCCGGCCGCATCGAGAAAGCCCCCGACCAGCCCGAGCGGCGACACGATCTTGGGTGTGCGCTCGGTGTGGCGGTGCATGACGCCGCGATAGAAGAGGTACAGGCCGAGGGCCGTCAAATAGACAAGCACGAAGGGCTTTGCGACCGACGCATCGAGTGTCGTCAGGACGTAGGCGCCGAGGACACCGCCAACCACACCCGGGATCGCGAGCCGGAAGAACAGGCTCCAGTCGACGTTCTGGTGGGCGACGTGGCTCACTGCGGAAACTGCCGTGGTGAAGGTCTCGGCGGTGTGGACTCCGGCCGACGCCGCTGCCGGCGGTACGCCGATGCTGATCAGGATTGTACTGGAGATCTGGCCGAACGCCATTCCGAGCGCGCCGTCGACGAGCTGCGCTGCAAACCCGATGCAGGCGAAGATCAGGAGGGCCGAGGGATCGGCAAGGACATGCTCGAGCATAAATGCCTCCCCCTTTTCGAAAAAGCTGCGCGCCTTTGCCCAAGTGTTGAACCGTCCGCAAGCGAATGTTGCAACGCCGCAACTCGGTCCGGCTTTCATTCGGGGCGTCTCGAACATACATTAGCGTCGTGGTGGAAGAGACGACGCAATCCCATTCGGGCCTTGTCGCCTATCTTGAATCGGTGAAGGCCCGCGACCCCGCGGCCAGATCCCGCTGGGAGGTACTGCTCTATCCGGGTGTCATCGCGCTCGGCTTCCACCGGGTCGGTCACTGGCTGTGGGAGGGCAAACTCTACTTTCCCGCGCGGCTGGTGAACCACCTGGCGCGCTTCCTGACGGCGATCGACATCCATCCGGGGGCCAAGATCGGCCGCAACTTCTTCATCGACCATGGCTTCACGGTCATCGGCGAGACCGCCGAGATCGGCGACGACGTCACCATCTACCAGAGCGTGACGCTCGGCGGGACCAATCCATCGACCGGCGAGGGGGGCAAGCGCCACCCGACGATCCGCGACGGAGTGGTCATCGGCTCTGGCGCCCAGGTGCTCGGGCCTATCGAAGTGGGTGAGGGCGCCAAGATCGGCGCCAACTCCGTCGTAACCAAGGACGTTGCGCCCGGAGCGACGGTTGTCGGCATTCCCGCCCGGCCGGTGCCCATTGACACCGTTCACTATAGCCCGGGCTTCGTCGCTTATGGCACGCCTTGCGGTGAAGACTGCGATCCCGGCCGCGCGCGCCTTACTGAGCTCGAGGAAGAAATTGCTGAGCTTCGCAAGGAAGTGGCCGCCCTCAAGTCTGCGCGCCAGCCCCAGCCCAAGGTGAAAAGCGCTTGAGCGTCATCGCACCGTTCCCGCATCCCCGGGACCGGTGCCCAATTGCCACGTTCGACCGTCTTGAAATCAAGCGCATCCTTGATCTGTACGGACGGATGGTGGCCGCCGGGCACTGGCGGGATTACGCGATCCAGATGGGCGTCGACGTGGCCGTATTCGCCGCCTTTCGGCGCTCGTCCGAGCGACCGGAGATCCGGATAGAAAAGCGCCCCTCGCTTCGGATGAAGCAAGGGGCGTTCGCGCTTGTCAGCGAGCACGGGCTGGTGCTCAAGCGAGGCCAGGAGCTTCACGGCATCCTGGCCCCGATCGAGCGCCGGCTTATGCGGCTGGTTGAGGAATAGCCGTTCGGTCGATCAGCGGCAGGCGATCCTTCAGTCTCGGAGGCAGCGGCCGGACCACCAGCGCACGGGCCTGATGCCAGAAAGCTGAAAGCATCAGCAGAGCCGAGCCGATCACGAGGGCCGTAAGTGCCACGTTGAGCTCGACCGCACCGAACTGCTCGAACAGCTGGTTGAGGGCATAGAGCACATAAGCCAGCGCCGAGACGAGCAACGCGCGACGATCGATCGCAACGGCCGTCAGACCGAGGATCACGTAGAGCAGGATCACGACCAGCCCTTCGCCAACGCTCGCACTCCCGTCGTTGAGCCCGAGCAGGGTGAAGATCGGGTGAACGATCATCGGCGCCGCCAGGAGGTGAAGCCAGAAGGCAACGTCGGAGCGGCGGGTCAGGCGAGCGCGGTCCGAGCTGTCCCACCACATCGCGAACAGGAAGGTCGCAACGCCAAGGACGAGGGTCGTTCCAAGGACGATATTCTCGATATTCGGAATGTCGCCGACAGCGGACGCGATTAGTGCGACCGTGACTGCGGCGACAGCGGCCGCTCCGGCGGCGACGGTGATCGGAACCCTGAAGCGCCTCCAGTGGAACCAGGCGCCCGCCGCGGCGAAGGCTGCCGAGGCCGCGACGATCAGAGCGACCGCGCGCTCGTTGTTTTCGATAGTCGGCGCACCAACCATCAGGCCGAGCGCGGCCGCCGAAGTCGCGAAGACACCGCCGACGAACGTCAGCAGCAGGAGAATCGATGGAAGCGCCATTCGCCGTCTGGCGGTGAAGAAAAGGGCAAGGCCCCAGCTCGTGGCGGCAACCAGGAGCGGACCGAGGTAGGACGGACCGTCACCGCCAAGCGCGGAGCCGGTCCTTTGCCCGATCCATTGGCCGATGAAGCCGACTGCGAAGAGCAGGATCGCGCCGGCAATGGCAACGAAGATGTCGTTGAAGCCGGTAATCAGGCGGAACTGCTCTTCATCGGGTGTGGGCAGGGCTCGCTGGCTCTCAATGAACGAGCGGAGTGAAGTGGCGGAATCGGCAGTGATCGCGCCGGCTGCAACCGCCTCGTCGATCTCGTTCTGGCTGTACATACCTGTTCTCCCTGAACGGCCAGGTGTACGCCTAGTGTATTACTGTGTCAACACAGTGATGGGGGGGTGGCCGGCGCTCGGGGGATGTCCGGGGGACGAGCGCCGGCCGGGGAAGATTGGTTAGCGGCAGTTCACCCGGCTGCGGTCGATGCTTCGTCCGAGCAAAGCACCCGCGGCTGCGCCAAGGATCGTGCCCGTGGCGCGCTCGCCGTGGGTATCGATCGCCCTGCCGACGAGCGCACCGCCGGCGGCGCCAACGATGAGGCCGGTCGTTCCGTTCGAGCGCTTGCAGCGATAGCGGCCCTCGGAATCCCGCCAGATCTTGCCGTGATAGCCCTTGGCCATCGCGGGCGCCGGGATGACCGGCACGACCATGGACGCGGCCGCGGCGGCCAGAAACAGTTTACGCATGAACTCCCCTCCAGATGTGTATTGAACTCGTGCGGGAGGCACGTTGCCGACGCAAGCGCCGCGGGCGAGACTATGTTCAACGATAATGACGGTGTTTACGACGAGATGTTGCTTGAGACCGATACGGTGCTGAAACGGTATGTGTAACCTTTACAACATGACCGCAACCGTCGACGAGATGCGGCGAGTGTTCGGCTCATTTGACGGCGACACCACAAACCTCCCGCCATTCGACGAAATCTTCCCCGGCCAGTCGGCACCGGTGCTTCGCCGCAACTCCGAAGGTCGCCTGAAGCTGGAGCAGATGAAGTGGGGCTTTCCGGGCCCGCAGGCGGCCGGATCACGACCGGTGACGAACGTCCGCAATCTGGCGAGCCCGTTCTGGCGCAATGCGCTCCAGATGCCCGCCCGACGGTGCATCGTTCCGGTCACCAGCTTTTGCGAATGGACTGGCGACGTCGGTCGCAAGCAAAAAATCTGGTTCGAGCTGACCAGGGAGCATGAGTCCCGATTGTTCGCGTTCGCTGGGCTGTGGCGGACGGGCGAGGGCGGTCCGTTCATGGCGTTCCTCACCTGCGAGGCGAACCGGATCGTCGGCGAGGTCCACCCCAAGGCGATGCCCGTCATGCTTCTCCCGGGCCAAGTTTCGCAATGGCTCGACAGCCCGCGCGAGGACGCCTGTTCGCTCGCTCGGCCGTTCGAGGATACTTTGATGCAGCGTATGGGTTGAGCTGACCAAAGGAGATTTGACGCAATGGCGAAAAAGGCGACTGCAAAGGCTGCGGGCGGCACGGGGAAGAGACTTCAGAAGCGCAAGGCGAGCGGTTCCGGCAGCGGAAGCTCCAGCGCCTCGTCGACCCAGAGCGATGCCGTCGACGCGCTGATCAAGCTCCTCCAGAGCCCGCTGGTCATCGACCTGCTCGCAGTCGGTGCGACCGCCGCGCTGGCGGCGATCACGGAATCGCGATCGAGCAGGGCTAAGGGCGCCGTCGGCAACAACACGAAGACCTTCAAGGCCGCCGGCAAGGCGGCCGCTGCAGCAGTCGGACGCCGGCTCGCGACCGAGTTCGACGAGATCCGGGACGTGTCGAAAAAGGCTGGGGAGTCGCGAAAGGCTAAGGGCGGCGCAGCAGGGTAATCCGCGCTCGCCCGATCTCGCGCTCGAGCTCGACCGAATAGTCGCCCGGTTCGACCGGGTCGCGACGATCCGTTTCGACCGAAAGCCATCCGGCCGGCGCAAGCCAGTCGGCGCTGGTCACGGCTTTCACGACTGCAGTGCCTGAGCCGGGCGAATAAGGCGGGTCCGCGAAGACCAGGTCGAAGGGATCGGAGCGAGGCAGTGCAAGCGCCGAGCCGCCAACGACCCGAGCGAGCGCGCTAACCCCCAGCTTATTGGCATTCGCCTTGATCGCCGACTGGGCCTTGGGGTCGCTTTCGACGAACGTCGCATGCGCCGCGCCCCTCGACAGGGCCTCCAGGCCGAGTGCGCCGCTGCCGGCGTAGAGATCAGCCACACGCAAGTCCTCGAACGAGCCGAGGCGGCTCAACAGCATGGAGAAGAGCGCTTCTCGGACGCGGTCGGCGGTCGGGCGAGTCTCGGAGCCTTGGGGAACCTGAAGTGGTCGGCCGCGAAATTGCCCGGCGATAATCCTCACTTCAGCGTAGCCCGGAAAGCGTCGAGGTCCACTTGCTGAACCTCGTCCGCGTCGCCGGGCTCCAGGCCTTCCAAGGTCAACGGGCCATAGGCGGTCCGGATGAGCCGTGAGACCTGCAGCCCGAGATGCGCGAGTACTCGCCGGACCTCGCGGTTCTTGCCTTCGGTAAGGCTTAGTTCGATCCAGAAGTTGCGGCTCGTTCGCCGCTCAAGGTTCGCTATGATCGAGCCGTAATGGGTACCCTCGATCGTGATTCCTTCGGCGAGGCGGTCGAGCTGCGCCTGGGTCACATGGCCGAAGGCCCGTGCGCGGTACTGGCGGACGACAGCCGTGCGCGGCAGCTCGAGCTTGCGCTTTAACTCGCCGTCGTTGGTGAGAAGCAGCAGGCCCTCCGTCATGAAGTCGAGGCGGCCGACCGGCATGACTCGCGGAAGACCCGGCGGCAGCTTGTCGTAGATCGTCAGCCGACCCTTCGGGTCGCGCGACGCAGTGATCGTGCCTTGGGGCTTGTAGAAACGGAACAGACGCGTTTCGGCGGCCGGGCGAACCGGCTTTCCGTCGACCGTCACTCCGCTCAGTTCGGACAGCAGCGTTGCGGGAGTTGTCAGTTTCTCGCCGTTCAGGGAAATGCGGCCCTCTGCGATCATCCGCTCGATGTCACGCCGGGAAGCGATCCCCGCTCGCGCCAGGAGCTTGGCGATGCGTTGCGGTCCGTCCTCCCGCGGAGCAGGGGTGCGTGGGAAACTACCGTTACGCGGGCGATGCCGCGGCACAGGTTTCCGTTTCGTTCGTTGCGGGGGCGAAGGCATGGTTTGGAGCTCGGATGCTGTTCGGGAAGCGTAAACGCGTCGTCAATCGAATTCTCATCGTCGAAGACGAGCCCTTAACGGCGTTCGACAATGAAATGATGCTCGGCGACCTCGGTTACGAGGTCGTCGCGACGCTCGACAGCTTCGAGGGCGCGATCGAATTGCTCGAGCGCGAGCCGATCGACCTGATCCTCAGCGATTACCGGCTTTCGAGCCGCCGGACCGGCCTCGACCTTGCTCGCGCGGCGAGGAACCGCGGGATCCCGATCGTCTTCTCAACCGGCCATAAGCTGCCGAAGGAATCGATGCAGCTGGCTCTCGGGTGCATCCACAAGCCCTACAGCGAACGGACTCTGAAGCTCGCGCTCGAAGCCGTCGACAAGCGGCTGGCGGGCAAGCACCCGAAGCCGCCCAAGGGACTTGAGCTGTTCGTCCCCGAAGGGGGTTAGAGGAGCTTCTCGAGACGCTGGTGGAAGGCGGCGATGCCGTCCTCGAGGCCGCCAACCGTGACGGTCTTCACCATTCCGGACTCGATTCCGCGCTGACACAAGGCGGCCGCGTGGAAGTCCTCCGCGGCGAATGTGCCGCCGTCGAGCAGCTCCCAGCTTCGCTCCCAATGCGCCTCGGCCTGCGGAGTCTGCGGAGGCTCGCCGATCAGCATGAAGTCCTCGACCAGGCAGGTGCCGACGGTTTGTGGCATCACCACCAAGAGGTTGATGTAGTCGGGGCTGACGATGAGGATCGAGGTCGGGAAAAAGGCGTAGGTGTAGGTCAGCACCCGTCGAAGTGCCGCCCAGTCGTCGCGATCAATGTCTTCGAGGTAGTCGGCTCGTCCGACGACCGCGCGCTGGTGCGGGCCGATGAAATCCGCCGCAGCGATCCCGTCAGTGAAGAAGGGCGCTATGGTTTCGGCATGGAGGCGCTGGACGTGGTAGCTCTCCAGGAACGCGTCCATCACCTGCTTCCAGTTCGACGCTACCTTGTGAGTCTTCCGGCGATAGAGGTGCAGGGCGGACATTTCGAAGGCTTCCATGTCCTCGTCCAATGCGAGGACGTGACTGAAGTCCGCGTCCGGATCGCGAGCAAACCAGATGAAGCCGCCACTTTCGACCGCTTCGAACTGCATGAGCGGCCGGTCAGCCTTGTCGACGCCCGGAAAACATTCCGAGCGCGGGATTGCCATCAGCGTGCCGTCGGAGCCGTAAGTCCAGGCATGATAGGGACAGATGATCCGCTTCGCCGAGACCAGGTCCGTTCCCTCGATCAGCCGAGTGCCGCGATGACGGCAGACGTTCGCCATCACGTGAATGCGTCCCTCGCCGTCACGCGAGACGATCAGCGGCACTCCATAGCCGTCGTGAGCGATCGCGGTGTTGTTGTCCGGAAGGAGTGCCGACGGCGCCAGCAGAAGCGGCATCTTTTCGAACACCAGGCGGCGTTCGCTCTCGAACCGCAGAGGGTCGATGTAGACCGATGCGTCGAGCTCGAAGACCTCGTGGAAGTCCGGTTTTGCGCCGCCGACCAGCCGCTCCGCGAGCGCGCGCTGCCCCTCGCTCGGACGCGACGCTTTGGCAGGCATGTCCATGCGGCGAGAAGTGCCCTCAGCAGGACACGCGCGCAAGCTTAATCGCCCAGCCTCTGGTCAGTCGCTGACGGGGTGCTAAGCATGGAATTCGAGCTGGGGAGGGATTGATGGCGACTGCGACTGAGGCGGACCGGGGCTGGCGTGCGGTGCTTCCGGCAGGTGTTCGCTCGTACACAGAGGCGGCGCCGATCGCGGCCTTCTTCCTCGGCATTTCTTCGGGCTTTCCGTACGCGATGATCGGGGCGACGCTGACGACCCGACTGAAGCAGGATGGTATCGACAAGTCGACGATTACCGCCTTCACGCTTGTCTTCCTCGCGTACAACTTCAAATTCCTCTGGGCCTGGATCATGGACGGGGTCCGGCTGCCGATCCTCGGGCGGCTCGGGCAGCGTGTTTCGTGGATGCTGGTCGCCGGTGCGGCGGTCATCGCGGCAGTTGTCAATCTCGCTCTGGCAGATCCGGCTCAGGGCATCGGCGGCGTTGTAACCGCGGCGATCCTCGTCGGTATTGCAGGGGCCAGCTTCGACATCGTCATCGACGCTTACCGGATCGAGCTGCTCGAGCCCCGCCAACTCGGTGCCGGCTCGGGCATGTCACAATATGGCTGGCGGATCGGCTCCGCGGGCGCGGGCGCATTGGCGCTGGTCGTCGCTGCGCGCGCCGACTGGTCGACGGCCTATCTCGCCTGCGCCGCGTTGGCGCTCCCGGCCATGCTGACTGCGCTGGTCATGGGCGAGCCCGAACGTCACCGCGATCCTGCCGAGAAGAAGGGCATCGCCCGAACGATCGAATCCATCTGGAAGCCGTTCGTCGAGTTCTTCGCTCGGCAAGGCGCCTGGCTCGTGCTGCTTTTCATCCTCCTCCACAAGATCGGCGACACGCTCGCCAATCTGACCTTTCGATTGCTGTTCGACGACCTCGGCTTTTCGAACGACGAGATCGCAATCTACGACGTCGGCGTGGGCTTCTGGGCCTATCTCATCGGCATCTTCATCGGCGGAGTGCTCTATTCGAAGATGGGCATGAAGCGGTCGGTAATGATCAGCCTGATCCTGATGGCCGTTTCCAACTTCAGCTTTGCGCTGCTTGCCGGAGCCGGCCACAGCAACCTTGGAATGTCGGGAGCGATCGGCTTCGAGAATATCGCCAGCGGCATCGGCGGAGTCTGCGTCGTCGCTTACTTCTCGGCGCTATGCGACCTGAGGTTCACGGCAGCTCAATATGCGCTGATTTCTGCGGCGGCGAGCATCGTCGGGCGATTCCTGACCGGGACCACGGCAGGTGCCCTGATCGACGCCATGGGATATGTTAACTTCTACCTGCTAACCACCGCGGCGGCAGTGCCAGGGATCATCTTGTTCTGGATCATGATGCGTACCGGTCTGGTTGATCAGTCTATCGGCAGCGCCGGCGTCGAAGGCGCCGGGGATGTCCGCGCGTCCAATGCCGACGCGGAGCGCCCCAACGAATGATTCTCTATGTCGGAATCATCGCGCTGCAGGTCTACTGCATCGTCGATGTCATCCGGCGTAACGGGCGGACATTCTGGATATTCCCGCTTCTGATCGCTCCCGTGGTGAGCGCGATCGCCTACTTCATCGTCGAGATTCTTCCGACGCTTCAGCACAACCGGCACGTGCGTTCGGCAAAGCAGCAGATCGTCCAGAAAATCGATCCGGAGCGCGAGCTTCGCGCTGCGCAGGGCCAGCTCGAAATCGCCGACACGATGGCGAACCACATCCGGCTTGCGGACGCACTGACCAACCTTGGACGTCACGGGGAGGCGCTCAAGCATTATCAACGCGGCGCAGGAGCAATTCCCGATTTCCGGACCGGCGAGAAGCTCGCCCGAAGCTTGTTTTTCAACGACAAGCCGCGCGAGGCGCTTTCGGTGGTCGAAAAGCTGCCCGCGGTTGCCGGTCAGTCCGATCGTGACCGCGTGGCGCTTCTAAAAGCCCGCATCCTCGAGGACATGGGGAAGACCGACGAGGCGCTCGATCTCTATGCCGACGTTTGCGAGCGGATGGCGGGAGACGAAGCACGCTGCCGCTACGCGGCGCTTTTGCTGAAGGTCGATCGAACGGGGGATGCGCGAAAGGTGCTCGAAGACGTCGAGCATCGCATGAAGTTCATCGACCGCCATACGCGAGCGGCGGACTCGTCGATGTACGACTGGGCGATGACCGAGCTTTCAGGCCTCAGGGCTTAGTCGGGAACCTGGCCGTTCAGCCGGAGCGCCTCTCCGGCGAGATACAATGATCCCGCAATCAGGCGCGGCGCCGGAAGGTCGCGAAGAGCCTCTTCCAGCGAGTTCGCGCAGCGGCCACCAAAGCGTGCGGCAAGCTCGGCCGGGTCGTGATGCGGATGGTCGGCGACCGGCACGAAGGTGAACGACAAGGCGTGGGACTTCAGAGTCTCGACGATTGCCCCCGAATCCTTGTTAGCGAGAATGCCGAGGACAATGTGCTTGGGGCCGTGATCCGCAAGGAGTGTCGCGAGCGCCCGGGCAGCTTCGAGGTTGTGAGCGCCGTCCAGCCAGGTTTCCGAAGTGCCGACGAGGGGTCCCGGTCCGAGCTCCTGAAAACGTGCCGGCCATCGAGCCGAGGTCAGGCCGCTCAAGAAGGATGCGCGGCCGATCGCCAAGACATCCTGCTGCTGCAGCATCTGCCAGGCAAGATTGGCATTGCGGACCTGGTGCTCGCCGAGAAGCGACGAGCGAAGCGTTGGATCGATCGCCCAGTCGCGGCCCTCGAGGTGCACTGGCGCGCCGCGCTCATCGGCGACTTGCTGGACGGCCTCCTCCGCCTCCGGCGGCTGCGCCAATACGACGAGCGGCACCCCGGCCTTGGCGATTCCGGCTTTCTCGCCGGCTATCTCGACGAGACTCGCACCGAGGAATTGCTGGTGGTCTATTCCGAGCGCCGCAATTCCGCAGGAAAGGGAACGTTCGATCATGTTCGTCGCGTCGAGGCGGCCGCCGAGACCGACTTCGATCACGGCCGCGTCCGCTGGCGTTCGGGCAAAGGCCAGAAAGGCGACGGCGGTCGTCACTTCGAAGAAGCTGGCGTCGACATCGCCGCTTGCATCAAGCACCTCGGAGAGGAGGGCCGCCAGCACCTCATCACTGATGAGCTTGCCCGCTACTCGAATGCGTTCGTTGAAACGGACGAGGTGCGGGCTGGTGAAGGCGTGGACGGTTCGCCCGCTCGCCTCGATCGCCCCACGCAGGAAAGCGCAGGTCGACCCTTTCCCATTGGTACCCGCGACGTGGAAAGCTGGTGGAAGCTGGTCCTGGGGCCGCCCGAGCCGGTCAAGCAACCTAGTGATCCGGTCAAGGCCAAGACGGTCGCCTCCGGGCGAAAGCCGCGCCAACCGATCGAGCTGCGCCTGGACGGCCGGATCGTCCGACCGCGCAAAGTCCGGCATTAGGCCGCCTTTTTCTTCTTCTCCGGGCTCAGATAGCCGATGAGCTTGGCGAGCGTGGCCTTCAGTTCATGCCGTGGGACGACCATGTCGACCATCCCGTGGTCGAGCAGATATTCGGCGCGCTGGAAGCCCTCTGGCAGCTTCTCGCGAATCGTCTGCTCGATGACTCGCTGGCCGGCGAAGCCGATCAGTGCGCCGGGTTCTGCAAGCTGGACGTCGCCGAGCATCGCGTAGGACGCGGTAACGCCTCCGGTTGTCGGGTCGGTGAGGATGACAATGTAGGGCAGGCCGGCGTCCTTGAGCTCGGCGAGCGCTACCGTCGTCTTCGGCATCTGCATGAGGGATAGGATCCCCTCCTGCATCCGTGCGCCGCCTGCGGCCGTGAAGATGACGTAGGGACATTTGTCGGCGATGGCTCGACGGACACCGGCGACAAAGGCCGCGCCGACGGCAATGCCCATCGACCCGCCCATGAAGGAGAAGTCCTGGACCCCGACGACTGCCGGCTTGCCTTCGACCTTGCCCTTCGCGTTGGTCAGCGCATCCTTCATCTCGGTCGATGAACGCGCGGTCTTGATGCGGTCGGTGTAGCGCTTGCTGTCGCGGAAGCGCAGCGGATCCTCTCGCACGTCCGGGCTCGGAAGCACCTCATATAGAGCATCGTCGAACACTTGCTCGAAACGCACATGCCAGCCGATGCGGTCGTGATAGTCGCAGCGCGGGCAGACGCTCAGATTGTCTTCCCACTCCTTGGTGAAGACCATCGTCCCGCACTTCTTGCACTTGTGCCAGAGGTTCTCCGCCGACTGCCTCTTCGGCAAAAAGGGGATTCCGCTCCGGACCCTGCTCAACCAGCTCATTACGGCCTCATTTCCTTTGCGCGGGCGGCTAGGCCTGCTCTGCCGCGCTTGTCCAGTCCTCGAGCGTCGCTGCAATGTCGCGAAGCGCTCCGCTTGGGCTCTCCGCGAGCGTGATCGGTCGGCCGATCACGAGGATCGATGCACCGTCCTCCAACGCCTGACGAGGCGTTACGACGCGCTTCTGGTCCGAAACATCTCCTCCTGGCGGGCGGACGCCCGGGACGACGAAGAAGCCTTCCGGCCAGGCCGCCTTGGCTCTCGCGACCTCGGCGCCGGAGCAGACGATCCCGTCGAGACCCGCGGATCTTGCAAGTTGAGCCAGCCGCTCGACCTGCTCGCGCGGTTCCGAAGAGACTCCGATCGACTGCAGGTCGCCGCTATCGAGGCTGGTCAGGACAG
>JBKPKZ010000016.1:0-6845 GCA_046731355.1 Pseudomonadota bacterium | reverse complement strand
GCCTCTTCTCACGCACCACGAAGCAGAAGTTTGGACGAAGCGGGACGCCGAAGCGGCAGTCTTCAAAGGGGTGAGGCTGGGGTTCGCTGGTGAGGACATGGCCGCGGCGTTGGCAGCGCCGCGCGGAAGCAAAACGTTCGGTCAGCCGCGCGGTGAACTGCACCGTGCCGCAGTGGCAGGCGCCTTGAAGCGTCACCTGGTCGGACGAGCGGAGATCGACCCCTCCGCTTCCGATGCGGCGAGTTTCGACTCATGCTCGGCAAACACCTCTTGAAGCAGCACCAGCGAATTGCGCACCGCCGGGCCGCCCGCATAGAAGGTCAGCTGGAGCACGGTTTCAACAATCTGCTCGCGAGTGGCGCCGACCTTCAGAGCCGCCTCGGCGTGGGCCCGGAGCTGCGGCATCGCATGACCCATGGTCACGCAGGATGCGACCAGGATCAGCTCACGGGTCAGAAGATCGAGCCCCGGCCGGGCCATGATCGAGCCGATCGCCCAGTCGATCGTCATGTCCGCAAAGGCCGGGCAGACGTCCTGCAGTTCGGCGACCATCGCTTCGCCGGCATGTCCGCCGTGGAGCTTCTCGAGAAGCTCGAGGCCCTGTTGGCGCAGCTGCTGGTCCGGCATCGCACGAGTCTCCGTTCTTACGCCTGCCCCTTTCCCACAGGCTGGCGTTGCATACAAGTGTTTGCATACATATGTATGATCATGCCCGGTTCGAGCCTATGCCGAACACCTCGGCCGGCCGCATTAAGGTTTCAACACTCCGGCGGATGGGGTCAGGAATGCGCTTGTCCTCACCGGGAGGCGCGCGTCTCCTGTCCGTCCTGCCGCCCCCTCACAACAGCTTGCGATAGATGATGAAGCCGGATCGCTCGGCGAGCCGGTCGTAGAGACGGCGTGCGGGCGCGTTCGACTCGTGTGTTTGCCAATAAACGCGCTGCGAGCCCTCGATTCGCGCCTCGTCGTACACCCGCTGGATCAGCGCGGCGGCGACTCCCAGCCCGCGAGAGCCAGGGGCGGTGAAGAGATCCTGCATGTAGCAGGTGGGCGCGATCGAAATGGTCGACCGGTGAAACAGGTAGTGGGCAAGGCCGACGATCCGGCGGTCGGCGACGGCGACGAGCGCATGCATCGGTTCGGCAAGGTCGAGCAGCCTCGTCCAGGTCGTCTCTGTCACCTGGAGCGGGAGCGCGGTTTCATCCTTCCGGCCGTAGAAGGCATTGTAGCCGTTCCAGAGCTCAAGCCACTCCTCGAAATCCTTGCGGACAATGTGTCGGACAACGAGTTGGCTCATCAGCACCACTTTCTGGCATCTCCGCGCTGCCGCTCTACGGGGCGGGTTCGAACCTGTCACTTGGTGTTTGCAGACGGGAGTCGGGCACATTCAAGGCCGCAAAAAAACGGCGCCCCACCTTAACGGTGAGGCGCCGCCCCCTTTTAGCTCATTGGCCGATCAGAAGTCGTAGCTGAGCCCAACCTTGATGCGCCACACCGAGCCCGACACGTTGATGAAGTTGTCGGCGGCGATGGCATCCGAGCCGGCGAAGCCGGTGATGATGTAGCGGCCCTGCGAGTCGACGCCCGCGGTGCTGAGGTTGGCGATGTCCTGAAGCCCGGCGAAATTCCGACGATGCTGGAGGTTCCAGCCGTCGTCGAGGAAGTTCAGGAAGTTCTCGAACCCTGCGTAGAGCGTGATCTTGTCGTTGAGACCGTGCGGCGAACCGAGCAGGCGTCCCGGCCCCGGGATTTCCTGCGAGAAGCGCAGGTCGAGGTCGAAGTACCAGTCGTTCGTGCAGGTGTTCCGCTTGATCGTCCTGCCGATGTACTTCTTGGCGCAGCCGACGCCGCTTGCGTAGTCGGCAAGCTGCTGGACCGCGGTCATGTTCGACGTCGGCGAGATGTTCGGATCGCTGATGCCGGTCGGCAGGTAGACGAGCGCGTTGTCGCTTCCCGAAACGCTGTCGTTGAACACCGAGCCGCCGGTGAACGTCAGGCTGTACGGACGGCCCGAACGCGCGACGAAGGTGAAGCCGAGCGAGGTTGCCAGGTCCTGCAGGAACTCTTCGCGGAAGTTGCCCGAGAAGGTGAAGTTGTTCCGGCTTCCGAAGAACCCGCGGGTCGCTTCCGGATTCTGGCGGTCGAAGGCCGCCGTCAGGTCATAGTTCGAACCCGCGGTGGAGTTGAACATGTTGCGGCGATCCTGCGCGGCGGTGAACGCATAGCCGAACGTGAAGTAGCTCGAGCCGCCCTGCGTGAAGATTCCGCGGTCGAAGTTCTTCGACAGGATGAACGAGGCAATGTGGCTGTGATAGCTGCCGGCATTGGTCAGCATCAGCTCGTCGTCGCGCGAAGTATTGAAGCACGCCGCCGTCACGTTCGACCAGACCGGCGTCGGGGTGATGTCGGTCAGGACCGCATCGCAACCCGCAACCGTCGGATCGATCGCCCGGTAGATCGGACGCCCGTCAACCGTGAAGCCATTCAGTCCCAGCGCCGGGTTCGGAGTCTGCGACAGATCGACGATGGTGAACGGATTCTTGTACTTGGAGTAGATGTAATCGAGGCTGACGTGCCAGCCGCGACCGAACGGGCTGTCGCCCCACTCGAAGTCGCTCTGGTAGCCGATGTTCGCGCGGAACACGGTCGGCATCTCGATATTGGGATCGACCGACTGGGTATCGCCGAGACCGGCGGCCGCCCGGTTGATTCCGTCCTGGCGGAAGCACGCCGGAAGGCCGGTGAACTGGCCATTGGTGACGACGTCGATCTGGCCCGCCGGGCAGCTCGACGACTGGGTCGTTCCTTCCGCGAATCCGAAGCCGTTGTTCTGGAAAGCGTTGCCGAACCAGACCAGCGGGTCGCCGCCCGAGAAGATGCCGACGCCGCCCTGCACCTTCGCACGACGGAAGGCGCTGAAGTCGCCGATGTCGTAGGTGAGGCCGATGCGCGGCGAGAAGACCGGGTCGAGATCGCTGAAGCCGGTCGTGTTGGCGAAGCCGTAGCGGTTGACGAAGTTCTGGTTGAGCGCCGGTCCCGGACCGTCGAACATGTCCATCCGGACGCCGATGACGGCGTTCAGCTGGTCGTTCACGCGCCAGTCGTCCTGGAAGTACATCGAGTAGATGGTGCGCTTGAAGGCCGCGGCGGCGTCGTTGATGTCGCCGGTGCTCGAGAAGTTTCCGAACGCGCCTTCCGTTGCGCCCGAAACGACGTTGTTCGGGAGCGTGCTCGTCTGGTTGTTGCCAGTGCCCGGCGAAAGCAGGCCGGCCTGGAGATCCGCGAGGTTGCGGAAGACGAGGGTCCCGGTCGCGTTCTGGACGAACAGGTTGAAGATGTCGGCCTTGTTGATCTCGGCACCGACCTTCAGCTTGTGGTCGCCGCCGTCGAAGTTGGCGACCGCCTTGAACAGGTCGACCTTGGTGTGAAGGTCGTTGGCCGAGCGCGAGGTGCCCGGGCCGGCGAGGATCGTCGCGTCGGGCGGATTGCCGGCGCCGGCCGGATTGTCGATGCCGACGATGATGCGAGGGATCGGGTTGGCGTCCTGGGCCTCTCCGCCGCCGAACGGATCCTGGAGATCCTGGATGTCGGCGTGCGAGTAGCGAAGCTCGGTCGAGACCCGGTCAGACCAGGTCGAGTAGAGGCGGCCCGAGTAATATTTCGAGTCCGTTCCGCTCAGATAGAAAGTGTTCTGGCCGGTGACGTTGGGCGAGTTGCCGGTGAAGAAGTCGTCGGTCCGGAGCGTCGATTCCTTCAGGCGCTGGTAGGTCGCCTCGAAGCGGTGGTTGTCGGTAATCTGCCAGTCGATGCGGCCGAACAGGCGCTTGTTGGTGAACGGCCGGGTGTGCACCAGCGGGCCGGTGTCGATTCCGTAGACGTTGCGAAGCGTGTCCGAGATGGCGTTGAACTGGTCCTCGGTGACACCGCGGACTTCGTTGGTGAAGCCTGCGCCGACCGGACCGTCATCCTGCGACTGGCCGGCGGTCTGCTTCTCGTAGGCGCCGTAGAAGAACAATTTGTCCTTGATGATCGGGCCGCCGAGCGAAACGCCCCAGCGCTTGTCGGGCTCGACCGGGCCGACCGGCGCGCCGTCGACCGTGTCGCCGCGAAGGCCGTTGTCCGAATATTCGTAGAAGCCGCTGCCGTGGAACTTGTTCGAGCCGCTCTTGGTGACAACGTTGATCGCGCAGCCCGAGAAGTTGCCGTATTCGGTGTCGAACGGAGCAAACTGGACCTGGGTCTCGCGCACCGCGTCGTACGGGACCGGGGTCGAGCTTCGCGACGAGAAACCGGTGTCGTTGAGGCCGTAGATGTCGCTCTGCGCGATTCCGTCGACGGTGAAGGTGTTGAAGCGGTCGTTTCCGCCAAGGCAGGAGATCCGGTCCTGGCCCGAGCCGCCGGTCGCGACGTCCTCGCGGTCGAGGCTGACGCGCGGGTCGATTCGGATGATGTCGCGGATGTCGCGGTTGAACGACGGAGCGTTGGCCATGACTTCGGCGGTGAACGCGGTGCCCGGGCCGACCTCGAGCTGGGTGGCGCGGACTCGCGACGCGGTCACGACGATCGCTGTCGATTCGGCCTCGGTCGTCGCCGGGGTCAGGGCGAAGGTGAGCTGGGTCGCGCCCTGGAGGGAGGTGAAGATCTGCTCGACGGTCTGGCCCTGGAAGCCGGAAGCCGAGGCGGTGACTGTGTAGGGACCGCCGGTGGTCAGGTTCTGGGCGCTGAACAGGCCCTCGGCATTGGCAGTGAAGGTCTGCGTGTTGCCGGTACGGGTGTCCGTGACGGAGACGGTCGCGCCCGGAACAGCGGCGCCCGATTCGTTGGTCACCTGTCCCTGGATGGACGTGGTGATCTGCTGAGCAAGAGCGACGGACGGAATGGAAGCGACAACCGCAAACGGCGTCACGAAGGCCGCGCAGGTGCGCAGCAGCATGGATTTCTTCACGTGGATCCCCGACCAAAATGACAATGCAACAGACTCAAATGATTTGGAGAATCACCCGAGCGCGGCCCCCCAGCCGCTAGAGGCGCTTTAAGACGAGTCGGTGACAGCCGGAACCGGACGAGTCCGGATTCCTCGGCACTGTTGTAAATGCGCAACGAGCCTTTGGGAGCGTCAGCGCATCAAGGGTCAGGAGGCTTCGTCGAGCCGCTTTCCAAGGGACACGAAGAGATAGACTGCGGGCGGGACCAGCACCGCCGACAGCACCACCTTCGCGAGCATCTGGCCGAGCAGGAGCTCGGTGATCGGGAACACCCCGTAGAAGGCGATGGTGATGAAGATGAGCGTGTCGACGACCTGGCTCAGCATGCTCGCGATGCCTGCGCGGAGCCACAGGAGCCCCTGCCCTTCCCTCGCCTTCAAACGGCTGAATATGGTCACGTTGAGAAGGGTCGAAATCCCGTAGGCGAGGATTCCACCGAGCCAGATCCGGGGAGTCCCGCCCATGATCGTCTCGAACGCCGACAGCCGCGCCGGGTCCATCTCCGGCGAGGCGGGAACCGCGAGCACGACGATGCTGAGCGCGAGCGAGACGAGCAATGGAACGAAGCCGATCAGGACCAGGCGATTCGCGGTCTCGCGGCCGTGAAGCTCGGCGACCGAGCTCGACGTCACCACCAGCAGCAGGAACGCGAAAATGCCGGCTTCGACCGCGAGCGGGCCGAGCGCCACCTGCTTGTTTCCGAGCACGCCCGCGATGCACACCATCCCGCCGTAGAAGATGGCAAAAGCGAACAAGGACATCGGTATTGTTCGGGCGGTCTGCGGCGCCGATGCGGCCGCCTCAACTTCAGTCGTCATGGGCCGCTGGCGTAACCGGTTTGCAGCGAACTTCAAGAACGCCAATTGACCGAGCGGCTTAGCCCCCGCTACCCGACGCCCCCGTGATTCCCAAAGCCCTGGACATTGTCGCGATCGGCGACGCGATCGTCGACGTGATCGCGACGGCCGAAGATGTTTTTCTCGAGACGCACGGCCTCACCAAGGGTTCGATGCAGCTCCTGTCGACGCACGAGGCCGACGCGCTCTACGCGGCTATGGGCCCCGCGCGCGAGATCAGCGGTGGATCGGCGGCGAACAGCATGGCCGGGGTTGCCGCTCTCGGCCTCGATGCGGGATTCATCGGGCAGGTCGCCGACGACCAGCTCGGAGCCATTTTCGCGCACGACATGAAGTCCTTGGGAGTGCGCTTCGACACCCCGCCGATAAGCGACGGCCTTCCGACCGGCCGCTGCCTGATCATCGTCACTCCGGATGCGCAGCGGACCATGAACACCTGCCCCGGGGCGAGCCACGAACTGACGCCCGAGCGCCTCGACGAAGGGATGATCCGCTCGTCCTCGATCACCTTCCTCGAAGGCTATCTCTGGGGTCCGGAGCGTCCGCGTGCGGCAATGCTTCGGGCCGCCGAGATCGCCCACAAAGCGGCAAGGACCGTCGCCTTCACATTGTCGGAGAGTCTCTGCATTCCAGGCCGCAAGGAAGGCGTGATGGGAATGATCGAAGGCGGGATGATCGATGTCCTCTTCGCCAACGAGGACGAGGCTATGCTGCTTGGCGGTGCCGGCGATCTCGACGGCGCTCTTGCGAGGCTCTCCCCGCTCGTTTCGACATTGGTCGTCACCCGTGGGGCCGCTGGCGCGCTCGGCATAGAGGAGGGAAGCCGGGTCGACATCCCCGCCGCTCCCGTCGACAAGATCGTCGACACGACCGGCGCCGGAGACCTGTTCGCCGCGGGCTTCCTTGCAGCGCGTTGCCGGAAGCGGCCGCTCGAATTTTGCCTCGAGGCGGGCTCGAAGGCGGCGGCGGAAGTCATCTCGCATTTCGGAGCGCGTCCGGAAGC
>JBKPKZ010000015.1:0-11300 GCA_046731355.1 Pseudomonadota bacterium | reverse complement strand
TAGGTCGACTTGGCCATTCCCGGTTCAAAGCAGGCCTGCCCGAACAATGCCGCCTGCTGGTCGCCAGCCATCCCGGCGATCGGGATCTCCCCATCGAAGAGGCCCCGCTGGGTTAGGCCGAAGACGCGGCTGTTGTCCTCGATCCCGGGAAGGAGTGGCTCGGGAACCCGGAACAGGCGGCAGAGGTCGCTGTCCCACTCGCCCTTGCGAATATCGCAAAGGAGGGTGCGCCCCGCGTTCGTCGCGTCGGTCGAGTGGACCCTGCCGCCGGTCAGCCGCCACAACAGGAAACTGTCGATCGTGCCGGCCGCCAATTCGCCACGCTCGGCCCGCTCGCGGGCGCCGGGCACATGATCGAGGATCCAGGCGATCTTCGTCGCCGAGAAATAGGGATCGATGAGGAGGCCGGTCTTTGAGCGGACTTCGGGTTCGAGGCCGTCGTCCTTCAGCCTCTCGCAAAGCTGCGCGGTTCGCCGGTCCTGCCAGACGATGGCGCGATGGATCGGCTCGCCGCTCGAGCGATCCCACACCACCACCGTCTCGCGCTGGTTAGTGATCCCGATCCCGGCGACACGGCCGGAATCGAGCGTCGAGAGCACCTCGCGGGCAACTTCGAGCGTATCGCTCCAGATCGTCTCGGGGTCATGTTCGACCCAGCCGAGCTCGGGATAATGCTGCTGGAATTCTCGCTGCGCGACGGCGACCGGCCTCGCGGCCGAATCGAACAGGATGGCGCGGGTCGACGTCGTCCCCTGATCGATCGCCAGGATGTGGTCGGCCTTCATCGCTCCTGCAGCCTAGAGCAAAGCTGCTGAAGCTCCAGCCTCGGCTATTAGGAGGCTTTCGCCCACTCCTTCGATTTCTCGACGATGGTCGCTTCCCGAAGCAAAGCGTCGACGCTCTCGGTCAGTTCGGGAAGGAAGCTGATCTGGTGGCGCGCACCGCGATAGGATTCCACCATCAGGATCGCGTCGAGCAGGATCGGCACGACCACGCTCTCGGGATCGTCGAGCTCGGCCAGGCACCGGAGCTTCTCGATTGCCTTTCGCCTCGCGGCTTCGGGATTGGACAGCGCAGCCGTCCGTCCGATCATCCAACCCATTTTCTTACACCTCCACCAAAGGACAAGAAGATACGCCTGCTGCGGCGGCAGGGAAGTTCGCTCGGTCTTACGTGGAGTGCGGCTCGGCGATACCGCGGTTAGGGATCAGCCGGTGCAGAGCCCAAGCGTCCGTTCGAGCGGCTTCCTCAGAAATGCGATCAGCAAGGCGCCGGCGAAGGCGATCCCCGCGTCGAGTGTCCAGAAGGCGGTGTTGCTCATTTCCTCGTAGAAGCTTCCAACCCAGCCCATCAGAACGGTTCCGAAGAACAGGCACAGGAACGCGGCTCCCATCAGGGTCGAATTGACCTTGGCCGGGGCGGACTTGGAAATGGTCGCGAGCAGGACCGGCCAGTACCACATGAAGCCGATGCCCATTCCGAAGAAGCCGAGGAGGGCCCAGAGCACCGAGACCTTGGAGTCCGGCCCAGCGATCCAGCAGCCGATGGTGAACAGGAGCGCCGCGGCTCCGGTGATCGCAAAGCCGATCGCGAGCTTGGAAAGGGCGCCCGGCTCGACCTCGCGGCGTGCCTGCCAGGCCCAGAGCGCGACGAGCAAGGGCGCGATCACCACGCTCGCGAAGCTGTCGACAGAGTTGAACCAGCTCGCCGGCACAGGGCCGAGGCCGACCCTTTCATCGATCCAGACAATGCCGACGTTCCAGATCATCGTATAGGAAATCGCGGCCGGGATGTTCAATGCGATGAGGATGATGATCGCCCAGGTCCGGCGGCGCTCCTCGGCGGTCATTGCCGGCATTTCCTCGCGTTCCGACCGCTTGGGACGCCGGTCCGGCAAATGCTTCTGGCCGGCGAGATAGACGACGAGCGCGACCAGCATCAGCGCCGCCGCCAGGGCAAAGCCGGTATGCCAGCCGTAGAACTTGGCCGCCGCCCCGGTCGCGAGCGGCCCGATCACCGCGCCGATGTTGATCCCGGTCGAATAGATCGCATAGCCGCGCTCGCGAAGGGATTCCGACGTAGTCGGATAGAGCAGCCCGACCTGGGCCGAGATATTGCCCTTTAGGAATCCCGACCCGGTGATGAGCAGCAGGAGCGCGATCAGGAAGGTCCTGTCGCTCGCCATCGCGAGGTGTCCGCCGGCCATCAGAAGCGCTCCGAGGACGACCGCGCGCCTGGTCCCGATGAAGCGGTCGGCGATCCAGCCGCCGAGGATCGGAGTGAAATAGACGAGCCCGCCGTACCAGCCGTAGATCAAGGAGGCGAAAGCCTGGTCCGGCATCGGCCCGCGGAATTCGAACAGGTTGCGGAGCAAGGTGAGACCGATGACCTGCTCAAAGTGGCCGGGGAGAAGCAGCTCCTTGACCATGTAAAGCGCGAGAAGCGAGGTCATCCCGTAATAGGAAAAGCGTTCCGCAAGCTCGGTCGCGGAAAGGACCGCTAGACCGGCCGGATGTCCCCGGACGCTCCTGGCAACATTGTCACCGGGTTCTGCAATCGTTGCCATCGCTTCTAGCGAGTGTTCGCGCGCGGGAAGCGGATTGGCAAGCGTCAGGAGTCGGGCGCTCTCACCAGCTCGCCCGACGGTGCGTCCGACAGCAGGCGGCCGAGGATGAACTCGGCGACCACTTCCGGCGGCTTCACGCTCTCCGGCTCCTCGCCGGGGAAGGCGAGTGCGCGCATTCGAGTCCGCGTCGCTCCGGGATCGACGATGTGCACCCGGATCCTTTTCGTATGCTCGGTCTCCTCGGCATAGGCGCCGAGAAGATTGTCGAACGCGGCCTTGGACGATCCGTACCCGCCCCAGAAGGCGCGCGGCATGTTGCCGACCGACGAGGTGATTCCGACGACGTCGGCGCGCTTGGCCTTGCGGAGCATCGGGTCGAAGGTCGCGAGAAGGGCCTGCGGAGCAAGCAGGTTGGTCGCCAGGACGCGGCCATATTCCTTTACGTCGATATGCTCGACAGGCGTCAGCGATCCTAGCATCCCGGCATTGAGCACGAGGATGTCGAGCGCGTCCCAGCGTCCGCGAACCGCTTCGGCGAGCTTGGGGATGGAGGTTCCGTCGATGAGGTCGAGCGGGGCGATCGTCGCGCTTCCGCCGGCCTCGTGGACCCTGTCCTCGACCTCCTCGAGCGCGCTCGCGGTCCGGGCAACGAGAATAACGTGAGCGCCCTTAAGGGCGAGCGCTTGCGCGGTCGCGGCGCCGATGCCGCGGCTTGCGCCGGTCACCAGCGCGAGCTTGCCGGCCAGGGGTTTGTCGTCTGTCATGGGCGGCGCCCTAGCCGGTCTTGCCGGTTCCTTCATCCGCAAAAAGGCGGCCGTTCCTCGAAAAGAGGTTCTCGTGGAGAGGGATGTCCGCGCACCCTTCGTTACATGGATCGAGCGACGGCCGCCCGCTGGCTTTTCGGGCTGACATTCATCGCCCTCGGGCTGATCGGGCTCATCAGCGGCACCTTCGCTCCGGGCTGGCAGCCCGTGCCAGAGACCTTTCCGGCACGCGAGCTGCTTTTCACCTTTTCCGTGGCGGCGTCGCTCGCTTGCGGCGTCGGGCTGCTGGCCAGGCGAACCGCTGCCGCGGCCGCTCTGGCATTGCTCGTTGTCCTTGTGGTTTGGACGGCCTTGTTCAAATTCCCGTTCATCGTCCGGGCGCCGCTCGAGGAGGTCTCCTACCAGACCAACGGCGAGAATCTCGTACCGATCGCCGCTTCCTGGGTGCTTTACGCGGGCCTCGCGAAGGCTCCCCGATTTCCGGCGGGCGAGCTCGGGCTGCGCATAGCCCATCTGCTCTATGGCCTGGCGCTGATCGCGTTCGGCCTCTCGCACTTCTTCTATCTGGAGATGACCGCGCCCTTGGTCCCGGCCTGGCTGCCGGGGCCCAGCTTCTGGGCCTATGCAACCGGTGTCATCTACCTTGGATCAGGGATCCTCATCGCGACCGGACTGGCCACAAGGCTCGGGACGTCGGCCGCCGCGGCGCAGATCATCCTGATCACCCTGCTAGTCTGGGGACCGATGCTTCTCAAAGGGCCCTTGAGCGCCATGCACTGGCAGGAGACAATGGTCTCCTTCGCGCTCGCTGCCGGAGCGCTGGTTCTTGCTAGCGGGCCGCTACCAGCGAGAGCGTCGAACCGGGATCATTCTCCTCGGCGTCGGTCAGCCGTGTCGGATAGTCCCCGGTAAAGCAGGCGTCGCAGCGCTGTGGCTGCTCAGCGTCGCGGTTATCGCCGAGCGCCCGGTAGAGGCCGTCGATCGAGATGAAGGCGAGGCTGTCGGCGTTGATGTAGTCCGCCATCGCCTCGACGCTCATCTGCGCAGCGAGCAACTTTGCCCGCTCCGGAGTGTCGACTCCATAAAAGCAGCTGTACTTGGTCGGAGGCGAGGCGATCCGCATGTGCACTTCGCGGGCGCCGGCGTCGCGCATCATCTGGACGATCTTCACCGACGTCGTTCCGCGAACGATGGAATCGTCGATGAGAACGATCCGCTTGCCCCGGATCAGCGCGGAATTGGCGTTGTGCTTCAGCTTCACTCCGAGGTGGCGGACTTCCTGGCTCGGCTGGATGAAGGTCCGGCCGACATAGTGCGAGCGGATGATTCCGAGCTCGAACGGAATCCCGCTTTCCTGGCTGAAGCCGATTGCCGCCGGGACTCCGCTGTCGGGGACCGGAACGACGAGATCGGCCTCGACCGGGGCTTCGCGCGAAAGCTCGGCGCCGATGTTCTTGCGCACTTCGTAGACCGAGGTTCCATCGACGATCGAATCCGGCCGCGAGAAATAGACGTGCTCGAAGATGCAGGGACGCGCCTGGGCCTTTTCGAACGGCCGGAAGGAACGGGTCCCGGAGCCGTTGACGACCACCAGCTCGCCGGGATCCACCTCGCGAATGAACCGGGCGCCGATCACGTCGAGCGCGACCGTCTCGGACGCGAAGATCGTCGCTTCGCCGAGCTTGCCCATGACGAGCGGGCGGATCCCCAGCGGGTCGCGGCAGGCGATCAGGCCCTCTTCGGTCAGGACGACGAGCGAATAGGCGCCCTCGACGTGATTCAGGGCATCGATCAGGCGGTCCATCGGACTGCCTTTGTCGGAGGTTGCGACGAGGTGGATGATGACCTCGGTGTCGCTGGTCGACTGGAAGATGGAGCCGCGGCGGTTGAGCGTCCGGCGGAGCTTCATGGCGTTGGAGAGGTTGCCGTTGTGGGCGACCGCGAAGCCGCCGTCGTTCAGGTCGGCGAACAGAGGCTGGACGTTGCGAAGAGCGGTCTCGCCGGTCGTCGAATAGCGCACGTGCCCGATTCCGGCGCGACCTTGGAGCTTGCGCATGATGTCGTCGCGGTCGAAGTTGCCGGCGACATGGCCCATCGCCCGGTGCGAGTGGAAATGGGCGCCGTCATAGCTGGTGATGCCCGCCGCCTCCTGGCCGCGGTGCTGGAGGGCGTGAAGCCCCAATGCGACGAAGCTCGCGGCATTGTCGGCACCCCAGATGCCGAAGATCCCGCACTCTTCGTGCAGCGTGTCCCCATCGAGGGGTTCGAACGGATTGGTGGTGAGCATTGTCCCCGGCCAGACTGCTAGGCGCGTCATATAGGTGTCATGTCGGCGTTTGTCGCCCCCCGCCTGGCCAGCCGTTGAAATCTCACGCGACTTGACGTTTACGTGAACGTAAAGCATAGGCAACGGCGATGGACGCGGAGCGGCGCTATTATTCGATCGGGGAGCTGTGCGACGCCTTCGGCGTCACTGCCCGGGCGCTTCGATTCTACGAAGACGAGGAGCTGATCTCGCCGGAGCGGCGAGGGACCACCCGGCTCTACACCGATCGCGATCGAGCGCGCCTGACCTGGATCCTCCGCGGCAAGTCGGTCGGCTTCAGCCTCAACGACATTCGCGAGCTTCTCGACCTCTACGACGTCGGCGACCAGCAGCACACGCAGATGCTCGCGACCCGCGACCGCTGCCGAGCGCGGGTCGAAGCCCTCCAGCGCCAGAAGACAGACATCGACGCCACCATCGCCGAGCTCGAGGAGTTCTGCGGTTTCCTCGACGAACGCCTCAAAAAGGACAGAGAGAATGCCGACCTACACAGCTCCCGTGCGTGAAACGCGGTTCATCCTCGAGGATGTCCTGGAGATCGGCCGCTATTCGAACCTTCCTGGCTTCGCCAACGCGACCCCGGACCTCGTTCAGGCGATTCTCGAGGAGGGCGGCAGGTTCTGCGAGGAAGTCCTCCAGCCCTTGAACCGCATCGGCGACGAGGAAGGCTGTCGTCGCAATGACGACGGATCGGTGACGACTCCTCCGGGGTTCAAGGACGCCTGGGACCAGTTCGTCGCCAACGGCTGGACCACGCTGTCGGCGCCCGAGGAGTTCGGCGGGCAGGGCATGCCGCACGTCGTCTCGACCGCGATTTCCGAGTTCCTCTGCTCGGCCAATCACAGCTTCGAAATGTACAACGGCCTGACCCAGGGCGCGATCGCCGCCTTGCTGGTCAAGGGCACCGACGAGCAGAAGGCGAAGTACTTGCCCAACATGGTCGGAGGCAAGTGGACCGGAACGATGAACCTGACGGAGCCGCACTGCGGCACCGACCTCGGGCTCTTGAAGACCCGCGCCGAGCCGAACGGCGACGGCAGCTACGCTTTGACCGGCACCAAGATCTTCATTTCCTCGGGCGAGCACGACCTTTCCGAGAACATCATCCACATGGTGATCGCGAAGATCGCCGGGGCCCCCGATAATGTGAAAGGCATTTCGCTGTTCCTGGTGCCCAAGATCCTCGTCAATGACGACGGCTCGCTCGGCGAACGTAATTCACTCTCCTGCGGCTCGATCGAGAAGAAGATGGGAATCCACGGCAATTCGACCTGCGTCATGAACTATGACGGGGCAAAGGGCTGGCTCGTCGGCGAGGCCGAGAAGGGGCTCGCCGCAATGTTCATCATGATGAACGCCGCTCGCCTCGGAGTCGGACTCCAGGGCCTCGCGCAGGGCGAGGTCTCCTATCAGAACGCGGTCGCCTACGCCCGCGAGCGGCGACAGGGCAGGGCTCTCCACAAGGAGGCCTGGGACCAGAACGCCAAGGCCGACCCGCTGTTCGTCCACCCGGATGTCCGCCGGATGCTGATGGAGATGCGAACCTTCAACCAGGCGGCGCGGGCCCTGATCTTATGGGGAGCGCTCCAGGTCGACCTGTCGCGCAAGGCGCCGACCGAGGAGGAGCGGCAGTCGGCGGACGATCTCGTCTCGCTGATCACTCCGGTCATAAAGGGCTATCTCACCGACAAGGGCTTCGAGGCCGCGGTCCTCGGCCAGCAGGTCTTCGGCGGCCACGGCTACATCCGTGAGCACGGCATGGAGCAGTTCGTCCGCGATGCCCGGATCGCCCAGATCTACGAGGGGACCAACGGCATCCAGGCGATGGACCTCGTCGGCCGCAAGCTCGCCAAGGACGGCGGGCGGGCGGTCCGGGCCCTGTTCGCCGCGCTTGGCGATGATATCGCTGCAGCAAAGGCCGCGGGCGATCCGGCCGGCATGGGGGCTGCCCTCGAACCCGCCGTCGGCGAGCTTCAGCGAGCGACCATGTGGCTTGCCCAGAACGGGATGGCCGACCCCGACAATGCCGGGGCGGGCGCCTACTCCTACATGAAGCTGATGGGCCTCGTCGTCCTTGGCTGGATGTGGCTGAAGATGGTCCAGGTCTCCGGCCCGCTCGCGGCGAACGGCTCGGCCGACCGCGAATTCCACGAAGCGAAGCTGATCACCGCGCGCTTCTACGCCGACCGCGAGCTTCCGCTCGCCGCTTCCTTGAGGAAGCAGGTGGAGGCCGGTGCGGAAGCGGTGATGAAGCTTCCTGAAGAAGCGTTCTAGCTCGCGAACTTCTTTCCGACGTACCAGGGCGAGAGCATCTGCACGTCGTTTAGCTTCTGCTTCTTTGGAGCGAGCCGAGTCATCTCGAACGCGTCGTTGAACTGGATTCCGAACTTGCCGGACTGCGACCAGCGGACCGTTCCCTCGACCGGGCCGGCGCCGACGATGTCCATCGCGACCCGAATTCCCGGCGCGACCGCCTGAGGGCATTCGACCAGGGCGCCCATTGCCGAGATGTTGCGCAGGCGGACCTCGCAGACGACCCCGTCGATCGACGCCATCGCCCGGCGCATCAGCCGCTGCCGCGGCTCGCGAAGGCACTGGAAGCCGTCGGGGACGACGGTCGCCTTGGAGGCGAGCTCGCGCGCGTCCGATCCTCCCAGCGGCCGGCCGAAGATGTAGCCCTGGACGTGGCTGACCCCGAGCTCGCGGATCAGGTGAAGGTCGTCGTGGGTCTCGACGCCCTCCGCGCAAGTGTCCATCTGGAGGCTCTCGGCGAGAGTGACGATGGCGCGGATGATGGCGCTGTTGCGGCTGGTCGTGGAGGCCGCGCCGCGGACGAAGCTCTGGTCGATCTTGATCTTGTCGAACGGCGCCTTCTTCAGATAACCGAGCGACGAATAGCCCGTTCCGAAGTCGTCGAGCGCCAGGCGGACGCCGAGGTCCTTCAGTTTGGTGAAGGTCTCGTCGGTCGTTTCACCCTCGGCGAGGAACACGCCTTCGGTGATCTCAAGCTCGACCCGGCTCGCGCGGACATTGGTTCGCGCAAGCGCGTTCGCCACCGTCTCGACGATGTTCGGATCGTTGAACTGGATCGGCGACAGGTTGATCGCGATGCGTACCGAATCCGGCCATTTCGAAGCCTCCTCGAGCGCGGTCTCCAGGACCCAGGTCCCGATGCGTCCGATGAGGCCGCATTCCTCGGCGAGAGGGATGAACTTCTCTGGCGAGATCTTGCCGCGGAGCGGATGATTCCACCGGACCAGCGCCTCGAACCCGCAGATGTCCTCGCCGGCGGCGCTGACGATCGGCTGGTAGGCGACCCATAGCTCGCCCTTGTCGATCGCCTGGCGAAGGTCGTTCTCGAGCACCTGGCGGTCCGACGCTTCGGAGTGCATCGAGGGTTCGTAGAAGCAATGCTTGCCGCGCCCCGCGCCCTTTGCCGCATAGAGCGCGAGGTCGGCGTCGCGGACCAGGCTGTCGGCGGTGCAGCGGCCGGGATCGCCGATCGAAATTCCGACGGAAGCTCCAATGACCACCCGGTGGCCCTCGATATTGTAGGGCCGGGAGACCTGCTCGATCAGGGTCCGGGCAAGCGATTCCAGGAGGCCGATGTCGACCGTTCCGGGAAGCACGGCCTTGAACTCGTCGCCGCCGAGACGTCCGACCTGGCCGTGATCGCCCATCACCGACTTCAGTCGATCCGCGACCTGGCGGAGAAGCGCGTCGCCGATCGGGTGACCGAGCGTGTCGTTGACATTCTTGAAGCGGTCGAGATCGATGAGGAAGAGCGCGCAGCCCTTCTGGCGGTTCGTCGCGTTGCGAAGCGCCTCGTCGAGCGTCTGGCGCATCATCGCGCGGTTGGGAAGGCTGGTGAGGGAGTCGAAGCGTGCGAGGCGGGTGATTTCCTGCTCCGAGCGGCGCTGCTCGGTGAGGTCGGTGCCGATCCCGCGGAAGCCGAGGAAGCGGCCGCGCTCGTCGAAAATGGGGTTGCCCGAAAGCGACCAGTGAATGTCCTCGTCGCTCGCCGCCCGGACGATCACGTCCGAGAAGGGGAAGCGCGCCGACAGATGGAAGCCGAGGGTCTTGCGCTCCTCGACTCTCGCGCCCGGCGACGTGTCGACCGAGAGCAGGTCGGTGAACTGGCGCCCGAGCAGCTCGTGCGCCTGGCACTGGAAATCGTCGGCCAGCTGCTGCGAGACGTAGGAGAGGGTCCCCTCGCCGTTCGTCTCCCAGAACCAGCCCCGGCCGCTGTTTTCGAACTCGTCGACGAAGTTGAGCGCCTTGTGCGCCTCCGCGTCGAGGTTGAGCCGCTTTCGACCGGCCGAGATGAAGCTTCGTGAACCGGCGATGCTGTAGGCGACGAGCGCCAGCGAGAGCACTTCGACCGCGAACGGAACGAGCGGGCTGTCGGACAAAACGACAGCCGCGAAGGCCGAGGTGATCATGTTGGTGATGATGAGCGGCGGCGACTGGACCGACCCGATCGCGCCCATCGCAATCCCCGCGCTCATCGCGATCGGAGCGGCCGCGATGGGATAGACGAAGGTGTCGTCTTCGACTGCAATTCCGAACCAGGTCCACAGGAGCCCGACGAAGAGGAGGTAGGCGCAAAGGCCCCTGACCACCATGTGCGACGGGATGTTGAGCCGCTTGCGGTTGAACAGGACCACGGCCGCGGCGGCGTCGCAGAGAAGCGCGAGCCCGGCCGGGATCAGCGGATTGTCAGTCGAGAGGCCGGTGCCGCGCGATTGGAACAGGAAGAGGAACGCTCCGGTGAGCAGGGCGTGGGTTACGCCGAGCAGCACCGGGACCAGGTCGAGCCCGGTGACCCGCCAGTCGGACAGCGATGCTTCGTCGGAGGTTTCGGGCGTGCGCAGGCCGAACCAGAGGGCCTCCCTGATGGAAACCCTCGTCGTTTCGGCACCGGCTTTTTCGACCGCTCTCGCGAATCGCGCTCTGCGCATTCTAGGACCTTCGCTGCGGGTCCCCCCCGCTAACAAAGGTCCTTAAGTCAGAAGGCGTTAATGCCCCGGCTAAAGAACAGGGTTACCAGCGCTTTACTAATTTTCTTCAGGCAGGAAGTCGGGGACCGAGAGGTAGCGCTCGCCGGTGTCGTAATTGAAGCCGAGAACCCGCGCATTCTGACCCAGTTCGGGCAGCTTCTGCTTGATCGCTGCGAGCGTCGCGCCCGATGAAATTCCCACCAGCAGGCCTTCTTCGCGAGCGGCCCTGCGGGCCATTTCCTTGGCGTCGTCCGGAGTGACCTGGATCACTCCGTCAAGAAGACTGGTATCCATGATCGCAGGAATGAAGCCGGCGCCGATGCCCTGGATCGGGTGCGGGCCCGGTTCGCCGCCGGAAAGGACCGGGGAAAGCGTCGGCTCGACCGCATAGACCTTGAGGCTTTGCCATTCCTTCTTGAGCACTTCGGCGCAGCCGGTGATGTGGCCGCCGGTGCCGACGCCGGTGATCAGAACGTCGGGCGGGCCGTCGGCGAAGTCGCGAAGAATTTCCTGGGCCGTCGTCCGGCGATGGACTTCGAGGTTGGCCGGGTTCTCGAACTGCTGCGGCATCCACGAATTGGGAGTCGACTCGATGATCTCCTGGGCTCTTGCGATCGAGCCCTTCATTCCCTTCTCGCGAGGGG
>JBKPKZ010000014.1:0-14852 GCA_046731355.1 Pseudomonadota bacterium | reverse complement strand
CAACGATGTCGTGGACAGTCAGAAAATATCGGGCGAAGTCGAGCTTCTCGATCAGCTTCAGCTCGTAATTGAGCTGGGTCAGAACCTTGTACGGAACCTGGTCGCCCCAGAACCGGCGCGCTCCTTCCCAGGTCAGGTGCTCGAGATGCTGCTGGGGCGTCCGTCCCTCTGGCACCGTCTCCCGCGGATATTCGTAGCGCAGCTCGTTGAGGCTGAAGCAGAGGCTGTCCGCGAACTCTCGCGTGGCTGAAATCGCGTGCGGCCAGCGGGTGAACAGGCGCGACATCTCTTCCGGCGACTTCAGATGCCGCTCGGCATTCGGGTTGAGCAGAAAGCCTGCGGCTCCAAGCGCCACCTTCTCGCGGATACAGGTAATGACGTCCTGCAGCGGCCTTTTCTCGGGCGCATGGTAATGGACGTCGTTGGTGGCGAGGATGGTGCAGCCGTGGCTTCGAGCAATGCGGTCGAGCCGCTCGATCCGCACATTGTCGTCGCCGCGGTAGACCCAGGAAGCCGCGACATGACGGAGTGACGTCAAAGCTTCACGCAGACGTGGCAATTCTCCTTCGAAATCAGCAAGATCGTCCTGCGGCCAAGCAATGAATGCGACGCCCTTGGAATGTTCGGCGACGTCGGAAAGGCGGATGTCACACGCGCCTTTATCCGCCCGCATCTTGCCCAGCGACAAAAGGCGCGACAGCCGCCCATAGCCGTCGCGATCGACGGGATAGGCGAGCAGGCTGGGGGCATCATTGAGGTCGAGCCGGGAGCCGATCAGCGGCTTTAATCCTACCCCTTCGCAGGCGCTGTGCATCCGGACGACGCCGGAAAGGGTGTTGCGGTCGGCGATCCCGATCGCGTCGTAGCCGAGGTTCAGCGCGGTCAGCGTCAGCTCGATCGCATCCGATGCACCGCGCAGGAACGAGAAAGGCGTCGTTACGCCGAGCTCGACATAGGGAGCGCGCTCAACGGGGGGCGGAGGCATTTCCGCATCGCGCACCAGCTTCAGCCGCGAAAAACCGGAATATTCCGGCATCAGCCAAAGAGCCCGTGCATGTACCACTCGGGCAGGCCGCCGCGCCCGTCGCCGATCATTCCCTCGCGGTAGATCCAGTAGCGGCGGCCGGACTGGTCTTCGACGCGATAATAATCACGCAGGCGCGCGGTCGATCGTTCCCGCCACCATTCGGGCGCGATCCGTTCCGGTCCTTCGACCCGGGCGATGTCGTGAACCGCGCGGCGCCAGACGAAACGGCGCGGCACGCCTTCGGGCGTCGCATAGACAACCGCGATTGCTTCCGGCCGGTCGAGCATCCGCTGCGGGCGAGGCGGAGTTGACGCCGTCCCGACCGGCTCGATCTTCTCGAGCGCAGGTCGCCATCCACTCGCTCGCTCGGGCAAATGGCTTTCATGGAGCTGCGGCCGCCGAACTTTGTCGGGGCCGAGCTTCACGCTCAGCCGGTCCACCAGCCGCGCCACCTCGCGCGTCCCTGAAGGTTCCTCAACCAGGCTGTCCTGCGCCGACGACAGATTCTCCGTCCAACTCGCTTCGAGCGCGAAAGCGTCGAACCCAAAACCGGGATCGAGCGCTGCTGCCTTGTCGGCGATCAGCCGCTGAAGATGCTTCGGCTCGCGGCTCGGAATGGACGTCGCGACCGACGCCACGCCGCTGCTTCCATCGACCCGGAAGCCGATCAAGGCCAGCCGCCGAGCGCCGAGATGCCGCCGCTGCAATTGCTGGACGAGGTCGGGAATCAGCCGTTCGAGCGCTTGGGCTGCAGCTTCCGGATGCGTCGCCGGCTCTTCCAGCTTGAGCAAAGCGCGGGGCGGGCGGCTGGTCGGAACGGCAGTCAGCGGCTCCGGCTTGCGGCCAAGCGCGCGGTCGAGCGCATCGACCGGATTGTCCGCTTCGCGGAAGCGGCGGGCGAGCGAGCGGCGCTCGATCCCCGCCAGCGTACCGACCGTCTTCAACCCCAGCCGTTCCAGCGTCCGGGTCGCTTCCGGGGGCAACCGAAGCGCCGCGACCGGCAGATCGGCGAGCTTCGCGCCGGTGTCCTTGCCGCAGATCACGGCTGCGGCATTGCCGTAATGCGCCAGCGCCCAGGCCGCAGCGGCGGTCGGCGCCATCGCTACGCGGGTCGAAAGCCCTGCCACGGCGAACCTTGTCTGCACGTCCGCGACCAGTCCGCGCTCGCCGCCGAACAGGTGGGCGACGCCGGTAACGTCCAGCCGCAGTGCATGCGCGCCGTCGACTTCGACCAGGGGCGACCAGCGCCCGGCCCAGCGCCCCAGCCGTTCGACCAGCGCCTCGTCGCCGGCCGGGTCGGCCGGCACCGCGATCAGTGCCGGATCGAGCGCCCGAGCGTCGGTTAGCCGGGCACCTGCCCGAGCTCCACGCCCGGCGGCCGCCTGGGTTACCGCGTGAATGATCGGACCGTGCGTTCCCTCGACCGTCAGGACGACGGGATCGTCAGGCCCGAAGTCGCTCGACCTCGCCCAACGTTCCACGGCCAGGTGCGGCAGCCAGATGGAAAGCACCCGCCTCATTCGCAACGCCCCAGGAGCCGGGTTGATGACCGCGAGCGCGGAACAGCTCGGCCTCCCAGGCGGGCGAGCCGGACGCGCGCGGATCGAAGGGATTGGCGATGCTGGGCATGCTCGTGATGCGCCACCGCATCCGCGCTCCGCTGAGGTTCGGGGTTCCCGCCAGCCGCACCAGCCAGCAGGGCACGCGCGAGCGTTCCGCCGCCACCGCGAGCCGCCGCGTCGCGGTGAAGTCGAGCGCCGCGGGATCGCCCCAAAGCTCGCCGATCACTCCGGACAGGCTGGAGCATCTTAGCCCTTCCTCCATCGCCCAGAGCGCAAGCTTCGAATCCCGGGCCTCGACGTGGATGAGGTCGCCGCTGCCAAGCCCTGGCGGATAGATGCGTCCGCTCTCGATGATCGCCATTCGGTCCTGCACCCACAGCACGGGCTTGGCGCGGTCCGCCTGCGCCAGCAGGAATCCCACCCAGCCGGCATCGCGCGGAGAGCCTGCGAACAGCTCCGACAAGGTGGGGCTGGGCGGCGCCGGCAAGCGCCAGCACTCACCCAGCCCGCTGGGGAGCTGATGAATTTCGGCCGCACGGCTTCCGCCGCCGGCAACCAGGGAAAGGCTTCCAGCCACACGACTCGCAACGTTTATGTTCTACTTTTGTTCTTTTTCTCGTGACTCAGGCGCGAGAGTCAATCCTGCGACTCGAGGGGCCAGCGGATCCTTCTTGAATCACTGGATTTCCGGTCTCACCGCGGCGACCGCCGACCATGGATACGCCTTCTTCCGACCCGGCATGGAAGCGTCGCTCACCACCAAGCCGATCTCATCGACCGCGTGGAGAATCATCTGGGAGTAGGCTTTGAAGCCGGCCATCAACACCGAGACGGGGGCACCGCCTTCGCAATCTTCGATCACTTGCTGAAGAAACTGAAGCACCGGGCGCCTCCTTGAACGGAAGCGCGATCTTAGGCCTTCGCGAGCGGCCCCGCGACAATCATCGGCTGAAGCGCCGGCGGGCGTCCTTCCGCTTCCCCGAGGAAGATCCGGATCTCGTTGACGATCTGGCTCAGCACCGGCCGGTGGACCGCGAAGCCGGTGTGATAGGTATCGATCTCGACCGCCTTGTCGCGTTCGTGATCGTGGCCGCGAGCGGCGCTCGGAGCGACGATCCCATCCCGGCGCGACCATAATGCGAGAGTCGGTACTGGAGGCTTGCCGCCGAGGTGCGGGAACGGCGGCTCGTAGACGTCGTGGCCGGCGATCCGCTCATAATATCCACGGACATTGGTGTTGGTCTTGAGATCACCGGAAAAGGGCGAGCCCAAGGTCACGACGGCTCGAACCCTCTCCGGACAGCGATGCGCAAGCTGCCGGGCGAACATGCCGCCAAGGCTCCAGCCCACGACCAGCACCTTGCGGCCCTTGCCGATCTCCTTGAGGCGCTTCTCAAGCAGCTTCAGCGAATCGCGCTTCGCTCCGGTGTTGAGCCCGAGCATCCACGGGTGCACGCGCCATCCGGCGCGAGCGAGCGCCCGGCGGATGTCCATCGTTGTCCGATCGTTTGCAAGGAAGCCGGGAATGACCAACGCCGGCGGTCCATCCTCCGGCCCACGCGGTCCAACCGGCCCGAGACCCGACAGCATGCGTGGAAGATGCCAGGCGACTTCGGCGACGCGCCGCCACGTCGGCGGCGCAAGATCGTCAGGATGAACGAACCCGTTCCCAGTCGAAGGGCCAAGCGGGGCGGGAGAGCGTTCCCACTTCATCACCCCGAAGATGAGGTTCTTGCATTACCGAAACAATAACCCAGTAAATTTATTCGTGGTTTTTCAGAAACCTGTCGATTTCACGCACCACTTGCCTGGCCGCGTCCGGCGAAATGGCGAACGCCATATGGTGGCAGTCCAGCTCCACTTCCTCGTCTCGTTCATGGTCGAGGCCGCGCGCCGCGCGCGGGGCGATCAGGCCGTCCCGCCGCGACCACATTGCAAGGTGCGGAACTGGCGGCTTGTCGGTCACGCGCGGGATCGGGGGGTTTAGAACGCTGTGCTTGGCGACCCGCTCGTAAAGTTGCCACACGTTATTTTGTCGCGGATCGCCCGAAAAGGGTGAGCCGAGCGTGATGACCGCCCGCACCTGATCGGGATGGTAGCGCGCATACTCCCGGGCGAAGAGTCCGCCGAGACTCCAGCCGACGATCACGAGCTTGCGGTCGTGACCAAGGCTCTCGATCCGCTCGCGAAGCCTTTCAAGAGTGTCTTCGCGTGCGCCGAGGTTCCAGCCCTGCTTCCAGCCGTGGACCCGATAGCCATGCTTCGCGAGCCGCTTGCGGAGCGAGAAGGTCGTCTGGTCGCTGCACAGGAAGCCCGGAATGACCAGCACCGGCTGGCCGTCATCCGGTCCCCGCGGACCGCGTTTGCGAAAGGTGCCGAGCAGCCGCCCGGCGTTCCAGAGCAGCTCTTTCCAGTGGTGCTCAGTGGGAGGAGCGTCGTCACCTTCCCAGGCGGGAAGCTCGGCGGCCTTGTCGAACTTCCCCGCCTTCGGGTTCACAGAAACTCGCCTCCAAGCAACTCCCGGAGCGCCTTGGGGAGCTTCACCCGGCCGTCCGCCGTCTGGTGGTTCTCGAGCAACGGAACCAGGATCCGCGGGCTGGCCAGCGCAGTGTTGTTAAGCGTGTGCGCGAACCGCACCTTCCCGTCGCTTCCCCGGTAGCGGATGTTTGCGCGCCGCGCCTGCCAGTCGTGCAGTGTCGAGCAGCTGTGAGTCTCTCGATATTTGCCCAAGCTTGGAACCCAGCTTTCGATGTCGTTCATCCGGAACTTGCCCAAACCCATGTCTCCCGTCGAAGTCTCGATGACCTGGTAGGGAATCTCCATCGCCCGGAGCATGCTTTCGGCGAGCTCCAGAAGCCGGGCGTGCCAGCTCGCCGACTGAGCGTCGTCGGCTTCGCAGACGACATATTGCTCGACCTTCACGAACTGGTGGACCCGAAGGAGCCCGCGGACGTCCTTGCCCGCGCTTCCCGCCTCCCGTCGGAAACAGGGCGAGTAGCCGGCGTAGAGGATGGGCAGCTTGTCGCCCTCGATGATCTCGCCCGAATGGAGCGAGGTCAGAGCGACTTCCGCGGTCCCGGCGAGCCAGAGGTCGTCGGCCGGGACTTCGTAGGTCTCCTCGCGATGGCCCGGGAACTGGCCTTGGTTAAGGAAGGCCTGCTCGCGGGCGAGGGCAGGTACGGTGATCGGAGTGAAACCCGCCTCGGCGATCCGCTCCAGCGCCCAGCCCATGAGCTTGGTCTCGAGCAGCGCCAGCCGCCCCTTGAGACAATATTGTCGCGACCCCGACACCTGAACGATCCGCGACAGATCCGCCCAATCGTTCTTCTCGATCAACGCGACATGGTCGAGCGGTTCGAAATCGAATTTCGGGATTTCGCCTTCCAGCCGGACCACGGTGTTGAAGGTCTCGTCCGGACCGATCGGAGCGCCCTCCCACGGAATGTTCGGGACGCGCATCAGAAGCTCGGTCAGCACTCCTTGCTTTTCGGCAAGGTCGTTCTCCAGTTCGCCCGCCCGAGCGCCCGCTTCCTTGGCCTGACGCCCAAGCTCCGCGCGCTCATCCGGAGCGACATCCTTGAACCGGGCGCTGATCGCATTACGCTCGGCGCGAAGCGCTTCGATTTCCGTCTTCAACCGCCGGACGTCGCCATCGAGCGACAGCAGATCGTCGACGTCGAGCTCGACGCCCTTCGCCTCGATCGCCTTTTCGACGGCAGCGCGTTCGGCCCTGATGAAATCCAGTCCAAGCATGGGCGCGGCACTGCGCGAATTGCGCGCCGACCGCAAGTTTGGCTAAGCGCCGCGAATGCCATCGGGTCTGATCGCACTCCTCGACGATGTCGCCACTATCGCCAAGCTGGCCGCGACCTCGCTCGACGATGTCGCGGGAGCGGCGGGCAAGGCGAGCACCAAGGCAGCCGGCGTCGTCATCGACGATACGGCGGTGACCCCGCGTTACGTCGTCGGGTTGGCGCCCGAGCGCGAGCTTCCGATCATCGGGAAGATCGCCGCCGGTTCGTTGAAGAACAAGCTTCTGTTCCTGTTACCCGCGGCGCTCCTGCTGACGGCTTTCGCGCCGTTCCTGATCGTTCCCCTGCTGATGATCGGCGGCTCTTATCTCGCTTTTGAAGCGACCGAGAAAATTGCCGAGGTCTTGCTCCACGACCACCACCATGAAGAGCAGTTGGTCGATGCAATGGCCGATCCCGCCGATCTCGAAGCGCTTCAGGTCAAGGGCGCGATCCGGACCGATTTCATCCTGTCGGCCGAGATCATGGCCATTTCGCTCGCCGCCCTCGATCATTTGTCTCTCGTGACGACGGCGATCGCACTGATTGTGGTTGCGCTGGCGATCACCGCGGGCGTTTACGGCGTCGTCGCACTGATCGTGAAGCTCGACGACATCGGCCTTCACCTTGCGGAGCGGAGCAGCCCGGCGACCCGCAATTTTGGAGAAATGCTGGTCCGCGTCGTCCCGAAGATGCTGAGCGCCCTGTCGGCGATCGGCACGGCCGCGATGCTCTGGGTTGGCGGCGGGATCCTCCTCCACGGCCTCGAAGAGCTGCACTTTCTCGAGACCGTGCCGCACACGCTCCACTCATGGTCCGCCGCTGCCGGCCATGCCGTCGGAGCGCTCGGCCCGGTCGTCGAATGGTTCGTATACGCGCTCGGTTCAGCGGTCGCCGGAGCGATCGTCGGCGGGATCATCGTCCTGGTCGTCCGTCGCTTCGTCAAGCACCCGGAAGAGCTGATCGTCGATTAGTCGAAGTGCAGTCTGCGATAGCGGCCGCGAAAATAGAGAAGCGGGTCGAGCTCCGTATTGAAGCTCGCCTTCACCACTTGTCCGACGAGGATGTCGTGATCGCCGCCATCATAAATGGCGAAGCGCTCGCATTCGAAGGCGCCGAGCGATTCCTGGAGGACCGGAGTCCCGAACTCACCCCGGGACCAGTCGTTGACCCCGAACCGGTCCTGCGCGCGCGTGGAAAAGCGGATCGACGCCGGCTGCTGCGCGGTCTGGAGCACGTTGATCGCGAAGTGCTTCGCTTCGGCGAGAGCCGCCGCGCAGGCCGCATGCTTGTGGATGCAGACCAGGAGAAGCGGGGGATCGAGCGATACGGAGGTGAAGCTGTTTGCGGTGATCCCGAACGGTTGCTCGTCCTGATCGAAGCAGGTGACGACCGTCACGCCCGTAGCGAAGCAGCCGAGCGCGTCGCGCAGGGTGCGCGGGTCGGATCCGGTACGATACTCGCGAAGCACTTCGTCGTCGGCCATCGGCCTCGGGCTATACCAGCCCTCTCTCTTCATGCCAGCGCGCCGGGCTGCGTTGAATGAACAAGATTTAATGATCGGGCCACGGCGACGAAAAGCGGTCGCTCCTATTTGCTTGGTCCGCCGGAACACCGGCCGGCATAGGAGACACGCAATATGACCAAGCATCTCATTGCATCGTTCGTGGCAATTGGCCTTCTCGCAGGGCCAGCTGCCGCGGCAACCAACACCAAAGCCCCGACTGAGAAAGCCAAAGTCCACAAGTCGCACATGAAGGCGAAGACGAACGTCAAGGACGACCAGTCCAAGACCAAGACCAAGTAATCGACACACGCGACTCTCCCGAAAGCCGCCCGGCGTTTCCCCCATGCCCCCTCGCGCCGGGCGGCGCCCCGCCATTGCCGGGCCGGTAAGCGGCGTCGTATGCAGCTGGCGGAGGGCCAATGGGCCGAAAGATCCTCATCGTTGAAGACGACGTAGAAACCGCGGACTATCTAAGCCGCGGCCTGTCGCAGGAAGGTCACTCGGTCGAGCAGGTCGCGAACGGCCAGGACGGCCTCTACCGGGCGACCGACGGCAGCTTCGACCTCATCATTCTCGATCGCATGGTGCCGATTATCGACGGGCTCTCCGTGCTTCGGGCGTTGAGGGCCGCGAAGATCGAGACTCCGGTCCTGATCCTGTCCGCGCTGGCGTCGGTCGGTGACCGGATCGAAGGCCTGGAGTGCGGGTCGGACGACTATCTCGTGAAGCCCTTTTCCTTCGCGGAGCTCCTTGCGCGCGCCAACGCTTTGCTTCGCCGGAGCGAAGCACGAGTCGCGACTGACCCACGGCTAACGGTCGGCGATCTTGTGATAGACCCACTCTCGCGAACCGTGAAGCGCGCCGGCAAGAAGATCGAGCTGAAGCCGCGAGAGTATCTTCTCCTTGAATATTTCGCCCGCAACGAGGGTCGCGTGGTTACCAGGACCATGCTCCTGGAGCAGGTCTGGGATTATCACTTCGACCCGGCAACCAACGTGATCGACGTCCATGTCAGCCGGCTTCGCCGCAAGTTGGAGGAAGGATTCGACCGGCCCCTTCTGCATACCGTTCGCGGCGCCGGCTACATGCTCGAAGCCTGATGTCGACCAAGCTCCGAATCGCCTTGCTCGCGGGCCTGCTCGCCTTCGCCTCCAACCTCCTCATCATCGGCTTCATCCACTTCCAGACTCGAGACGAGATCGTGTCCTCGCTTCGTCGCCAGGTCGCCGAGCAGTCGGCGGCGCTTGGACAGGTTTATCGGGTCGGTGGAGCGGCCGCACTGAAGCGCGAGGTCTTGGAAGCGACCGAAGCCGGAGATCCCCAGGATGCCGTGGCCATCCTCGATCGTTCCGGAAAGCCGCTCGAAGGCAATGTCGATGCAGTCGTTTCGCCCGATGCCGGATCATTCGGGAAAGCCCGCACTGCGGTCTTGAGGATGAAGGGGGAAAGCTCCGTTCTCGAGGCGAGTGTGAACCTCAGACCCGTGGACGACGGCCAATGGCTCCTTACCGGGCGTACCGTTTCAGCCGGAATCAGCCTTCGCGAAACGCTTGAGCGCTCCCTCGTCGTAGCGCTTGCGCTGTCGGTCATCCTCGGGCTGCTCTGCGGTTTGATCATCGGTCAGTACGTCGACCGGCGCGTCCATGACATCGTCCGAGTCGCCGACCGGATCGGTGGAGGCGACATGTCGGGCCGCGTGCCGCTTTCGGGCGCCAATGACTCGTTCGAGCGGCTTTCGCGCCAGATCAACCAGATGCTCGATCGGATCTCTACCCTGATGAGCGAGCTGAGGATGCTGACCGACAGTCTGGCGCACGATCTCAGGTCCCCTGTCGGACGTTTGCGCGCCGCGGCGGACGCGGCGCTGACGGCCGAAACTCCCGACGAGCGCGACCAGATGCTGGGAGCCATCATCCGCCAGTCGGATTCCTTGATGCGGATCCTGACGACCGCGCTGGAGATCGCGCGGTCGGAGGCCTTCACAAGCAAGAACCAGTTCAGCTGGTTCGACCCCGCCCAGCTCGCCGGCGAGCTCGTCGAAATGTACGAGCCGGTCGCCGAGGAAGCCGGCGCGGCCATGCGGCTCGACCGGAGCTCGGTCGTGGTCCCCGTCTTTGGCCACCGTCAACTGCTCGCGCAGGCCCTGAGCAACCTGATCGAGAATGCGATCAAATATGCGGCCACGGGAGGCGAGATTGCAGTCCTCGTCCATGACGAGGATTCGACGCTCAAGCTCGGGGTGACCGACCGCGGCCCGGGCATTCCAGCCGAGCGCCGAGACGAAGCCCGTCGCCGCTTCGGCCGTCTCGACCCGAGCCGAAGCGAGGAAGGCGCCGGCCTGGGCCTGTCGCTGGTCCAGGCCATCGCTCACCTGCACCAGGGTGAGCTCGCTCTGTTCGACAATGCGCCAGGATTGGTCGCGCTTGTGCAAATCCCCATGCGCGGCGACGGAAAGCACCTCAGGCGCGCGCCGCTCGGCCTAGCCCTCTGAGGGCAGCGACAGGAGCCCTTCCGGGTCAAGTGCAAGCACGTCCGCGATCGTCTCCTCGAGCGATTGAGAAACGAGGTAGCGCGGCTGGAAAGCGTCGTGCCTGTAGGATGTTCTCACCGCTTTCTCGATTGAGAAGGGGAGCCGCTCGACCTTGCCGCTCTCCAGGCTGAAATGCGCCTCGCCGAAGCTCGAAGCGAGGCCCGCGCCGAGGATTTTCAGTTCGCCATGTTCGCGCGCCAGCCCGAACTCGACCGTGTGCCAGTAAAGGCGCGCCGCCCGCTCGGCCTCGCCAGCCGCGCAGGCCGCAATGCCCAGCCGTCCGACATGCTCGGCCATCTCCGCAAAGTCGTGATTCGCGAGCATCGGGATATGGCCGAACATGTCGTGGAAGCAGTCGGGCGCCTCGAGGTAATCGAGCTGCTCGCGGGCGCGGATGAAATTGCCGACCGGGAAGACCCGCTCGGCAAGCATCGCGAAGAAGATGCCGTCCGGAACCAGGCCCGGTACCGCGACCACTCTCCAATCGGTCCTTGGCGTCAGGATCGCGTTCAACCCCTCGACGTCCGGAACGCCCGGGTGCGACAGCCGAAGCAGATCGATCCCGTCGAGGAACGGCGAGATCACACGCGACCCGAGAAGCTCGACCTGCCGAGCGAACAGCAGGTCCCACACCGAATGGTCGTCCTCGGTGAACGCCTCCCAGCACTGGGGGACGACATAGTCCTGCCAGCACCCTGCCGGCTGGTCTCTTTCGATCGTCTCCTGAAGCATGCATTTCCTTTCGAAGGGCAACAAAAAACCCGCCGGGCGGCTGCCGAGCGGGTCGAGGTTGGTCGTCTGAACTAGGCGCGCGTCAGCCGATCCCAACCTCGTCAGGATAATAATAGACGGCGCTGATCGTCAGGCGATTCATGAGAAGGCACCTATGTCAGTTCAATCATGAACGGGCAATGGGTGGCGGTTGTTCCTTTCTATCGAGGTGAGCGGGGCAACTGTGCGGCCGGTCCGCTCGACGGGTGGCGCGATTCGGATGCGAGCGACTTGCGCAAGAAGCGGTGAACGTAGGGAAGGAGAACGCCAAGTGCGGCTCCCCACACGACCAGCGAGAGATAGAGCCCGAGTCCCGCGTCTCCTGCCGCTGCCCTTCCGCCGCCGGCCAGCGGCAGGACGAGGACCGCCCCGGCTGTCCAGACCACGAACCCGAACGCCATTCCGAACAGCCAGCCGCACCGGGCGTCATTGGCCGCGCGTCCGAACAGACGGGAATAGAGTGAGCCTGAAATGGCCGTCACCACCCAACCCGCGACGAGGATTGCCGCGATCGGCAGGCCAAGGATACGGGACTGCACTTCGAGCGACCCGAACTTCGCAAGAAGCAGGATTGCCGGCGCCGTCGCGAACAGCCCCGCAATCGCGCCGGCCAAGAGCGGACGCTGCGTCCGGCCGGGATCATAACCATGAGCGCCGAGAAAACTTGCCATCAGTCGAGCACCTCCTTCAGCGCCGGACAGTTCCGATAATCGGGCTGGTCGCGATGCATGTCGATCAGATGCTTGTAGGCGAGGCCGACCGCGCGGACCTCCCGGTTGAGGTCGAACAGGCCGACGGGATCGACCCGTCCGAGAGCGTCGGCGAGCGCGGTTCCCCAGTCGAGCTGATCGGTCAGGCTGTACCAGGTGAAGCCGACGATCGGCACGCCTTCGCAGCGAAGAAGCTGGACATTATGCCACTGGCGCCAGAGCCATTGCGGCGCGTCCGATGCGTCGATGCGATTGGTCTCGGTGTGCATCATCGTTCGCCGGTATCGGTCCCAATACTGGCGAGCGATCGTGCACCACCCGAAGAGCTCGCCGAGCGCGCGCGGTTCCCCGTCATTGTCGATCAGCTTCTCGTTCCACTCGTAATAATCGACGCCGAGAACTGACCGCCGTGGTCCGTTGCGCTCGCGGAAGGCCTTGTACTCATCCTCGCGGCCATGCTCGCGGATGCATTCCAGCATCCGCCTTCCGACGTCGCGGCCGTAGAGCAGGTCGAGTGGCAGGAAGCGCCGTTCGTTCTCGAGCGCTGCCCGCTCGACGATTTCCGGATCGGGGCAGCAGGACTGGAAGAATTCGCTGCTTTCGCTGTTGACGAAGACCGCGTCGGGACGAACCTCGAGGATCGCATCGGCCATGGCGACGCTGGCGCCCGCGAGATTGAACGCTGCGGTCATGAAGCATGCCTCGCTGCGCAGCCCCTCGTTCCAAATGCCGTCGTAGGCGCTCGCCCGGGCGCAGACGTACATTTCGTTCACCGGCGTGTAGAAGCGGACCCACGGATATCGCCTTGCAAATGCTCCGGCATATTCCGCCAAAGCAGAGGCAACCTCAGGGTTCTGGAAATTCCCCAACCAGTCCGGAACTCCGAAATGGCAGAGATCGACAATCGGCTCCGGGCCATGCGCCTCGAGCGCAGCCATCGGCTCGTCGATCAGATCCCAGCGATAATGGCCCGGACCGGCGAAAACGAGATGCAGCGGAGGTCCATGGCGAAGGTGGGTGACGCCGATCTCCCGCGCCAGCTCGAAATCGCATTCCCAGAGGCGATAGTGGTCCGTTTCGTACATTTCATCGCGCCGCCACGTTCCGCCCTCCGTCGTCGGATAGCTGCATTCGATTCCGGTCGCGAAGATGAAGCGATGATCATGTTCACGCCGTCCGGAGCTTGGGCGCGATCGAGCCCGTCGTACCGGGTTGCGGGGGTTATGTGCAGCCGCGTAGCCGACCGGCCGAACGTAGATCAGACCGATGACAAGACCGAAGATCGCATGCCCGGCCAGCAAGCCTCCGACCTGAAGCGCCGAGAGCTCCGGAAGCAGGGTCCGAAGCGTCAATTGCACTTCGTCCGAGCGGAGCGTCATGAGCTCCAGTTGCGGAACCGCGATCAGGAGTGCGAGGACCGCGGGGATCGCGCTGAATGCAAGGCCCTGGACAGCCGGTCTCCAATCGTACCGGCCCCAGAAGAAATAGGCGTAGACGACCGCCCAGCAGATGCCGACGAAGGCATGGGCTGCGAACCCGACCGGCCACCATTCGAGTGCCGCGCTGGCCGGAAGCACGAGCGTTCCAAGCGAGCGGACGATGTCGAAGGTCGGCACACCGAGCAGGATCATGGCGCGCAGCACCAATTCCCACGCCAACGCTCCGAGAGCGCCAGCTGCGGCGGCCTTCCTCAACGAAACAACGCGCATCGCCCCGGCCAATGCTTCCGGGAGGGGGCGGTTCCGGTCAGCTAGGGCGCGCGGCGGATGTAATCGACCCGCCCGACGTCGGTCCAAGGCCCGGCATTGACCGATTTTTCCTGCCGGATCGAGAGACCGGTGGTGGTTGGCCAGATATAGCTGCGGGTCTGGACCAGGCCGTCCTTGGTCTCCATCTGCCCGAGGCAGGTCAGGCCCATCTCGTTATTGCTGTAGCACGGCTCGGTTCGACCGCGCCCTGAATCGTCATATTGCTGGTAGGTGTAGTGCCCGTCGGCCGCTGACCAGCCGAGAATGGCGATGCTATGGTGATTGCCGCGGCGATGGTCTGTCGTGTCGCAGACGACGAAGCTGTTGGAATCGAACCAGGTGCATTTGTCGCGGTAATTCGCTTCCAGCCCCTTGATCGTCCAATCGCCCGCGATGAAGGCCAATTGCTTCTCCACCTCGGGCGGATGCACTCCGGCCACTGCAGGCGCCGCCAGCACAGTGAATATTCCAGCCGCCAAAGCGCGCATTTTCAGTCTCCCCCTGCAAGCGCGTTGATAACCTCCGCCAGCCGGAGGTCGCGGTCCGTCACCCCGCCTGCGTCGTGGCTGGTCAGCCTGAAGTCGATGCGGTTCCAGATGCTTGTGAACTCCGGATGGTGGTCGACCTTGTCCGAATGAAGCGCAACGCGGGTCAGAAAGCCGAACGCCTCGCTGAAATCCTTGAACCTGAAGGTGCGGACGATCGCCTTGCCGCCGTCCTCGAGGTCCCAACCATCGGGCAAATCCATGATCCTTCTCCTGTCCTAGAGGCCTACCCGCGCTCCAGCGGAATGCCACGTCGGAATAGACCTTCCTCGGGCCTCAGCATTCATAACATCGCGCTCGCCCAATGACTTGAATTGCAGCGGCCGCAGGAGCAGTTGGGCCCCGAAGGAGATTTCAATGGCAACCCAGGTCGCCGAGAAGGGTCCGCTGGGCCTCGAGAACCCGATGGGGACCGACGGCTTCGAATTCGTCGAATATACCGCGCCCGACATCGAGCTTCTGCGCTCGCTTTTCACCAAGATGGGCTTTCCCGAGGTCGCCCGGCACAAGAGCAAGGATGTCACCCTCCACAAGCAGGGCGACTGCAATTTCATCATCAACGCCGAGCCGGGCAGCTACGCCGAGCAATATGCCAAGGACCATGGCCCGAGCGCTTGTGCAATGGCCTTCCGCTTCAAGGACGCACGCGCTGCTCACGAGC
>JBKPKZ010000013.1:0-8861 GCA_046731355.1 Pseudomonadota bacterium | reverse complement strand
TCCGGGTTTCGCCTGGACCTCGCGCGTTTCGCCGCCCCGGGTCGTGGCCCAGACCGTCGGCACGTCAGTCTAATGCCTCCACGATGGTGACGTTGGCGATTCCACCGCCTTCGCACATCGTCTGCAGGCCGAAGCGCTTCTTGTGGCCGCGAAGCGCGTGGACGAGCGTCGCCATCAGCTTGGCGCCGGACGCTCCGAGCGGGTGGCCGAGCGCGATCGCGCCGCCATGGACGTTGAGGCGCGACGGGTCAGCCTCGAGCTGCTGCAGCCAGGCAAGTGGAACGGGAGCGAAGGCCTCGTTGACCTCGTACAGGTCGAGCTCGTCCATGGCCCGGCCTGAACGCTGAAGGGCGACGCGCGTCGCCCGGATCGGCTCGTCGAGCATGATGACGGGATCGCCGGCCGTTACGGTCAGATGATCGATGCGGGCGATGGGAGTGAGGTTGTGCGCCTTCAGGGCGCGCTCGTTGACGATCAGGACGCCCGACGCGCCGTCGCAAATCTGCGAGGCGTTGCCGGCGGTGATCACTCCATCCGGAACGAGAGTCTTGAGGGAGCCGAGGCCTTCGAGCGACGCATCGTAGCGTATGCCTTCGTCGGTGCGATGGTCGTGGCCGTTCACCGGGAGCGGCACGATCTCGGCCGCGAAAGCCCCGGCCTGAGTCGCCGCGGCGGCCTTGCGGTGGCTCTCGAGCGCGAACGCATCGAGTTCCTCGCGCGAAAAGCCGTATTTCTTCGCCATCATCTCGGCGCCGCGGAACTGGGTGAAGTCGTTGACCTGGTAGCGGTCCTTGATCGACTGCGGCCACGGACCGATGCCGATGCCGGCCTGCATCGGGAGGATGACCGGAGTGCCCATCGGGACCCGGGTCATGCTTTCCACTCCGGCGGCGATGACCACGTCCTGCGTTCCGCTCATCACCGCCTGGGCGGCGAAGTGCACCGACTGCTGCGAGCTTCCGCACTGGCGGTCGATCGAGACTGCAGGGACGCTGTCGGGAAGCTTCGACGCCATCACCATGTTGCGGCCGATGTGGAAGGCCTGCTCGCCGACCTGGCCGACGCACCCGGCGATCACGTCCTCGACCGACGCCGGGTCGATGCCCGAGCGCTCGACGAGGGCGTCGAGGACGGCAGCCCCGAGATCGGCCGGATGCCAGTCCTTGAGCGCTCCTTCGCGCTTGCCCCCGGCAGTACGCGCCGCTTCGACGATATAGGCTTCCAAGACTCTCTCCGGGCTGTTCGAACGCTTCCTACGCCTGGCCTTCGACCTGGGAAAGAAAGTCCTCGATCGAGCGGTTGAATTCGTCCGGACTGTCGAGATTGGCGAGGTGCGAGGCTCCCTCGATGATCGTGAGCCGCGAATGGGGGATGAGAGCAGCCAGTTCCTCGGACAGTGACGGCGGTGTGATCGCATCCTCATCGCCGCAGATGACCAGCGTTGGCGCCTGGATCGCGGCGGCCCTCTCTTTTTGGTCGGCCAGCCAGACCGCACGGGCGCCGATCCGGTAGGCCTCGGGATCGATGCCAGCCATGGTCTCGATCACGTCGGCTCGAATCGCTGGATCGTCCGAGGCCATCAGCGCTCCGACCCTGGCTTCGGCAAGGCCGCGCATGTCGTCGCTTGCGGCCATCGACCGGTCGTAGATTGCCTGGCCCTGAGGATGCACCGCGAAGCTGTCGGCAATGATCAGCGAGGCGCACCGCTCCGGCTCCGCCGAGTGCGTCGCGATCGCCACGACGCCGCCCAGCGAGAGGCCGCAGACATGGGCTTCATCGATGCCCAATGCATCCAGTGCCGCGAGGACTGCCGCGGCGTAATCGTCGCGTGTCGCGTCTTCGATGGCCTCGCTCTCGCCATAACCGGGATAATCGAACGCGATTGCCCGGCGCGACCTGGAGAAATGGTCGAGCTGCGGCCGCCAGACCGATTTGTCGGAGCCCACGCCGTGGAGGAAGATGAGCGGCGTCCGCTCACCACTTCCCGTTTGGGTGTAGCCAAGCCTGCCACGCTTTGTCTCGATAATCGCCATTGAATGCGGGTGAACGGGGCGCTCTGGGTTTGCAAGATTACGATTCGCTGGCGAAACGGTTCACGCTCCGCTCATCTGCAAAGGCGCACGGGTCGCCGTGCAATCTAAAGTGCCGAGGTAGTGGCAATGCGTAAGCTCTTTCTCCTGATGCTCCTCGCGAGCGCCGCCGGCCCGGCGCTTGCCCAGTCCGACGACAATAATGATGGCCAGCGCGGTTTCCGCGGCCATCGAGCCGAACGATCGCAGTCCAGCAACGACAACCAGCGGCCGGAGCGCCCGGCCGCCCGGCCGCAGAACAATCCCGAGCCGCACGTCAGCGTCGATCGCGGCAATTCGGCCCCGCAGGCACAGCCGACCTCGACCACGATCGACCGCGTCGAGCGAAATTCCGCGGGGGACTCGGTCCGGAACGGGCGCCAGGACTCGGATTCGAGCGAACGCGTTGCCCGAAAGGGCGGGCAGCATCCGACGCTTCCGGATCGGCCCGAGATCGAGCGCGGCAGCGGTGTCGCCGATAGCGGCGACTCTTCGGTTCGCCCCGGGCGTCGGCGTGGTCATGACGGATCCGAACCGACGGCGACGATCGAAGAGCGCAACGTCCGTACCGCGCCCAATGTCCACGAGGGGGGCGGTTTCGGGCGGGCGCGCACTGGCGGCGGCACGACGATCGTCCAGCCGACCGAGCGCCGAGTGAGCCGCCGGCCGGTGTTCGGGACGGAGCCCCCGGCTCCTCGGACGGCGGGCTCGACCCAGGCACATCCGACCAGGCGCTGGAACTCCGACTGGCGCCACGACCATCGCTACGACTGGAACAACTGGCGGCGCCATCACCGGAGCATCTTCCATCTGGGTTGGTACTACGACCCGTTCGGGTGGGACTATTTCCGCTACGGCCTCGGCTGGCGGATGTGGCCGAGCTATTACGGAAGGAACTTCTGGCTCAACGATCCGTGGCAGTACCGGCTGCCGCCAGCCTATGGCCCGTACCGCTGGGTCCGCTATCACTACGACGCGGTGCTGGTGAACATCTACACCGGGCAGATCGCGGACATCGTCTACGACTTCTTCTGGTAGACAGCACAGGCGCATTGGACGAAGGGGCGTTGCGGCTGCTCGCAGCGCCCCTTTTCCTATGCACTGCTGGTCGATGAAAGTGTCCTCATGATCTCTGGCTTTCGCCTTTTCCTCCTCGGCGCATCCGCGGCTGCGCTTGGTGCATGCGCAACGGCTCCGGCGCCCGAGCCGGCACCCGTCGTTCCGGCTACCGAACCGGCAGCGGCGCCGGCGCCGCAGAAGAGCGCTCACGACCGCCTGTTCGACCTGTTCAAGGAGAGCGACGAAGCCTCGCTCAAGCGCAATCCGATCGACGCCATCTTTCGCGGCGACATGCGCTATGCCGACCGGCTCGGCGACAACATCAGCGACGAATATTATGCTGCGGAGAAGGCTGCGGCGGAGCAGGATCTCGCCGCGCTCCACGCAATCCCGCGCGACCAGCTCGATGAGACCGACCAGCTTGCCTACGACACCTTCGAATTCACGACGAAGGATACGCTCCATGGCTATCAGCCGGACATATTGAACCTGACCAAGGTCCGGCCGCTCAACCACTTCTATGGAATTCAGACCTTCTACCCGACCTTCGCGAGCGGGAAGGGCGGAGCGCCGTTCAACACGCTGACGGACTACGAAAACAATCTGAAGCGGCACAAGGACTTCGTCGTCTACGTCGACCGAGCAATCGGGCGCTTCAAGGAAGGCGAGCAATCGGGCGTCGTCGAGACAAAGATGACCGTCCGCAACATGATCGAGCAGATCGACAACCAGCTGAAGCTGAAGCCGGACGATTCGCCCTATTTCGGCCCGGTCAAGCAGTTCCCGGATTCGATCGGTGCTTCCGATCGCGAACGGTTGACGAAGGAATATCGGGCCGCGATCATCGACGAGATCTATCCCGCGCTCACCAGGCTTCGCGACTTCTTCAAAAACGAATATCTCTCTCATGCGCGCGAAGGCGTCGGCCTCCTGTACATGAAGGGGGGCGACCACCTTTACGAATATCTCATCCAATCGACGACGACGCTGCCGATGACCGCGGACGAGATCCACAAGCTTGGCCTCAGCGAGGTCGCGCGGATCACCGAGGGGTTCGAGACGGTCCGCAAAGACGTTGGCTTCAAGGGCAATCTGGGGGCCTTCTTCGACTACATCCGGACGGACAAGAAATTCCAGCCGAAGAGCCGGGACGGCTACACGCAGGATTTCTACGACGTTCAGAAGAAGGTCGAGCCTAAGCTTCCGGCGCTCTTCTCAAAGATGCCGAAGGCGGGGCTGGTGATCCGGCCCTATCCACCGTTCCGTGAAAAGTTCGAAGCGGGCGGCTCGTACGAGCCGGGAACGCCCGACGGTTCCCGCCCGGGCACCTTCTACTTCAACGCGTATGACCTTCCGTCGCGGAACACGACCGAGAACACCACCTTGTTCCTCCACGAAGGCGAGCCGGGCCACCATTTCCAGATCAGCCTGGCCCAGGAGAACGAGGCATTGCCCTCGTTCATGCGGTTCGGTGGGAACACGGCCTACGTCGAGGGCTGGGCGCTCTATGCCGAAACGCTCGGCTACGGCATGGGCCTCTATTCGGATCCCTATCAAAGGTTCGGAACGCTCAACGACGAGATGCTTCGAGCCATGCGGCTGGTCGTCGATACCGGGATCCACTCCAAGGGCTGGACCCGGGACCAGGCGATCAAATACATGCTCGACCATTCGGGCATGAGCCGCACCGACGCGACCGCGGAGGTCGAGCGCTACATCGCCATCCCGAGCCAGGCGACTGCCTACAAGGTCGGAGCGCTGACCATCCAGCGCTTGCGCGCGAAGGCCGAGGCGGAGCTTGGAGCCAAGTTCGACATCCGCGAATTCCACGCGCAGGTGCTCGGCACGGGCGCTCTTCCGCTTCAGATCCTGGAGCAGAAGATCGACCGCTGGATCGCGGCCAAGAAGGCTGGCTAGCCCTCCTTCAGCTCGACGAACGGAGCGAACTTCACCTCGCGCTTGACGAAGTGTGTCTCGTATCGCCGTACCGTGGGCGACGAGGCCAGGAGCGCGTCGGCAGACTCGTTGAAAGCCGCCATGCTTTCGCAGTCGAACAGAGCGATGATGTCGTGAGGGCCCGCGATCTCGTAGCAGAACTGCACGCAGGGAGCCTCGAGCAGCCGCTTCTCGAGCGCATTCTTCCCCTTGAGGTCGGCGTGCTCGCTGAGCTGGATCAGCACGATCGCGCGCAGTCGGCGCTCGACCAGCCGAGGCGACAGCAGTGCTATCGTTCGGGAAATGATTCCGTCGGAACGCAGGCGACGAAGCCTTCGCGCAATTGCCGACGGAGACAGCGGGACTTTCTCCGCAATCGCTTCGGCCGTCTGGCCGTCATCACGCTGGACCAGGTTGAGCAGTGCAATATCGAAGCGGTCGAGCATGGACGCAGCCTGCCAAATTTTGGCACGGAGCAAAACGAAATTGCACGCAACGCGCAACCGGCATCGCTACTGTATCAGTTGAGTAACACAGCAGCGAGTTGAATCATGCCCGTGAAGTTGATGATCCTGGCCGGAGCAGCAGCGTTCGTTTCGTCCGCCCCGCTCCTTGCCCAATCGGGACTCGCGCCCGGTGCCGAGCAGTCGAAGCCGGTCAAGGTTCCATTCGTAAGGGAGGACGCCGAGGCAGCGATTCGCGATCTCGCCGCCGCGGTCGAGGAGAATTACGTCTTCCCCGACATTGGCAGGCAATATGCGGACTTCCTCCAAAAGAGTCTCGAGGCCGGCAAATATGCAAACTTCGCCGATGCCGAGACCTTCGCGTCCCAAGTGACCGAGGACCTCCGCTCCTTCCACAAGGACGGCCACTTGCGGCTGGAGGTCGTCCGGCCCGAGGAACGCGATGCCCCCCACGCTCCAAACGGCGGGCCTCCGGACGGAAACGCCGTTGCAAAGGCAGGCTGGCTCGCTCCGGGGATCGCCTACATCGATTTCAGCGGTTTCCCCGGAAACGAGGCGACCCTGGCCGAGGTTCGCAGGTTTCTCGATGCTCACGGGGACGCGAAGTCACTGATCATCGATGTCCGCCACAACGGCGGGGGCGGGCTGGCCGAGATGAACCTGATCTTCGCGCGGATCTTCGCCAGGCCGACAACGCTCGTCGACATGGACATTCGAACCGCGGTCGAGGCGAAATATGGTTCGCCGTTCGATCCGAAGGATCGGCTCCTTCGACGAGTCGACGGACCGGATACGATCAATCGGCGCGAGCACGTCGTCGTGCCGGCCGTGGAGCAGGGATCTCTCAAGGACTCCAAGGTCTATCTCCTGACGTCGAAGAAAACATTCTCTGCCGCAGAGCATCTCTCGCTGTCGCTCAAGCGCACCCACCGCGCCACGCTCGTCGGCGAGGCGACAGGTGGTGGAGCGCACTTCGGGGGCATGGCCCCGATGGGCAAGGGCTATGCCGCGTTCATCCCGGTTGGCCGGACGTTCGACCCCGACACGGGCGAGAGCTGGGAAGGAACCGGCGTCGCTCCGGATGTGGCCGTGGCGGCGGACAAGGCCCTCGACGAGGCGCTCAAGCTGGCGGGCGTCAAGGTTTCGGAAGCCGACGCGATCGCCTCGCTGAAGTAGGCTAGGTCGCTTGGACTCGATCAAAGCGCCGCCCGGCGGACTCAGCCGATGGGCGGCGGCCGTTTGCCGAAATTTGGCATGCAGCCCATCGAAATCGCCCGAAACGGGAAGCGCTCCTGCGCTACAATGGCCCGTCGAGGAGCACGTCGATGCCTACGCATACGAGAAAATTGCTTCTTCTTGCGGCCCTTTGCTGGGTCGTGCCGGCCTCCGCCAGCCAGCTGCCGGTTGCAGCCGGGCAGCTGAAGGAATGGCCGAGCTGCCCGATCGCCCGCGCGAAATTGCTTGCCGAGACCAAGGCATCCCCGTCCAGGGCCAGGACGACGACCGTGATCTTCGTGTCGCGGAGCGATGCGATTGGCGAGGGCCCGAGGTTCGGCGCGAGTCGCGCCTTCCAGCCCTAGGCTTCGACGCTGTCTAGAGCTTCGGCGATCAGCCGGCGGCTGTTGTCGATCCCATAAAGTGCAATGAAGCTTCCCATGCGCGGTCCCTGCGAGGAGCCGAGCAGGGTTTCGTAGAGCGCCTGGAACCAGCCTCGAAGGCTCTCGAACTCGTGCCTCTTGCCGACTTCGAAGACGAGGTTCTGGATCGCCTCGCCATCCGCGTCGGACGGCAGCTTCGCCAGCTCATCGTCGAGATCGCGAAGCGCTGAAGCCTCCATTTCGCTTGGCGAACGCCGCTTCAGGCCCGGCACCACGAAGTCCCTGGCATAGTTGACCGCGAGGCCGATCAGCTCGTCGAGCTCGAAGTGGGTGTCGGCTGACGTGCCCGGAGCGTAGCGCTGAACGAACCGCCAGGCGGTTTCCTTGTCGTGGATCCCGGGCAGGCTGACGAGGTTCAGAAGCAGCCCATAGGTCAGCGGCAAGCTCTTTGGCTCGGGCACCTTGCCGCCGTGGATGTGGTGCACAGGATTGCCGAGTTGCTGCTCGATCGCCTGGCTCGGGTAATTTGCCCGGAACTGCCAATATTCATCGACGGCGCGCGGAATGAGGCCAAGATGCAGGCTCTTCGCCTTCTTCGGCTCCCGGTAGATGTAGAAGGCCAGGCTCGGCTCGCTTCCGTAGCGCAGCCACTCCTCGAGGCTGAGCCCATTGCCCTTCGACTTGGAGATCTTCTCGCCCTTCTCGTCGAGGAACATCTCGTAGTTGAAGCCTTCCGGCGCCCGTCCGCCAAGAACACGCGCGATCTTCGAGGACTGGACGACGCTGTCGATCAGGTCCTTTCCGGACATCTCATAGTCGACGCCGAGCGCGACCCAGCGCGCCGCCCAGTCGACCTTCCACTGAAGCTTGGCCTGCCCGCCGAGGGCCGACTGCTCGACACGGCCTTCCTCGTCTTCGAACGCGATCATTCCGGCTTCCGCGTCGATCACCTCGACCGGCACCTGGAGAACCCGGCCCGACGAGGGCGAAACCGGAAGAATCGGCGAATAGGTCTGGCGGCGCTCCTCGCGAAGGGTCGGAAGCATCACGGCCATCACGCCGTCCCAGTTGCGAAGTACCTTTCGGATGACCTCGTCGAACCGGCCGCTTGAATAGCATTCGGTCGCCGACAGGAATTCATAGTCAAAGCCGAAACGGTCGAGGAAATGCCGAAGCATCGCGTTGTTGTGATGCGCGAAGCTTTCGTGGCTCCCGAACGGATCGGGAATCCGGGTCAGGGGCTTGCCGAGATGCTCGGTGAGCATCTCCTGCTCGGGCACATTGTCCGGGACCTTGCGAAGCCCGTCCATGTCGTCGCTGAAGGCGATCAGGCGGGTCGGCGCGCCACCGGTCAGCTCCTCGTAAGCCTGGCGCACGAAGGTCGTTCGAAGCACCTCGTTGAACGTGCCGATGTGGGGGAGGCCCGACGGACCGTAGCCGGTTTCGAAGACCATCGGCTCTCCGTTCGGCTTTCCGTCCGGCCAGCGCTTCAGAAGCTTTCTCGCTTCTTCATATGGCCAGGCCTTCGAGGCTGATGCGGCAGAGCGGAGATCGACAGGTTCGGTCATTTGACCGCGCTCCTAGCGAACGGACGGCCGCGCTGCTAGCCGAGCGAGATGCAGCCGATCGCCGAATATGGGCCGATGGATCGGGAGCGCTTCGAGCGCGAGATCGCCGCCAAGGGCGAGCCGGCAATATTCCGCGGCCTGGTTTCCGACTGGCCGATCGTCCGAGCG
>JBKPKZ010000012.1:0-3739 GCA_046731355.1 Pseudomonadota bacterium | reverse complement strand
TGGTTCGCGCTTCACAAGCTCTGGATGTCCGAAAAGCCGGGCCGCAGCCCGCAGAAGCGGCCCAAGGATTTCAAGCAGGGCCGCCTGCTCCTGTCCGGAATCGCTGAGGCAATGCCCCACTATCCGCTGGATGAAGCCTTTGTCTCCGAGCTCCCGGTTGAGCTCCTGCCGCACTTCGAGAAATGGAAAGCCGAGAGACAATAGCCATTCGCCGGCTAAGCGAGTTTGTCGGGAGCAAGGCCAGGCGAGCTCTTCGACGCCCAACGGCAAGGGGCGCGCTTGTAAGGGACTCGCACGGCCATGCTAGAAGCGATCCGTAACTGCTCGGACCATTACTGAGCGACCGTGGTTATCAGGAGGATCCTCCCGCTTCTGAACGCAACTGGCACTCGTCGGACCCTCCGACAGCGTGGCCATGCGGTCCGGCGTGGTGATGAATTCCATCGTCGTGCCCCACGGCATGCGGCAGTGGATAGCTGCAGGTCGAGCCTCCCGTCCTCGGTGCGGGTGCGGCCGTCGCGGCCCCCGTTCGCTGTGGCGGAAGTGCGGTATTTGACGTCGATAGACATGTTTCAATCCTTTCGTGGGCGGGTGCAGGCCGTTCCTGCACCGGAGGTGCGAGGGACACGCGTCAGGCCGCAACGACCTTTCTACGCCGGCGCGCACCGCTGATCGTCAGCGAGACCGCCGAGATGAGGAAGTAGAAGGCGCCGAAGGCGGCATAGGGCGCGATGTCGGCGATGCTTAGACTGGCGGTCGCATTGGCCGCTTTCGTGACGAAGAATGCGCCGGCAAGGGCCGATTGGCCGCCACTCAGAACCATAGGCCATTGTGCGCCTGAGTTTCGCCATCGACGAACAGCTGTGGACAATTGGAGGATGCCGGAGAGCGTCGCCCAGATGCCGACGACGGCAACCACTGCGTGGAAATCGGGCGTCGCGGCAACTGCTACCGCCAGCGCGACGATTGCGCTCACCACCACGTTCAACATTTGGGTCGGGTTGGCACGAAGGCCCCCGTTGCGCTTCGCATCGGCATAGTTCGCGAGGCAGTCCCATGCCGGATAGGCGACAATCAGGGCGACACCCAGCGGCGGATTTGCTTTGCCGATGGTCAGTGCCAAGGCGACCCACAGCGCAGAGAAGAGAGCGCGAACGGCATAGTAATTCTTGAGCCAGCTGCGGCTCGAATTCGAAGTTTGGGTAGATATATCCACGGTGAGGTACCTTTCATGCAGAAGGCGCTCGCAACCGATCCGAGCGCCAAGGTGGCCTCGGTGACTTGGTGCGTTGGTTGGCTGTTCGGTGCCCCGTGGTGGGCGCCCTTTAGGCACGCCCACGCGCGAGGGCTGCAAAGGCGGCGGCATCGCTGTCCTTCCGCACGGTGCCAACCACACGATGGCCGGCCTGACGTGCCGCGGCCGCAAAGGCCCGCCCGAGGCCCGAGCTTACACCGTAATGAGGAAAGTCTTGGGGCAACGGGCGACCATGGTCTAACTCCTGGATTGGACGACAACTATATCATGATATAGATAACGCGATGACACAGATCAAGAGCCAGCGGACATCCGCCCGTGGCGAAGCGGTTCGTCAGCGCGTGATCGACGCGGCCGAACGGCTCCTGCGCCAGGGCAAAGCGGAATTCTCGATGCGCGATCTTGCCGCCGAGGCGGACGTCAGTTTTGCGACACCCTTCAACCAGTTCGGGAGCAAGGCGGCGATCATGCACGCGCTCGCAGAACGCCGCATCGACTTGATGGCGAAGCGTTTCGCGCAACAGCGCCCCCTTCCCGGCGCGGTTGACCGCGTGCTGCTCGCCATCAGCATTGCCTCAGCCGGCATGCTCGAAGAACCAGTCGTCAATCGCGCGGTCATGGGGTGGATCGGCACGGCCGGTCCCGTGGCAGGAAATGCTTTGGCGCGTTCAATAGCTTTGTGGCGGCTTGCGCTCGGAGCTGGCGAAGGGCTGATCCAGGCACGGAAGAAGGAGGCCCTGCACTGCCTGCCCCGGCAGCTCGCGTTCGGTTTTCGCGGGGTGCTGTCCTTCTGGACCGCTGGTGAGCTTGCTGACGAAGCGCTCAAATCAAGCGCGTTAGAAGTTGCAAGCAGCCTGTTGTCGGGCTTTGCTGGGCGCCAGCCACCCTACGGTCCCACCTCCTGATGAACGACAACATCGGCTACTGTCCTAATGGGTAGAGTGGGACGTCCCCTCTTTGCCGGTAGACGCCCCAAAGCCGATCGTCCGCTAACGGCCAACGACGGGCGTTCGTGCCCATCTTCATCCTGTCGGGCGAGACGAAGAATGACGGTATTCTGCGCATCTGAGTAAGTGGCGCGCCCGGAACGATTCGAACGTCCGACCCCCAGATTCGTAGTCTGGTGCTCTATCCAGCTGAGCTACGGGCGCGCGGCCGTGGAAACGGCAAGGGCGCGACATAGTGGGCTGTCGCGGGGGAGGCAACCCCGAGATTGCGACTTCTCATGGTCGCTTCTAGAGCTTCAACCATGCGGACCGGAATTCCCCTCGCGCTCCTCGCTATAGCCTCGCTCGGCGCCTGTTCGACTCCTCCCGGCAACTACCCGTCGCTCGCTCCAAGACCCCAGGAGGCGATCGATCCCCGTATCCCGGTCCCGAACGAGGTTCATGTCGGGCCGGCGGACCCCAATTTGTCGGCGCATCTCGCGGCGCTGGTCGACCAGGCGCAGGCCGGCGACCGGGCCTTCCAGGGCATTGCCGAGAATGCCGAGCGGCTGGCGGCCTCGGCTGGGGCGCAGCAGAGCGAGAGCTGGGTCGCTGCGCAGCAGGCGCTTTCCGCGGCCCAGGAAGCGCGAGCTCCGACGACGCGGGCGCTCGGCGACATCGATGCGATTGGCGCCAACGCCCTTGAGAAGAACGGCGGCATTCCGGCGGGAAATCTCGCCGCGATCCAGGCCGCCGCGGCGAAGGTCGCGGAGATCGACAATTCCGAGGCCGACCGCATCGACGCGATCGAAAGGCGCCTCGGCCTCTAGGCGAGTGCCGCCGCCCGGGCGGCCGGCCATTCCCCGGCCTCGATGCGATAGGTGATGACCGGGTTGAGCTCGGGCGGAACGTCGGTGCTCTCGAAGTCCAGGTCCTCGCGGCGGCTCATTCCGAGGCGCTTCATCAGGCCCTGGCTCGCTTCGTTCTGATTGACGGTGAGAGCGACCACGTACGGCGCTCCGAACCTTTCAAAGGCAAGGTCGAGGCTCGCGATCGCGGCTTCCTTGGCATAGCCCTTCCCCCACGCATCCTCGCGAAGCCGCCAGCCCACTTCGAAGTCGCCGGGAAAGGGCGCGCCCTCGCTGTTGACGCGCTTCAACCCGCAGAAGCCCAAGAGGGCGCCGTCGGACTTGCGCTCGACGATCCAGAAGGTGTGGCCGTGCTCGCGCTGATATCTCCCGATGCGGCCGAAGGCAGCCTCGTGCCACTCGCGCGAACGGACCCCGCCGAGCCAGCGCATGACGGCTTCGGTGTTGGTATGGCGGATGAACTCGTCGAGATCCGCTTCATCCCAGCTCCGCAGGCGAAGCCGCTCGGTCTGACACGCGACTTCAGCCATTGAGGGCCTTCACCCCGTCGAAGATCGCATCCACCGCCTCGTCGACATGCTCGAGGTGTGTCCTGAAGCAGAGGATCGCGCAGCGGATGTAGTAAGTGCCGTCGATCCGCGTGCCGCTCATCATCACCCGGCCTTCCTGCTGGAGGTGTTTCAGGAGAC
>JBKPKZ010000011.1:0-4204 GCA_046731355.1 Pseudomonadota bacterium | reverse complement strand
GCGATAATGCGGCGGACCAGGGAAAATCCATTGCTGTGGACGCCGGAACTGGCGAGGCCGAGAATGACGTCGCCAGGAGCGATACCCTGTCCGGTGATCACCTTGTCGCGGTCAACGGCGCCCACACAGAAACCGGCGAGGTCGTAATCGCCTTCCGAATACATCCCCGGCATTTCGGCTGTTTCGCCGCCGATGAGGGCGCAGCCCGCCTGGCGGCATCCCTCGGCGATCGATGCGACGACCTCGGCTGCTACGGCATTGTCGAGCTTTCCGGTCGCATAATAATCGAGAAAGAAGAGCGGCTCGGCGCCCTGGACGATCAGGTCGTTCGCGCACATGGCAACGAGGTCGATGCCGACTCCGTCATGCTTGCCCGCCTCGATTGCCAGCTTGAGCTTTGTTCCGACGCCGTCATTCGCGGCGACCAGCAGCGGATCGCTGTATCCGGCAGCCTTCAGGTCGAAGAATCCGCCGAAGCCCCCTAGCTCGACATTGGCTCCTGGACGGCTGGTCGATCGGGCCAGCGGGCCTATGGTCTTCACGAGCGCATTGCCGGCGTCGATGGACACTCCGGCGTCGGCATAGGTCAGCGGCTTCTGAGACATCAGTGGCCGCCTAGCCACAAGCCGCTTGGATTTCCACGCCGTTGTCGCCAAAAGGCACCGCGAATGCTTCGCCGCCGCCTTGTTGCCCTCCTGATCCTGACTTGCGCTGTCCTCGGTATCTCGGGGGCGCTCTACGCGCAGTTGGAAAGCGGCGACCGCGGAATCGCGCCGATCGACAGCTCTGGAACGCTCGAAATTACGGGTATCCACGTCGACGTGTCGGGCAAGGACGGGCAGTCGGCCCGCTATGAAGGGTGGAGACTGGCCCAGCGCCAGGGCTTCAAGGCGTTCTGGGCAAAGACGCACAATCGTCCGATTTCCGAGGCACCGACGGTTCCGGACTCGACGCTCGACGAGCTGGTGAGCTCGATTGTCGTCGAGCGGGAGCAGATCGGGCCAACCCGGTACATCGCGGATCTCGGCATCCTTTTCGATCGCGCCAGGTCGGCGGAGCTGCTCGGGGTCGGTGGCGATGTGCGCCGTTCGGTGCCGATGCTTCTCGTCCCGGTGCTTGTGACTGCGGGAACGGACACTACGGTCGAGCTTCGCAATCCCTGGCAGCGCGCCTGGGCGGAGTTCAGGACCTCGCAGAGCCCGATCGACTATGTGCGGGTAAGCGGGCAGGGCATCGATCCTCTCCTGGTGAACGATGCGCAGGTCGACCGCCCGGGCCGCGGATGGTGGCGCAATCTCATTGATCTCTACGGTGCGGCCGACATTCTCGTTGCGCAGGTGCAGATCCAGCGTGTCTACCCGGGCGGGCCGGCATTCGCGCGCTTCGTCGGCTTCCACGGGCCGGACAAGCAGGCCGTCGCGACGTTCACGATCTCAGCTCCGGCAGGTGCAAGCACCCTGCAGATCATGCGCGCTGGCGTTCAGCGGATGGATAGCATGTTCGCCGACGCGCTCGCCGAGGGCAGGCTGATCCGCGATCGCACCCTCGACATTCCCGAGCCTCCGCCTCCGCCCGTCGTCGAGGAGGCCCCGGTCGCCCAAGCGCAGCCGTGGACCTATCAGGTGCAGATCGTCTCGCCGGACGTGAACATCTATAATTTCGCAATGGCGCATTTGCGAACCGCCCCGGGTGTCACTCAGGTCGTGCCCGTCAGCATCAATCCGGGCGGTGTGAGCTACGTCAATGTCACGTACAGTGGCGGAAATATCTCCAACCTGCGCCTGGCCCTCGGATCGCGCGGGTGGTCCGTCGAGCAGAACGGCTTCATCCTCCGGATGTCGTCCGGATCGGCTGGTCCGCCGCCGCTGCCGACTCCGGCGCAGCCGAAACCCCAACCACCGCAGCCGCAACCACAGCAGCCACCGGCGACGCCCCAGCAGACGCCTCAGGGTCAGCCGCCGAGGGGTAACGAATGAAGCGCGGCGCGGACCAGATCGCGCTTCCGCTCGACTGGCCGCAGACCGAAGGCGAATCGCGGTTCATAGTCTCCAAGGCGAACCGCGAGGCGTTCGATCATTTCCGGAAATGGACCATGTGGCCAGTCAAGGCGACGGTGCTGACCGGGCCGCGCCGCTCGGGCCGCACCTTGCTGGCGAGGACTTTTGCCGAGCGGGTTCATGGTCGCGTCATCGACCAGGCCGATCGGCACGAGGAAGTGGAAGTGTTTCATGCCTGGAACGACGCCCAGGACACCGGCTTGCCGCTGATCATGGTCGCGGACGTCGCTCCGCCTGCATGGTCGCCGAGCCTTCCCGACCTGCGAACCCGGCTTGCGATCACACCGGTGGCGAAAATCGATCAGCCCGACGACAAATTGTTCGAGGCGCTGATCCAGCTTCTTTTCGCCGATCGCGGGCTTCATGTTCCCGGAGAGGCGCTTCGCTTCATGACCGAGCGCCTCAACCGGGAATATTGGACGGCCGAGCGCGCCGTCGAGGAAGTAGATCGGTTTGCAATTGCCGAGCGTGCGCGAGTGACCATGCCAACGATTAGGCGAGCGCTGTCGCAGGCGAGGATGATCGGCGACGCGGCCTAGCCGCAGCTCAGCTTCTCGATCTTGTTATTGGCGTCGAGGTATACGGTCAGCCGGTCGGCGCTGAAGTCCATCGTGATCATCGAGCCCTTCGGGACCCAACGGAGAACCCGAGCGCCCGATTGACGCATCAGGGTTCCGCCGATTTCCGGGGTCGCGTCAGAGCCCACGAAAGTGGTCAGCGTATTGTCATGGCAGCTTCCAGCAGGGAGCGGCGCCGGACCCGGGGACGGCTCGGTGCTGCACGCTGAAAGCGCCAGCGCAGCAAGGATGGTCATCCTATGCGTCAACGGATTCCTTCTCGAGGCGGCTCATCTTCAGCTTCCCGTTCTCGATCGCGAAGGCGAGGCGGCCCTCTACCAGATCGAGTGCGTCCCTTCCGAATTCCTCAAACCGCCAGCCGTTGAGAATGTTCAAATCCTTGCGGACTCCGGCGGCCAGGGCCTCGAGGTCGTCCGACCGCGCAATCAGCCTCGGAGCGACGCCGGTTTCCTTGGCGCGGATCTTGAGCAGAAGCTTCAACAGATCGCTGACGAGGACGGCGTCCTTGGTGAGACCGGGCCGGCGTGGTTCGCGATCGGGCATCTCATCGGGCTCCAGCGGTTTCGATCCTTCCACGGCCGCCATCAAACGAGCGCCGATGTCGTTCGTCTTCCAGCCCGCGGACAGCCCTCGAACCCGGCCGAGATCGTCCTGCGTCTTGGGCGGATGCGCCGCGAGCTCGCCGAGAGTGTCGTCCTTGACGATTCGCCCGCGCGGAATGTTCTTCGTTCGCGCCTCGACCTCACGCCAGCCTGCCAAGGCCTTGAGGCGGCCGAGCACTGCGGGGTTCCGGCTAGGAAGCTTCAGGCGCTTCCACGCGTCCTCCGGCTCGAACGCAAAGCTCGACGGATTCGCGAGGCGTTCCATCTCTTCGTCGAGCCAACCGCCGCGGCCGGTCTTCTTCAGCCGCTGAAGCAGCTTCGGGAAGACTGTCGCGAGGTGCGTCACGTCGGCGATGGCATAATCGATCTGCCTCTTGTCGAGCGGCCGCCGGCTCCAGTCCGTGAACCGCGCGCCCTTGTCGATGTTGTGTCCAAGCATCGATTCGATGAGGTTCGAGTATCCGACCTGTTCACCGTGACCGAGAGCCATCGCGGCGATCTGGGTGTCGAAGAGAGGGTGAGGGACCTTCTCGGTAAGGTTGTAGATGATCTCGAGGTCCTGGCCGCCCGCATGAAATACCTTCAGGACCTCCTCGTTCTCGACGAGCAGCGAGAGGAGCGGCGACAGGTCGATATCCGCCTTGGGGTCGATCGCGGCGGCTTCTTCATCGCTCGCGATCTGGATCAGGCAGAGATCCGGCCAATAAGTATTTTCGCGCATGAACTCGGTGTCCACGGCGACGAAGGGCTTCTTTGAGAGGCGTTCAACAAGGGGAGCCAGGTCTTCGGACCTGGTGATCAACGGATGTATGTTCATGAGTCTGCGGAGGCATTAGCGACCTGTCGTCGGGTTGACAAAAGCCTTTCCGCCATTGAGTGCCGCCCGCGAATTCCCGCACATCGCAATCGGCAGACAAATGCACCTTTATCGCACCCATAATTGCGGCCAGCTCCGCGCTTCCGACGT
>JBKPKZ010000010.1:0-25093 GCA_046731355.1 Pseudomonadota bacterium | reverse complement strand
CTGGCTGGTGATTGCGGCGCGGCGAGCACTCAAACGATTGCTCGACCGGGTCGGCATGCAACCGAAGTCACGCGAGGCGGGTTGAAAACAGCAAAAGGAGAAACGCCGATGCCCGTTTCAGAACAGCCGCTCGTCGAACGCATCGCGCGAGTACTCGCAGGAACGGCCCTCAGCAGCAATGCCGAAGGCAGCGACCCCTCAGCTGGGGGCAAGGTGGATATGGTCTGGCGGGAGCATTTGAACCAGGCGCTTGCGGTGCTGCACACGATGCGGGAAGCCGACGATCGGATGGCTGCAGCCGGCGATCCCGACACCTGGACCCGGATGGTCGAGACGGCGATCGAAGAGGCAGACGCCACCGCGTGAGCGTCCCGGAACGCGATTCGCCGCGTACCCAAGGGCATGCTCAGTGGACGCTTGTAACCTGCGTCCTCGCCTCCAGCCTATCCTTCGTCGAAGGCTCGGTCCTGAGCGTTGCGCTACCCGCGATCCGGGCAAGCTATGGGGCGGGTGCGGCTGAGGTCCAGTGGGTGGTCAACGCCTACCTTTTGCCACTTTCCGCTCTGCTCCTTCTCGGTGGCGCACTAGGCGACCATTATGGACGCCGGCGCCTGCTCGTCATCGGTACGGGTATCTTCGCTGTCACGTCGCTGCTCTGCGCGCTGGCCCCCTCGCTCCCGATCCTGCTCGCTGCACGCGCAGCCCAAGGCGTTGGAGCCGCCTTGCTCCTTCCCAACAGCCTTGCACTCCTGAATGCGGCCTTCGAGGGCGAAAAGCGGGGGCGGGCGGTTGGTATCTGGGCAGCGGCCGGAGCGGCGGCTGCTGCAATAGCGCCACTCATCGGTGGCTGGCTCGTCGACCATTCCGGCTGGCCATCCATTTTCTACATCAACCTTCCGCTTGCAGTTGGTGCGATCCTGCTGGCGCTCCGATTCGTCGCGGAGAGCAGGGAAAAAGGGGCGGGACGAACCGATTATTCCGGTGCTCTGCTGGTCACCGCCGGGCTGGGCGGGATCACATATGCTTTGACGCTGTGGTCGGCGAACGGGCGCTGGGGCGTCACCTCGATCGTCGCCGGAGTTGCCGGTCTCCTCCTCAGCACGGGATTTCTTTTCGTGGAGCGGAATCGCGGCCAGCGCGCGATGATGCCGCTTGGCCTGTTCGCCGACCGGTGCTTTTCGGGCCTGAACCTTCTGACGCTTCTCCTATACGGCGCGTTCGCCGCGGCGATGCTTTTGATACCCTACGTCCTCATCACCAGCGGGGGCTATTCACCGGTTCAGGCGGGGCTTGCCATGTTGCCTCTCCCCGTCCTGATGACGACCGTCTCGCCGACGATGGGAGGGCTCGCGATGAGGGTTGGCCCCCGAATTCCGCTGACGATCGGGCCGCTTGTAGTGGCCGGCGGCATGATCCTCTCCCAAATGATCGAGCCCGACAGCAGCTATTGGACGGGCGCCTTTCCAACCCTCTTGGTGCTGGCCATCGGGATGACCATCGCGGTCGCGCCCTTGACCGCCTCGGTACTCGGATCGGTCGAAGAGCAGCATGTGGCGATGGCATCCGGTTTCAACAGCGCCGTCGCGCGCCTTGGTGGACTGATTGCCACCGCTCTTCTCGGATCAGTGCTCGGCCAGGAAGGCGATGCGCTCTTCGCCGGCTTTCATTCCGCGATGTTTGTGTCGGCGGGCGTCGCAGCGCTCGCGGCCGTTGTCGCCCTGACCATGATTGGTGGAGTGAAGATGCGGAATGGCTGACCGCCGTTTGGGCTGAGCAGGCCACCCAAGTTATGCTTGCCATCGCGATTCGGGGGCAAGCCATGGAAATTGGATATTTTGCAAGTAGCGACGTGCGCGCTTCAATTGACCGGATTGGGCGAACCGAGGACGTGCAATTCTCTCCGGACGGCAGTTGTCTCGCCGTTGCCGGATTTACCGAGAATCGAATCCTGGTTCTCCGCGTCGAAACAGATTGGGAAACCGACCCCCCGAAAATCACGTTTACTGGATCGCTCGAAGTGGAGTCGGATGGGCTGCGCAATCCCCATGGGCTGTGCTGGCTCGATGATCGGACCCTGGCGATCGCCAATCGCAGTGGCCATTTGACCATTTTCGAGCTGCCGCGAGAGCCCGCGTCCGGCCGCGTCCAACTCTCGCCGGTGCGCACTCTGGGCGACCATGTCACCGATCTTCTAAAAACGCCCGGCTCGGTGTCTGCCGTCCCCGTCGGACTGGACCTTTTCGAGTTGATCGTGTGCAACAATTACGTCCATCACATCTCGCGCCACTTGGTCGACCGTCGTGAAGGTTATGCGCTGATCGCGAGCGACGTCCTTACGCATGGTGGATTGGCCGTGCCGGACGGAGTCACGCACAGCCCATCGGGACAATGGATTGCGGTCAGCAATCACGGACACCACAATGTCCTCATCTTCCGGAACGATGTCGACCTCAGCCCTGCCAGCCGGCCGGTGGCGGTCCTGAACGGCATCCAATACCCACATGGAGTCCGGTTCGCTGCCGACGGGAAGACCATCTTCGTCGCTGATGCAGGGGCTCCGTTCGTCCACGTTTATCGGAGCGGGGAAGAATGGGCGGGCGATCACCAGCCGGCCGTGTCCGTTCGGGTATTGAGCGAGGAGTCTTATCTGCGCGGCAGAACCGATCCTTCCCAGGGAGGGCCCAAGGGGGTCGACATTACCGCCGACGAAAGGCTGATGGTAATCAGCTGCGAGGAAGAGAGGTTTGCCTTCTTCGATGTTCGGGAATTGCTGGCGCGAAGCGAACCCGCGGTGCCGGTCGTCGCCTCGGAGGCCGAAAGCGCGCGCGAGGCCTTTCTCCGCTACATGGCCTCTGACCGGCGAAGGGTCGAAGAAGCGACCGCGGCGATCCGCCGTGCGACTGACCTTCAAATCCTGGGAATGGTGGAGAGTCGCTCCTGGAGGATCACGGCCCCGTTACGAAGCGCGAAGGCGGCGATAAGGCGAACCGCGCCCCACCTCTGGTCGAAATATTAGTCGTTCGTCCTGATCCAGTCCTCGACGACCGGGGCGATCTTGTCGCGCCATTTGCGGCCGTTGAAGATGCCATAGTGGCCGACGTCCTTGGCGAGGAAATACTGCTTCTTCGACGCGGCTAGGCCAGTCGAAATGTCGAGCGCCGCCTTGGTTTGGCCGATGCCCGAAATGTCGTCACGCTCGCCCTCGATCGCGAGGAGCGCCGTGTCCTTGATCGCCTTCGGGTCGACCTTGTGGCCGCGGTGCACGAGCTGGCCTTTCGGCAGCAGGTGCCGCTGGAAGACGATATCGACGGTCTGGAGGTAGAACTCCGCGGTCATGTCCGCGACCGCGCGATATTCGTCATAGAACTTCTGGGTGGCGGAAGCGCCCTCCTCGTCGCCTTCGACGAGGTGCTTGAACATCTCCCAATGGCTGACGAGGTGATTGCCGAGGTTCATGGTCATGAAGCCGGCGAGCTGCAGGAAACCGGGGTAAACCTTCCGTCCGGCGCCGGGGTAGTAGAGCGGAACGGTCGCGATCGCGTTCTTCTGGAACCAGGCGAGCGGACGTTCGGTCGCAAGCGTGTTGACCGCCGTAGGCGCCTCGCGGCTGTCGACCGGGCCACCCATCATCGTGAGCGTCTTCGGTCGCCACCGATTGTCCGTCGAGTTCATCAGAGCCACTGCGGCATAGGCCGGGACGGACGGTTGGCAGACCGCGAGGACGTGGGGCCGCTGGCCCGTCTCCTCGCCGATCGCCTCCATGAACTCGATCAAATAGTCAACGTAATCGTCAAAATCGAAGGTGCCTTCGGTGAGGGGCACCGACTTCGCGTCACGCCAGTCCGTGATAAAGACGTCGTGCTTTGGAACCATGCGCTCGACCGTGCCTCGAAGCAGGGTCGCGAAGTGGCCCGACATCGGGGCGACGATCAGCAAGGGTGGATCTTTCGCTCCGGCGCCTTCCCGGACGAAGCGCTTCAACTGGCCGAACGGCTCACGAGCGACGATTTCCTCGTGAATCTTGACCTTGCGTCCCCTCACGGTGGTCTGGGTGATCGCGAATTCGGGCTTTCCTCGCGGCGCTGCAGCATGGGCAAAAACGTCCAGAGCGGCCGCGATTAGCGGGCTCATCGAGGCATAAGCGAATGGATTAGCTGGATTATTCAGCCATCCCGCACCCATGCCCGCCAATTTGCTCGCGCCCGCAAGGAACGAGCGCTGAACTTCGTAGGCGTCATAGAGCATGCACGGGAACCCTCATCACCACCGGACTGAAACCGATGTGGACCCCATTTGCTCCCCCTGCAAGTAGTGTTGTTGCACTGCACTCGTTGCGGTGCGCAATTGAGGGACAGCCATAGCGCTGCTAGTCCGCGCCGATGGCCAACGCCCCAAATCGTCCGCCAGGCCGCTCGGTCAAGAACCTGCGCATGGTCTGGAGCTTCGCGACCAAGTACCCAGGTCACATCGCCGCCGCGGCCCTGGCCCTCCTGGTGGCCGCTTCAGCGACCGCCGGCGTTCCAATCGCGTTCAAGCTCATCATCGACAAAGGCTTCGCCACGGGAGGGTCCACGCGCGATATCGCGCGGTGGTTCGAATATCTGCTGATGCTCGTCGGGGTCATGGCGATCGCAACGGCGGTTCGATACTTTTTCGTGTCGTGGCTGGGCGAACGGACGGTCGCCGACATCCGGCTGGCAGTGCATCGCAACCTGCTCCGGCTGTCCCCTGGCTTCTTCGAAGAGAACCGGCCAGCCGAGATCACCTCCAGGATCACGGTCGACACGACAATCATCGAACAAGTCGTCGGAACGACCGTTTCCGTCGCGCTTCGCAACGTCGTGCTCGCGGTCGCCTGCGTCGGAATCCTTGTCTACCTATCACCAAAGCTTGCAGGCCTGATGCTGCTGGGCCTGCCCCTCGCGCTTGGACCGATCATCATCCTCGGGCGCCGGGTGCGGACCATCTCCACTCGAAGCCAGGACCGGATCGCCGACGTCGGCGCAGTCACCAGCGAGGTCCTCGGCTCGATGAAGATCGTGCAGGCGTTCGGACAGCAAGGGCGCGAGGCCGGCAGATTTACCGAGGCCGTGGAGCGGGTGTTCGGAACTGCGAAGAAACGAATCCTCCTTCGAGCGATGATGACCGCGACGGCGATCTTCCTGATGTTCGGAGCAATCACACTGATCATCTGGCAGGGCGCCATCGATGTCGCCGCGGGCCGGATGACCGGGGGCACGATTGCCGCGTTCGTTCTCTACGGCGGGCTGCTGGCCGGCGCGTTCGGTGCCCTGTCCGAGGTCTATGGCGACTTCCTTCGGGCAGCAGGCGCGTCCGAGCGACTGACCGAGCTGCTGGAAGCCGAGCCGGACATTCGAGCGCCCGCCAATCCGAAAGCATTGCCAGAACCGGCGCGCGGCGAGCTGGCGTTCGAAAATGTCACGTTCCATTACCCGACTCGCCGTGAAGTCTCGGCGCTCGAGGACTTCAGCCTGACCGTGAAGCCGCGCGAGCGGCTCGCGCTGGTCGGTCCATCGGGGGCGGGCAAGACGACCCTCTTCCAGATGGCAGAACGTTTCTACGATCCGCAGTCGGGCCGCGTGCTCATCGATGGCATCGATCTTCGTGACGCCGACCCCGCTGACGTACGGCAACGTATCGCATTGGTGCCGCAGGAAACGGTCATGTTCGCGGCGACCGCCCGCGACAACCTTCGCTACGGCAACTGGAACGCGAGCGAGGACGAGATCTGGCAGGCCGCGCGCGATGCGCATGCCGAGGAATTCCTCCGCGCCCTTCCCGATGGCCTCGACACCTTTATGGGCGAAGGCGGTGCGCGCTTGTCCGGAGGACAGCGCCAGCGCATCGCGATCGCTCGAGCGCTGCTTCGAAACGCGCCGTTGCTGCTACTCGACGAAGCAACTTCTGCCCTCGATGCCGAGAGCGAGCGTCTAGTCCAGGACGCGCTCGACCGACTGATGGCCGACCGAACGACGATCGTCATCGCGCATCGGCTCGCGACTGTTCGTGCAGCCGACCGAATTGTTGTCATGGATCACGGATCCATCGTCGAGGAAGGCACGCACGCGACGCTTACTCGCCGGGGCGGCCTTTATGCACGACTGGCGCGGCTCCAGTTCGAAGACCGCGCCGCCTAACCTTAGGCTTGCGTGCCGCCTCCTGGAGCGGTGCCACCGGTTCCGCCACCGCGACGCGGAGCCCTGCGACGTGCAGCGGTCGAACGCTTGCGTGCAGCGGGCTTGCGAGCGGTGGTTCCACCTGCAGCCTTGCGGGTCGCCGCGGGCTTCGAAGCCTTGGCGCGGGTCGCCGTCGACTTCTTCGCGGTTGATGCGGAGCGCTTGGCGGTCGAGCGCGACGAGGTCGATTTCTTTGCCCGTGAACCACTCGAACGCTTGGTGGTGCTTGCGGCAGCTTGCGGGGCGCCCTCGTCCGTCCACTTGCCCGAAAGGACGCGCTGAGCCGCGTCGGCGACCGCCTCGGCGATCAGCGAGCCAAGCTTCGATGCGCTCGAAACCATGGTGCTTGCCGCGGCCTGCGCCGTGTCGGCCGCATCGAGACCAGCGTCACGGATCTTGCGACGCGCGGCCGGGCTTGCGCTGATTGCTGCCGCGGCCGCCGCCAAACCCGCGGCTAGCATCTCCCTGCTCATCGCCGCCTTGGCGAGTTTGTCGAGAGTATCACTCTTTGAAGAAGACGACCGCTTCCCGGTGGTGGACTTAGCCATCGCAAACCTTCCTTTCGGTGTTTCGCAAAAGACACTTCAACTGTCGTACGGTTCCGTTTCGGCAGCGAACCGTGCCTGTAATTCCGATGATTCCGATTGTCCAAAAACGTTAAAGGGGATCGCTGCCAGAGCAACGATCCCCTCGAACATGGTCAGCGGCCGAAGGTGATGGCCGTCCGTTCAGCGACTATGGCCGACGAACACCCCTTTCCGACCTCTCTGCTGAACCATGAGACATCGGATCACCTCCTTTCGCTGCGTTGAAGCTGAGGGAAGAATGATTCGCCGACACGCAAATCACAAGACTTGTAATGCGCCGCAAATCTGCAATTCTCGGGAATTCGCGTGCCGCAAAATTCAGGCGCGGCAATCCTCGACAACATGGCCTATCTCGCCCCCCGCCGGAAGCACGAGCGCGGGATAGCCGGGCATTGAAACTGCGAACCGGCCCCGGCTGAATGCGATCGCGTCGAGCAGCGGATCCAATCCCCCGACCTGTGCAATCACGCGCCCGGAAGGTTGATCGAAGCGCGAGGCGAGATTGCGTGTCACGGTACTTGTCCAGAAAGACATGCTCGGCGCTGGCGCAGCACTGACCCGCGAAATCGTCACGAGGCGCGTGAGTTTTCCGCACGCGATCAGCATCCGGGTCGTGCCCGCGCCATCGACGAACGCGGCTTCGCTTCCACCCGTCACGGAGCGGTATGTCCAGGTTCCAGGTGAAACCGGCAAGTAGCTGAAATCGGCGGCAGCCGTTTGGGCCTCCAACGGCGCGAACGCAAACGCTCCAGTCATCGCGACTAGCGCGAACCTTTTCACTTTCGTTCCTGTCACTTGGTCAGACGGTCGACTTTGTCTCGCAATGCGGCGAGCTCTTCACGAAGCTGCTCGATCTCGGCCTCGCTCGGCTGTTTTTCGGCCTTGGGTTTCGGCTTTGCTTGCGAGCTCGAGAAAGCGCGGCTCGCGCCTTCGAACATTTCCATGTTGCGCTTTGCAAGATCGGCAAAAACCTTTCCGCCGAACGCGTCACGCATCGCGCTCTGGTTGCGCTGGAACGCATCCATGGCGGCTTCCAGATACTGGGGGACCATGCCCTGCATCGAGTTTCCGTAGAGCCCGATCAGCTGCTTCAGGAAGTTTACTGGAAGCATCGTCGAACCACGAGCTTCTTCATCGACGATGATCTGAGTCAGCACCTGGCGAGTGATGTCTTCGCCGGTCTTCGCATCGACGACTTCGAACTCTCGTCCCTCTCGAACCATTTCTGCGAGACGGTCGAGCGTGATGTAGGAAGAGCTTTCGGTGTCGTAGAGACGCCGGTTAGCATATTTCTTGATAATCACCTTGTCCGAAGACCTCGCCATGAACCGCTCCGAGAACTCCCCGAACGAGCACCTACTACCGGAGCATAGTGCGCCGCAACATGAACGCGCGCCACGGCCTCTGCCGCTGTTTCTCGAAATGGTACGGATGGTGGGCGAGCGGCAACCGGGATTGGCGCGCGAGGCGCTTGAAGGACTGGCCGCATACGAACGGGCCTCGCGACTGCACGCACGAGCGCCAAGGCCTGTCGAAGGACGAATTGGACCGGCTGTCCTGCGCGATCACGGAGGGCGCGGACCTCCTGCAGTCCTGGTGCCTTCTCTCATCAATCCCCCGGACGTGCTCGATCTCGACGAGGAGGTGTCGCTTGCGTCCGAAGTAGCGAAGATGGGGCGGCGAAGCCTGCTTCTCGATTGGGGGCAGGCGCGCGACCGAGCAGGTTTCAATGTCGGTGAGCACGTCGAGCACTTGCTCGTGCCTTTGCTTTCGCAGCTCGAGGAACCGCCGGCGCTTATCGGTTACTGCCTCGGTGGAACCATGGCGATTGCAGCGGCCAACATCGCCCCCGTCGAACGCGTTGCGACAATTGCTTCCCCCTGGCGCTTTTCGAACTATCCCGAAGACTCGCGCAAATCCCTCCTTGAGCTTTGGGGTGCGGCGAAAGCCGCTGCTGCATCGCTGAAGGTTCTTCCGATGGAAGTGCTTCAGGCTGCCTTCTGGTCGCTTGACCCTTCGCGGACGGTGTCGAAGTTCGCCGGTTTTTCCAAGCTCGATCCGACCGGTGCCGATTTCCGTCGTTTCATCGTTCTCGAAGACTGGGCGAACGAGGGTGAACCACTTCCTCTTCCTGCAGCGCGTCAGTTGATCGAGGATTTCTTCGGAGCAGACTTGCCGGGCACCGGCAAATGGCACGTCGCTGGAACGCCGATGACTGACGAGGTTTCCGTGCCGCTGCTCAATTGCACCGCTTCGAAGGACCGGATTACTCCCGCGGTCAGTGCACCTGCGGGACAGATCACGGACATTCCATCGGGCCATGTAGGAATGGTTGTCGGGTCCGCGCGCCACCGGCTGCACGAAGCCCTCGCTGGTTTCCTTGATCCGGCTTGCCGCTAAGTTCACCTAAGGCTAAGCGCGGCTCCCAAGCACCCGTAGCTCAGCTGGATAGAGCGTTGCCCTCCGAAGGCAAAGGCCACAGGTTCGAATCCTGTCGGGTGCGCCACTTCCTCGATCCGAGACAGAGAATCGCGCTTAGCCCTTGACTCGTGGGGCTTATCCGGTCCCCCATGAAGGTGATCCGGAAGTCGTGGGGGAGTTCGTGCTGGCCTGGTCGAACAAGCAGCAGGCAATACTCGGCTCTCTTGCCGCGGGCGGGGCTGTCCTGCTCGCCGGATGCGCGACGACCTCGGACTCTTCGCCCAAGTCGATCACCCAATTGTCGCTCAATCCGGAGTCGAACTACATCATTGAGGCTCAGGCGAGAGGCCGGCCGCTGCGGCTGAGAGTCGATCCGGGAGCGCCGTTCTATGTTCTTCTAAACGACAAGATCGCGAGGGACCTTCGCCTGGTCAGCACCAAGGCGGCAACGCTTGCGGTCGGTCCGACGCGGCTGAAGGCGAGCACCCGCAACGAAAAGCTGACCATCGGCGGAGTGACGGCAGCGAAGCCCGTCATGTGGGTCAAGGGCGAGGCGATCCTCGACGCCGACGGCATCATCAATCCCGCAAACCTGCCTGGAAACAACGTCACGCTCCAGCTGCGGGAAGCCACTGGCGCCGAACAGGTCATCCAGCTTCCGATGCGGTTCGATCGCCAGCGCGGCCTCTATTACGAGTTCGACTATGGTGGGCAATTGATCCTCACGCGCTTCACGCTCGAAGACAAGCTGACGACGACGACCGGTGCCGCCGCCTCGGTCATCGCCAAGCGGCGCAACGGCATTTGGGATGGCGGACCTTTCGTCCACGAGGTGCGATTTGGAGTTCCTCGTCCAGTCCGCAAGATGGTGCTTGGCGAAACTCTGTCCGTGAAGGGCTTTCCGGTGAATGCCTTCGCGGTCCGCATGCAGGACGACCGCGGCTCGTATCTCCTTCCAGACAAGGAAACTCCCAGCGAGGAAGATGAGGACGGGATCGTCGTCACCGGAAAGAACAAGCGCAACTACGGCGCCGCGCATTTCTGGATGATGGTCGGCAGCGACGACCTCTCCCGCTGCAGCAGCATCAGTTATGACAACAAGGCCAAGCATTTGATTTTGCGTTGCTCGACGACGCGATCATAGTTCGGTGAAAAGGGGAATCGTATGAAGGGCCCAGTGTTGCTTGCCACCGCAGCCGCCGCATTGTTCCTTCCGAGCAGTGCTTCGTCTTCGACCCAGCCCGCTCCGGCAGTGCTCGAGCAATTCGGGGTTTGCGCAGCGAGGAATTACGAAGGTGCGGAGCTTCTCGCGACCCAGCCCGGCTCCCCCGAGGAGTCGGAGGTGATCGCCGAATATGGTCGCCGCTCCTGCAATGCTCCGACGAGCGACGCCGGACTCCTTCGTGGAGCGGTTGCCGAACAATTGTTCAAGGCGGACTTCGGCTCGATCGGATCTCAGCCGAAACGCGACCTGATCGAGGTGTTCACGGTCGACATGAACGAGCTCGCGGCGCTCGACGACAATGCCAAGAAGCGCATCGACAATGTCGCCTTCGGGACCTGTGTGGCGGCGTCCGATCCCAATACGGCCTCGGCGGTTTTGCGAACGACCGGTGGAAGCGCGGAAGAAAAAGCGGCGATTGTCGGAATGGTTCCGAAATTCGCGCCTTGCGTCGCTGAAGGCGAGACATTCAACCTGACACGGACCGAGTTGCGAAGTGCATTGGCTGAAGGCGCCTACCGTTTGGCGCTTTCCGAATCGCTCGACGAGGAAGTCGTCGTCACGGGCACTCGCGACAAGTCGAAGAGCGTCGTCTGCAAGCGGCTCGATTCGTCAGGGACGCACATGCGCCGGAACGTCTGCCTGACGGAAGCGCAATGGGCCGCGCGGGAGCGCGAGTCGGAGTACGCGGCCAAGGATGGCCAGCGCCAATATCGAGAGTATCAGGAACGCTTTCAGACCTGCATCACGCAGTCGCTGGGAGGTGACGGCAGCCGCCCGGCCTGCCGGATGAACTAGGCTCGAGCGACGTTCGAAGGGAACCGCAGCATCCGCCGTCCCGTTTGACGGCGGATGATGCACCAGCCCCTTACACCGCCGGAAGACTTCGAGGCCCCGGGCTCCAGCGAGGGATTTTACGCGGAAGTCATCCACCTGATGGCGGAGTCGGGTATCCCGTTCCTGCTATCCGGGACCTATGCCCTCTCCTGCTACACGGGCATCATCCGGCCGACGAAGGATGTCGACGTCTTCGCCAAGGCCGGCGACGCCCTTCGAATGCTGAGTTTCTTCAAGGAGCGCGGCTTCGACGTGCAGATCGTCGATGATCGCTGGCTCGCCCGAGTTACCCGCGGCGAGCAGTTCGTCGACATCATCACGAACATGCCGACCTCAGCGACCCACGTCACCGACGAATGGTTCCAGGACGCCCCGGAAGCGCTCCTTTTCGACACGAAGGTCCGTCTGGTGCCGCCGACCCAGTTCGTCTGGTCCAAGATCTACGTGCAGGACCGCTATCGCTACGACGGCGCGGACGTCACCCACATGATCCTGAAGCGTTCCGACGACATCAACTGGGGCCAGTTGATTTCGAGCATGGAACTGCATTGGGAAGTGCTCCTGACGGCCGTTCTCAACTTCCGCTTCATCTACCCAAGCGAGCGGCACCTCATTCCGCGCTGGGTAATGGACGAGCTCCTGGAGCGGCTTGGGGCCCAACTCGAAATGCCCTCGGCCGGAAAACGGGTCTGCCGCGGCCGAATCTTCAGCCCGCGCGACTATCAGATCGACATCGCTGAGTGGGGCTTTTCCGAGGCGGTGGGCAATCTCGAAGAGAATTATGCAAGCAACGGATAAGATCACGGTCGCCGCCATCGGCGACCTCCATGTCACCGAGCAAAGCACCGCACCCTATCGCGAGATGTTCGCCGAAATCTCGCGCGTCGCGGACGTGCTGGTGCTCTGCGGAGACCTCACCAACTTCGGCAAGACCACCGAAGCAGAGATCCTCGCCGAGGACATACGAACCTCCGCCATTCCGGTCCTCGGGGTCCTTGGCAATCACGATTATGAATGCGGGCAACCGGAAGTCGTCACCAGCATCCTGCAGGAAGCGGGAATGACGGTGCTCGACGAACAGGCGGTCGAGATCGAGGGGGTCGGCTTCGCAGGCGTCAAGGGGTTCATGGGCGGCTACGGTCGCGGTGAGCTCGCACCTTTTGGCGAGCCGATTGCCAAAGCCTTTGTCGACGAAGCGCTGAACGAGGCACGCAAGCTCGAGAACGGGCTGCGTACCCTGCGCACAGATCGAAGCGTGGCGGTGCTGCACTATTCGCCAATTGCCGAGACGCTCGAGGGCGAGCCGCTCGAAATCTTCCAGTACCTCGGATCGGCCAGGCTGGCGGACGCAATCGATCGCTTCGATCACGTGAAAGCGGTCGTTCACGGCCACGCCCATCACGGCAAGTATGAGGGCCACACGATGCGCGGAATCCCAGTGTACAACGTCGCGCAATTCGTCGTTCGCGAGCAATTCAAGCGTCCCTACGCCTTGCTCGAAATCTAGGCCTTTCCTTCACCCGGGATAGGCGTTGGCGTGTGCAAGGTCTCGATCACGTACAGGCGCTTTACCAGCACGTAGGACACGACCGTGAGCGGAGCCGCCAGAATGACGCCCAGCGTGCCGAACAGGGCGCCGAACGCGATCAGTGCGAACAGCAACACAACTCCGGGAAGATCGACCGCAAATTGCTGCACGAGCGGCGTCAAGATGTAGCCCTCGAACTGCTGAACCGCGAAGTAGAGCAGAAGCACCCACAGAGCGAGGTCCGGGCTGACCGCCAGCGCAAGCAGGATCGCTGGGATCATGGACAAGATCGGACCTGCGAACGGAATGAATTCAAGAACCCCCGCAAGCAAACCGAGAGTCAAAGCCGACGGCATCCCGAGCGCCCAGAGCCCGAAGCCCGTCAGCAGGCCGACGACGACCATCGCTATCAGCTGCCCGCGAAGCCAGAGGCGCAGCGCTCCTTCGGACTCGGTAATTGCTTCCAACGCGAGAGCGCGCTTCCCCGGCGGAATCAGTTTCACGGCACCGGTCAAATAGAAGCGGGGTTGGGTGGCGAGGAAGACCCCTGCAACGATCACTACGATCACGTCCGCAATCCCGGTTCCGATTGACAGGATCGTCCCAGCGAACGCCGAGAAGCTGCTTCCTCCCGGGGCCCGGACGCTCTCGGCAAGATGCTTGATCTGCTCGCCAAGGCCGAGGTCGCCCATTCGTGCTTCGAAAGCATGCCAAGCGATCGGAAGAGTCACTCGAAGCGTCTGGACCTGCTGCACGATGTGCGAACCGAACAGCGCGACCAGGCCAATTGCAACGGCAAGGATCAGCGTGATCGATAAGCCTACAGCCAGGCCCGGCCTGCAGCCGATGAGTCTCTCAAGGCGATCACTGAAGGCGCGGAAGACGGTGGCGACCACCAACGCTCCGAAGAACATGAGCAGCAAGGCTCTCAGCTGCCAGGCCAGAATGAAAAGCGTGGTCAGCCCAAGGACGATGAGGACCCGGCGTACGAACTGGCGATCGCCGGTCTCGCCTGCATTGCCTGCCATCAGCCGGACGGCCAGTTCTCGAGGGTCTGGACGAAGCGGGTGAGCCAGGCGTTGGTCTGATGCCCGTCGACGACGCGATGATCGATAGTGAGGGTGACGTAGGCCATCGGCCGGACGAGGATGGCATCCTGCCCGCCGACCTCGCGAACGACGACGCGCTTTTCGAGCTTGCCAACGCCGAGGATCGCGGCCTGCCCCTGGTGCAGGATGATCGGCGCGGCGAGCAGCGAACCCGACACGCCATGGTTGGAGATGGTGAAGCTGCCACCCGAGACATCCGCGCGATCGAGCTTCCCTCCGCGGGCGCGGCGCGTGAGATCGTCGAGCTTGGCTCCGACCTGCTCGAGCGACAGGTTGCCGCAGTCCTTCACGACCGGAACGACGAGGCCCTTCTCACCTAAAGCCGTGCCGACGCCGACATCGATCGTCGGCGAGATCGCGATGCGGTCCTTCTCCCAGCGTCCGTTGATCGCTGGAGCGACGGCCATGGCCTCCGCCGCCGCCTTCACGATGTAGGCGGTGTAACTGAGCTTCACGCCCTTTGCGCCCATTGCGGCCTTGTGCGCGGCAACCGCGGAGAAGTCGGCTTCGAAGACGGCAGTAACGTGCGGCGCCTCGCTGACCGCCCGGACCATGTTCTCGGCAATGGTCAGCCGCATGCGGTCATGAGCAATGTCCTGCGCGGAGAATTGGCGTGGCTGCGCGGTCGCCTGTTCGCCGACGCTGACGACCGTCGCAACGGAGACTGCACGGTCGACATCCTCGCGGGTGATGCGCCCGTTGCGACCAGTTCCGCTGATTCGGGCCGGATCGATGCCGTGTTGAAGGCATGCGCGGCGAACCGATGGAGAGAGCCTAGTCTCGATCTCGCCGATCGGCTGCGGAGCCGTTGCCGCCGGCGCTGGCGCCGACACGGGCGTGTCAGCGGTCGCTCGTGCTACCGGGGGGCCGTCCGTGGAAATCCGCCCAAGCAGCGCTCCCGGGATGGCCTCGGCGTCAGTGTCGAGAAGAATTTCGCTCAGGATTCCGGCCGCTGGCGCAGGCACTTCCTGCGTGACCTTGTCAGTCTCGAGCTCAACCAGCGGGTCATTCTCGGCAACAGCATCGCCGATCTGCTTGAGCCAGGCGCGGACAACCGCCTTGGTACCCTCTTGCTCGTCGGGAACACGAATCTCGATCAAGTCAGAACCCCACCAACCGGTCGATCTCGGCTCGGATGCGCTCGACCGACGGCACGGCCCATTCCAGCAGGCGCGGATGATGGGGGCTCGGGATGTCGGGCATGGTAACGCGAGCAACCGGAGCATCGAGGTCGAGGAACGCCTCATCGGCGACCACCGCCGCGATCTCGGCACCAAAACCGCCAGTCCGAAGGTCCTCATGCACGATCAGGCAGCGGCGAGTGCGGCGCACGCTCTCAAGGACCGTCTCCTGATCCCACGGCATCAGGGTGCGCAGATCGATCACATCGGCCGAGAGACTTTCGGCCGCTGCTTCGCAACGCGGGACCATCGCGCCCCATGTCACGATGGTGATCTTGTCGCCTCCACGCGTCTTCTTCGCTCGGCCAAATGGAAGCACGTAGTCGTCTCCCGGCCAGGGGCGCCGCGCCCAGCTGTCGTCGAGCATCGCTCGGTGCTCGAAGAACAGGACCGGGTCATTGCCGCGAAGCGAGCCTCGCAGGAGACCGACCGCGTCCTCGGCGTTCGACGGCACCGCGACCTTCCAGCCCGGATTGTGGACGAACTGCACTTCGTTGGTCTGGCTGTGCCACGGGTCACCGCACTTGAAGAAGCCGCCTGGCACTCGAAGCACCATCGGGGCCGCAAATCGGTTGTGCGTGCGCCAGCGCATCGTGCCGCAGTCGTTGATCTGCTCGGTCGCGGGCTCGGCATATTTGCGGAATTGGATTTCTGGCACCGGCATCAGCCCGGCGAGCGCCATGCCGACCGCTCGGCCGACAATGCCCTCCTCGTTGAGCGATGTATCGAAGACACGGTCGCGGCCAAATTTCTCCTGGAGGCCGAGCGTTACAGCGTGCACTCCGCCCTTCGGGCCAACGTCCTCGCCGAACACGCACATGCGGGGATTGCTGGTCAGCTCCTGGTCGAGAACCCGGCGGATTGCAGTGACCATGTTGATGCGCTGGCCCTCAGGAGCCGCGACATCGGTCGAGGGCGGCGCTTCGTACCCCGAGTTCCAGATGCCGCCGATCTTCTGCATCTCGCCGTCGAAGAAGACGTGGTCGGTGACGACTTCTGGCGACGAAATGCCGCGGGCCTCGGCCTCGGCGCGGGCGGCGCCGACTTCCCAGGCGACTTCGCTTTCGAGCCGGTCCCAATCATCGTCGCCGATCTGGAAGCCGGCGCAGTGCAACTTCAACTTCGGCAGTGGATCACGGGCCCACTCGGCCTCGATCTCCGCTTCGGACTTGTAGCTTTGCGTATCCTGGAAACTGTGGCCTTCGAGCCGGGGCACCGTCAGCCGAAGCATCGCCGGCGCCCGATTACTCCGAACGTGACGAACGGCATCCTTGACCAGTCTCGCTGCTTCATCCGGGTCGGTGCCGTCGCCGTTGAAGATCGTAAGGCCCGCAAAGTTCGCGAGGTTGGCAGCAATGTTCTTGCCAGGCGTTTGAAACTCGGAAGGAACTGAGATTCCGTAGCCGTTGTCCTCAACGTAAATAAGCAGTGGCAATTGTTGCGTCGTTGCAATTGTTAGCGCAGACCAAAATCCGCCGGTCGCGCAGCTCGCGTCACCGCCGAGCACTACCGCAATGGCATCGTCCGGTCCTTCTTTCAGGACCTTCATCTTGTAGTCGATCGCCTGAGCCCAACCGGCCGCCGGAGTATACTGCGCCCCTACGCCGCCGCACATCGGGAGTGCATGCGCTCCGCCCGGGTTGGGGTAGTTGAAGACGACGCCGATATCGCGACCATCGGAATAGCCTCCCCCAAGACCCATCCCGGACCCGAGAGCATCGGCTAGCGGCACACCCAAGGCCAACAGCAGCGGGCGTGACCGATAGTATCCGCACGCCGCATCGCCGTCCCGAAGCTGAAGTCCAAGGAGCACCTGGGCCATGTCGTGGCCGCGTGCCGAAAATTGATAGAGGACCTTCTTTGCGGGAACGAGCTCCTGCTCTTCCAGGCGGTCCATTTCCCGGCTGGTCAGGACCAGTTTCGCGACCTCGCGCCAATTCACGTCTGCGGAAACCTTGCCCGGGTCGCGGTCAGCCATGGCGAGTTACGCGTCCAGCGCCTCAACCACGGCGGCGGTAAATCGATCGATCTGGTCGTCGCCGAGGCCCACGACGTTGAAGCGCCCACTGTCGGCCATGTAGATCGCGTGCTCCGCGCGGAGCGCCAAGACCTTCTCCTTGCTCAGCGGGAGCATGGAGAACATTCCGAACTGATCACCGACGTAGGCGAGGCGCGGGTCGGCCGAGGCGATCCGCCTGCGAACGGAATTGATTCGGTCGCGCATGACTGCAAGCTCGCCCGGCCAGCGATTGCGAAGCTCCGGGGTGTCGAGAACCAGCCGAACCGAGGCCGCGCCATGGTCGGGTGGCATCGACCACATTTCGCGGGCACGCTGGAATACATGCGCAAATGCCCGCGCTGTCGTTTCCTCGGAGCCGGTCTTCAGGAACAGCGATCCGACCCGATCGCGATAGACGCTGAAATTCTTGTCGCAGCTCTGAGCGACAATGACCTCATCGCACGAGCGAAGCATCAGGCGGAGGCCGCCTGCATCTTCCTCAAGGCCGCGTCCGAAGCCCTGGTAAGCAATATCGACCAGCGGAAGGAGTTCACGCTCGGCGCAAACGCGGACAACCGCCGACCACTGCTCGTCACTGAGGTCGGCTCCCGTCGGATTATGGCAGCAGCCGTGGAGCAGGACGACGTCGCCCGCGCGGGCATTGCCGAGCGCCGCCATCATGTCGTCGAAGCGGACTGTGCAACTCTCGCGGTCGTAATAGGGATATTCGACGATCTGCAGGCCAACCGCCCGGATGATCGGCGGGTGGTTCGGCCACGTCGGAGTGCCGACGAGTACGCGTGCCTGCGGATTGACGGTTGCAATCAGTTCGAAGCCCAGCCGGAGCGCGCCGCAGCCGCCCGGCGTCTGGGCACCGGCGATCCTGGTATCGCCCGCGAGGTCACCGAGCAGAATCGGACGAATGAGCTCGGCAAAACGCTTGTCGCCAGCGCTGCCAAGGTACGACTTCGATTCCTGCGTATCGAGCAGAATCCGCTCCGCATCCTTGATCACCGGCAGGATCGGTGTGCGCCCGACACCGTCACGGAAGACGCCGACTCCGACGTCGATCTTTTCCGGCCGTGGATCGGCATTGGAAAGCGCGATCAGCTGGAGGAGCGAGTCGCTCTCGACCGGAGGAAGATCGGCCAGCGTCCTCGCGCGGGTATCGGTTTCGCTCAGCATGGAAGGCGTCTAGCGCGCCTAGGCGTCGTAATCCACTGCGACCCCGTCGCCGAGCGGCACGGACTGGCAGGTCAGCACATAGCCGGCTGCAACCTCCTCGTCGGTAAGGCCATAACGGGCGGCCATCTCGACCTTGCCGCTGGTGACTTTCGCCCGGCATGTCGCGCAGACGCCCGCTTTGCAGGCGAACGGTGCCGGAAGTCCGCCGGCGCGGGCGCTGTCGAGGATATTGGCTTCGCTGAACGCGATCTTGCGAGTCCGGCCATCGAGAGTGACCGACATGGTCGCGCCCGAAGCCCTGGTCTGAAGCTGCGCCATCTCCGCAGCGAGCGCCGCGGACGGGCGGTCGGCGGTAAAGCGCTCGATGTGAATGCGCTCCTTGTCGATGTTGCGGTCGAGCAATGCGCCTTCCGCGGCATCCATCATCGGCCCGGGCCCGCAGATGAACCAGGCGTCGACGCCCGCCGGATCGCCGATCAGCGCGGTGATCGCCTCATCGCAGCGCGAGCGATCGAGCATTCCGTTGAAGAGGTCGATGTCGCCTTCTTCCTCGGCGAGGAAATGGTGAAGCGACAGGCGATCGACGTAGCGGTCCTTGAGGTTGGCCAGCTCGTCGAGGAAGATGATCGAGCTGCTGTCGCGATTGCCGTAGAGCAGCGTAAACTGGCTTTCCGGTTCCTCCTTGAGCGTCGTCTTCAGCAGCGACAGCACGGGCGTGATTCCGGAGCCGCCCGCGATGCCGACGATGCGACGCCTGGCCGCCGGGGCGAAATCGGTCGTGAAACTGCCATGCGGCGGCATGACCTCGACAGTGTCGCCGGCCCGGAGCTTGTCGCCGACCCAGTTGGAAAAGAGCCCGCCGGCGATACGCTTCACCGTGACCATCCAGTCCTGTTCCGCAGGAGCGGTGCAGAGCGAATAGTTCCGGCGAACTTCCTCGCCGTCGATCGTCGCTTTGAGCGTCAGATGCTGACCTGCCTTGAAATCGAAAGCCGGTCGAAGCTCCGGAGGGACCTCGAAGCGGATCGAACTGGCTTCAGCGGTCTCGGGAACGACTTCCGCGACCTTCAGGGTATGGAAATGCTTGTCCATCACCAGGTCGCGTCGGGATAGGTGCGCGGCAGGAACTGCATCACCGCGAGCAGGTGGCCGAGATGTTCGCTGTGATGCCCGCGCCGGCCCCCGAGAATCGCGCGCTGGTCCGCTGGCGCCTCAAGCTTTGCGTCTGCGAGCACCGCTGCGATCGCCGAACGATATTCGCCCTCGAACTCGCTCGGAGCGGGCGCGATCTTGCGATCGATCAGCGCCTGCAGCGTCTCGTCGACCTCGAACAGCTCCGGAACGAAGCGCCAATTCCAGTCGATACCCTCGGCCATCCGCCGAGCACTCTCTTCGGTGCCGTCACCGAGACGGATCGTCCACTCGGCCGACAGCTCGCGGTGATAAGCGACCTCCTTCACCGCCTTCGACGCAAACTCGACGAGAAAGCGGTCGCTCGAGCGGGTCAGCCGCTCGAACAGCATGTGCTGCCACGTCGAGAACAGGAGGTGCCTTGCAATCGTTCGTGCAAAGTCGCCATTCGGCTGCTCGACCAGCAAGCAATTGCGAAAATCGAGTACGTCGCGGTGGAAAGCCAGCTTGTCCCCATCACCCGCTTCTTCGAGCAGGTGGGTCGCTTGGCCAATCAAATCAAGCGACAGGTTCGCAAGGCTGAGATCGACCTCCAGCACCGGCGCGTGGCCGCACCATTCGCTCAGGCGCTGGCCAAGAATCAGCGAGTCATCGCCGAGGCGCAGGAGGTAGTCGAACCGCACCGGGTCCGCCGCGCCGGCCGACGGCGCGTCGAAGCTGCCCTTCCCGGTCGCTCCGGTCGGCAGGTCGATCGGTGGCAGCGAAGCCATCAGATGTGCTTCACCTCGTCCGGTATGTCGTAGAAGGTCGGGTGCCGGTAGACCTTGTCGGCCGCCGGTTCGAACAGCTCGCCCGCCTGTTCAGGATCGGACGCAGTAATCTCCGCGGACGGCACGACCCAGATGCTCACCCCTTCCATGCGTCGCGTGTAAGTGTCGCGGGCGTGGCGGAGCGCGAGCTCCGCATCAGGAGCATGAACGCTGCCAAAGTGACGATGCGAAAGACCGCCCTTGGTACGGACGAAGACCTCCCAGAGCGGCCAGTCATGGCTCACGCTGCCCTCCTCGCGCGGCGCTTCTGTTCGTGCGCGACGGCGGCGTCCCGAACCCAGGCACCATCCTCCCAGGCCTTGCGCCGCGCTTCCATGCGCTCCTTGGCGACCGGGCCCTCACCACGGACGACCGAGTAGAATTCCTCCCAGTCGATCTCGCCGAAGTCGTAGCCGCCCTTCTCCTCGCTCCATTCAAGGGCCGCATCCGGAACCTTGAGGCCAAGGAAATCCGCCTGCGGGACGGTGATGTCGACGAACTTCTGGCGGAGCTCGTCATTGGTTTCGCGCTTGATCCGCCAGCGCATCGACTGCGCGGTGTTCGGCGAGTCGGCGTCCGGTGGGCCGAACATCATCAGCGACGGCCACCACCAACGGTTGAGCGCGTCCTGCGCCATCCGCCTTTGCTCCGGCGTGCCGTTGGCCATGGCAATCATGATCTCGTAACCTTGGCGCTGGTGGAAGCTCTCTTCCTTGCACACTCGAACCATCGCGCGGGCATAGGGGCCGTAGCTGGTCCGCTGGAGCGGCACCTGGTTCATGATCGCCGCGCCGTCGACCAGCCAGCCAATCGCGCCGATGTCCGCCCAAGTGAGCGTCGGATAGTTGAAGATGGTCGAGTACTTTGCCTTGCCGCTGTGCAGTGCCTCGATCATCTCCTCGCGGCTCGTTCCGAGCGTCTCCGCAGCGCAGTAGAGGTAGAGGCCATGCCCTGCCTCATCCTGCACCTTCGCGAGAAGGATCGCCTTGCGCCGGAGGGATGGCGCCCGGGTGATCCAGTTGCCCTCCGGAAGCATGCCGACGATTTCTGAATGCGCATGCTGCGAGATCTGCCGAGTCAGAGTCCGCCGGTAGGCCTCGGGCATCCAGTCCTTGGGTTCGATGAACTCGTCAGCCGCGACGCGCGCCTCGAACGCTTCGAGTAGCTTTGGGTCCTCGAGGTTCTCGATCTTCGCGGTCTTCGAAAGCTCGGTCGTGTACATGGGCAGCGATGTAGCGCTTGTCGGTCGGCGCTTCAAACGCCGTTGGTGGGCTAAGGCGCGACCGTCCAACCATCCTTGGGCGAGACCCATTTCATCGCATGGTCGAGAGCCGGCGTGCGCTTGCCGCCGATGCTCGTCTCGACCGTTTCCATTTGCTGCTCGCCCGAGACGATCGCGGAACAGACAAGCTTGCCGCTGATCGGCGCATATTTCCGCTTCAACGTCGCACGGATGCGCGCAGCCTGGGCCGGAGAAGCAGGCGTCCCTGCAATCTTGACCGGCCAGCCATCGATTTCCGTCAGGCGCACCGTCTCGCAGGATTGCGTTCCCTGGACCCGGACCGTGTTATGCTCGGTAACCACGACCGGGCCGTCCGGATCGATCGCGATCTCGCTTTCGAAACGATAGCTGTCGGGACCCACTTGCCAGACTTTCGACAAGGCCGTGCATGTCTTGAACAGCACGTCCGGCATATGGCACTGGACCATTCCGTGCTTCGCCGGGGCCAATTGATCGGCGACGGATGCAGCGGCCATTCCAAGCGCAATACCAAGCATGGGGCGGGCATATCGGCCGCCCGCTTAAGAATTTGTGTCGCCCTCCACGATCGCCCCGCCGATCGTTCGGGAGTAGCCAGTGAATTCGGCGATCGGGCGTCTATCCGTCGTCCGGACCGTCACTCGGGTAACCCCGCTCCGGCCGACGCGGCTGAGCTCCTCGCCCTCGGCAATCAGCACCTCGCCTTCTTTCGCTGCACCGAGGAAGACGATGTTCGCCTGGGCAGCGACGGTGCGCTCGTTCCTGCCGTTGCAAACGTAGGCAAAGGCCGTGTCCGCCAGGCTGAACACCATACCGCCGTGCACGATTCGGTGACCGTTCAGCATGTCATCCCGAACGGTCATCCGAAGCCGAGAATAGCCGGCGCGAACTTCCTCAATCACGATTCCCCAGGCCGGCCCGGTGCCCTCCGCGGCAAGCATTTCGTGCGCAACCCGAAGGGCGAGTTCGTCAGTATTCATTTCGGTTCAGTATCGGCGCCCGCTTGTTTCGGCATCCATTTTGTTCGTAAGCGCGCTTTGCGTCAGTTGTGACCGCTGGGGAGAGCGCGATGGCGGACTTTGAAAACATCATCGTTGAGCAGGACGGGCGGGTCGCCCGGATCACGCTCAATCGGCCAGACCGGCTCAACAGCTTCACTGCAGCGATGCACGATGAGCTCAAGCAGGCGATCGATGGACTGGAGGACACGCGCGTCCTGATCCTTACAGGCGCCGGGCGAGGATTTTGCGCCGGGCAGGACCTCAACGACCGGGCAGTGTCCGTAGGCGGGCATCCGGTCGATCTTGGAATGGCCGTCGAGACCGGCTGGAATCCGTTGATCCGGAAGATCACCGGACTGACCATTCCGGTCATCGCCCGGGTAAATGGCGTCGCGGCGGGCGCGGGCGCGAATATCGCGCTCGCCTGCGACATTGTCGTTGCGGCGCGCTCGGCACGTTTCATCCAGAGCTTTTCGGCGATCGGGCTCATTCCGGACAGCGGCGGCACATGGATCCTCCCGCGCCTCGTTGGTCATGCCAGGGCAATGGGTCTCGCGCTCACCGGTGAGCCGCTCTCGGCCGACAAAGCGGAGGAATGGGGGCTCGTCTGGAAATGCGTCGATGACGAGGCGCTGGACGCGGAGGTGGACGCCGTCGCGCAGAAGCTTGCGGCGCTGCCCCCGCTCGGGCTCGCGGCGATCAAGAAGATGATCCGCGAGAGCTGGTCGCACACGCTAGACCAGGAGCTGAACCATCAGCGGGACAACATGCGCCGCCTGGGTTTCACCGAGGATTATCGCGAGGGCGTCGCGGCATTTCTGGAGAAACGGCCAGCCAACTTCGTCGGCCGCTGATCCGTCCGGAATGGATACGGTCTTCCGACCGACGGCTTTTAGCCCTCGATGATGACTTCCGTGCCGAGTTTCGTGAACCCGAAAAGCTTCTCGGCGAACTTCATCGGCATTCGAACGCAGCCGTGGCTCGCCGGATAGCCCGGGTTGATCCCGCCGTGGAGCGCGATCCCATATTCATCGATGCGCTGCATGAAGGGCATGGACGCGTTTCCATACTTCTTCGAGCGGTAATCCTTCCGCTTCTCGAGCACCTTCCAGAAGCCCAGCGGAGTAACCATTCCGGTCTTCGCGCTCGAGATTGAAGCTGCACCGACCAGCGTTTCGCCGCGATAGACGTAAGCAGTCTGGACGAGCAGATCGATGACGATCTTCGAATCCCCTTCCGTCGGCACGGTCTCGGCCCAGACGAAGTTGCCGGGCGTAAGGAACGACCGGCCGAATGTGTCGACCAGTGCCTGGTGAGCCTTCTCGGCATTCCCCTGCGTCCAGCGGTACGGAAGCGGATGCGCGACCGGAGCAGCGACCTTCGGCGGAGGGGGCGGCGGAGCCGTTTCGCAACCCGCCAGAAGAACCGCGGTAACCACCACTAAACCCTTGAGGAGTTTACGCATTTTTAACCCCGACTTGACCCTTCGGCGGAGGATTGCAGCAAGTTTGAGCCGCGCACAAGCGTCTATGGTCATTCGCCCTGTGACGGCTTGATCCAGCGGCCGCGAGACCAGTGAAGGAGAAGCAGGATCAACGCCGCAGCGAGGGTGTCCGCTATCCAATCGAACACGTCGCTGTCGCGGCCGAGCGCCGGGATCGCCTGCACCAATTCGATTAGGGCCCCGAACAGCGACAACCGAATGCCAAGACTAAGCGGCCTGGACGTTGGATAAGCGAAGAAGCCGATCACTCCCAGCACTATGAAGGCCGAAATATGCTGGATCTTGTCCGACGGTGCGCCCGGAAGTTCGGGCGGATGCGGGATGATCGCCATGACAAAGGCGAACAGCAATGCGGCCCAGAAGGTCAGGCGGAGAATCGTCAATCGGCGTTGCGGGCTCATTCGGCCTCCTATTGCTTCGCGGCACGGCTGCCCGCAATGACGCGCGCCAAGAGGTGATCCGATGACCGCGCAATTGCTGAACTACGCCCTCGACCGCTGGACTCCGGGCGGAGGCGATCTCGCCGAGATTCCAAGCGCGATCGACGGCGCACCGGTCGCCACGATCGGATCGGTGGGGATCGATTTCGGCGGAATGGCGAAGCACGCTCGCGAAGTCGGCGGTCCGGCACTTCGAAAAATGACCTTTCACGAGCGCGCTCGGATGCTGAAGGCGCTTGGCCAGGCGATCACTGCGCGCAAGGAAGAGCTTTACGAGCTCAACTATCTGACTGGAGCGACCCGCAAGGACGGATGGATCGACATCGAGGGGGGCGCGGGTACCCTGTTCTCCTTCTCCTCCAAGGGTCGTCGGGAGCTTCCGGACGCGCATGTGCTGATGGATGGAGCACTGGAGCCCTTGTCGAAGAACGGCACCTTCGTCGGCCAGCACGTCTATACTTCGTTGCAGGGCACGGCCCTCCACATCAACGCCTTCAACTTCCCGGTCTGGGGAATGCTCGAAAAACTGGCCCCGACCCTGCTTGCGGGAATGCCGGCGATCGTGAAACCCGCCTCGGCGACAGCCTATCTCGCGGAGGCGGCGTTCCGCGTCATGCTCGAGAGCGGCGTGCTTCCGGCTGGTGCAGTGCAGCTGATCGTGGGCGGCGTGGGCGACCTTTT
>JBKPKZ010000009.1:0-15096 GCA_046731355.1 Pseudomonadota bacterium | reverse complement strand
TCCGGCTGGCCGGTGATGCTCATCAGCCCGCCCATCGCCTGGATGATGTAGTCATAGCCCGCGCGCTCGGCGTAGGGACCGTCCTGGCCGAAGCCGGTGATCGAGGCGACAATCAGTCGCGGGTTGGCGGCTCGGAGACTTTCCGCGTCGAGACCGAATTTCTTCAGGCCGCCGACCTTGAAGTTCTCGACCACGATATCGCTTTGCCCGGCGAGTTTACGAACCAGTGCCGCTCCCTCGGGTTGGGCGAAGTCGATCGCCGCCGACTTCTTTCCCCGGTTGGCGCTGAGGAAATAAGCAGCGACCCGGCCGTCCCCCTCGCCGTGCCACGGCGGCCCCCAGTGGCGAGTGTCGTCACCCGCTCCGGGCCGTTCGATCTTGATGACCTCCGCGCCAAGGTCCGCGAGGAGCTGGGTGCACCACGGGCCCGCAAGGACTCGCGAGAGATCGAGGACGCGGATCCCGGCGAGCGCTGGAGTCACGGCTTGCGCCTGCTCCACGGCTTGCGGTCGGCAAGGATTGCCTGAGCGGCATTGTGTCCCGGAGCGCCGGTGACGCCTCCACCCGGATGTGCGCCGGACCCGCAGAGATAAAGTCCTCGAAGCGGCATCCGATAGTCAGCTGCGCCAACCATCGGGCGGCCGCTGAAGAGTTGGTCAAGGCTCATCTTTCCGTGGAAGATGTCGCCGCCGATCAAACCGAAGCGGCGCTCGAGATCCAGTGGCGAATGGATCTGCCGGCCGATGACGGACTTTGCGAACCCCGGTGCGTGGGTATCGACCATCGCGATGATCGCGTCTGCTGCCTTTTCGCGCTCCTTGTCCCAGCTCCGGTTCGGTCCAAGATCGTACCGGAAGTGCTGGCAGAACAGCGACGCGACGTGTTTGCCCTTGGGCGCGAGCGTCGTGTCCAGCGTCGACGGGATCAGCATTTCGACGATCGGCTGCTTGGTCCAGCCATGAAGCTCGGCATCGAGCCACGCCTTGTGCATGTAACCGAGGCTCGGCGCCATGATGATACCCGCAGTCAGGTGATCGCCCTTCTTCGGAAGCACCGTGAATTTGGGCAGCTCCGACAGGGCAACGTTCATCCTGAACGTCGCGCTTTCGCCCTTCCAGTGGTGCATTCGGGTGTGCACGTCGGCATCGACCGCGCCCTGAGGAACCAGCCGATCGAACAAGAGCTTCGGGTTGACTCCGGCGACGATGGTGTTGGCGCGCCAGGCCTTTCCGGCCGCGACGACACCGGCCGCCTTGCCCTTGTCGACGATGATCTCCTCGACCGGCGTTCCGAGAAGTATGTCGACGCCCTTCTCGCGTGCCGAGCGGGCCATGGCCTGGGTGATCGATCCCATGCCACCGATCGCGTGGCCCCAGGCGCCGGGCACTCCAGCGGCTTCGCCGAAGAGATGGTGAAGGAGGACGTAGGCGCTGCCCGGAGCATAGGGCGATGCGAAATTGCCGACGACACCGTCGAAGCCGAACAGCGCCTTGACGATGTCGGTCTCGAAATAGCGGTCGAGCACCTCGGCCGCACTTCGAAGCGCGAAGTCGTGGACGACCCGGGTCTCGGCGAGCGACAGGCCAGCCATGTCCTTGCCGAGCGTGAGGACCTTCGGAATTGCACTCAGACGCGCACCAACATTCGGCGGAGCACGGAGAAGCCATTTCTTCAACAGAGCGACGACTGCATCGAGGTCGGCTACGTAGCGGTCGTAGCCTTCCGCATCCTTTTTCGAATGCCGGGCGATCTCCTTGCGGGTCAGGCCATTGCGGCCGGACAGGAGGTAGTCGCCGTCGCCGGGCAGGAAATTGTCAGTCTTGCGAAGGACGACCTTCAAGCCATGACGCTCTAGTTCGAGGTCGCGGATCACCTTTGGGTTGAGCAGGCTGACCGTGTAGCTCGCCGCAGAATTGCGGAAGCCGGGCAGGAATTCGTCCGTGACTGCTGCGCCCCCGACGGTCTCGGCGGCCTCGAGTACCGCAACCTTCAGTCCCTTGGCTGCTAGATAATTGGCGCAGGTCAGGCCGTTATGGCCCGCGCCGATTACGATAACGTCGAATTCCATCAAGTCCCCACCGCTGTTTGCCGGACGGCTATAGAGACGGGCTCTCCTCATCGCCAGCCGTAGCCAAGCGCCAAAATTTGGCACGAAGCGCATGGACTTTGCGCACTACGAGCGGCCGTATTAGTCTAGTAATACGCTGAACGATATTTCGGAGAGCGGGGTAATGAGAAAAATGGCGGAACTGGCCGGCGCGGCGATGCTCGCACTGATCCCGGCGAACGCAAGCGCGGCGGTGCAGCAGACGGCGGCCGTCACCCCCGCGTCGGTCGACCCGAAGGCGGTCGTTGCCGACGTTACGCGCATCCTCAACGAGAATTACGTCCTGCCTGACTTGCGCCCGAAGCTCGCGGCAGCGTTGTCGAAGGGCCTCGCCGAGGGGCACTACCGCGTGAGCGACCCGAATGTCCTTGCCGAACGGATCAACGCCGACCTCGACGCCGTCGCTCATGACGCTCACCTCGGAATGCATCCGGACCCAAAGCAGGCGGCCGAGCTCGCGGCACGTCCCCGAGGCGCAGGTGCGGACGACGCGCCGCCGACTCCAGAGGAGATCCGGTTCGCAGACCGGCTCAACCATGGAATCCTGCAGCTGAGGGTCCTGCCCGGGAATATCCGCTACATGGAGACGATCGGCTTCTTCTGGGGCGGCGAAAAGACCAAGGAAGCCTACGACAATGCGATGCGCTTCCTCAAAGGCGGCGACGCAATCATCATCGACATGCGCAAGAACGGCGGCGGAAGCCCCGATGCTGTCCGGTACATGATCAGCCACTTCCTGCAGCCGAATACGCCGATCGTGACCTTTTACATGCGCGGCGAAAAGGGCGACACGTGGAAGAGCCTCTCCACGCCTACCGGTAGCCTTGCTGGCAAACCCCTCTACATCCTGACCGGCGGCCGAAGTGCCAGTGCGGCGGAGGAGTTCATCGGCCATGTCAACGGTTTCAAGCTCGGTGAGCTGGTCGGCGAAACGACGGCAGGTGCCGGCTACCGCAACGAATTCTTCCCAGTGACCGGCGGCTACGTGATCAGCGTGTCAGTTGGACGCGCAGTCCTCGCCTCGACTGGCAAGGACTGGGAAAAGGTTGGAATTGCGCCGACCATCAAGGCCAGCCAGGACAATGCTCTCGAAGTCGCGCAGGCGAGCGCGCTTCGGAAACTGGCAGCCACCGCCACCGGCCGCGACAAGGACGTCATGGAGGGCAGCGCACAGGTGATGGAAGCGCAGATCACGCCCGTCTCAACGGCCCTGCCCTTGCCTCAATACGTCGGCGTCTATGGCGTCCGCCGCATCACCAATGACGACGGCACGCTCGTCTTCCAGCGTGAAGGCGGACCAAAGGGCCGTCTCGTCGCCGTGGGACCGAACGAATTCGCCTTTGTCGAAGACCCGATGCAGCGCGTGAAGTTCAAGGTGGCGGGCAACAACGCGACCGAACTTGAGCTGATCAGGAGCGATGGAAGTCGCGCAGTCGCAGCCCGCAACCCCTGATCACTTCATCAGGACGAGCTCTTCCGACATCGTCGGATGGAGCGCGACTGTCGCGTCGAAGTCGGACTTCTTCAGCCCGGCTTTGACCGCAATCGAAGCCGCCTGAAGAATCTCCGGCGCGTCGGGGCCGATCATGTGCACGCCGACGACCTTGTCCGTTTCTCCGTCGAGAACGAGCTTGTAGAGCGAGCGCTCATTACGGCCCGCGAGGACGTTTTTCATCGGCCGGAAGTCGGACGTGAATGTCTTCACCGTCCCCAGCCGATTGCGGGCCTGGCCCTCGGTCATGCCAACACCCGCCAGCGGCGGATGACTGAACACGGCACTCGGAATGCAATTGTAATCAACCTTGTGAGGCTTCTTGCCGAAATAGGTATCTGCGAACGCCTGACCCTCGCGGATCGCAACGGGAGTCAGTTGGACGCGGTCGGTAACGTCTCCAACGGCGAAGATCGACGGGACACTGGTGCGGTTGTCGTCATCGACCTTGATCTCACACTTCTCACCAAGCTCGATCCCGACCTCCGCGCAGCCAAGCCCCCGGGTATTCGGCTGGCGTCCCACTGCGAACAGGACCTGGTCTGCCTCAAGGTCGTCGCATCCGGTCATGCTGACGTGCAGCTTTCCGTCATCGCGCCTTTCAATGGCGTCGATATTCGCGTTGAACTTGAATTCGATCCCCTTTCGGATCGAGATCTGGATGAGGCGGTCGACGACTTGCTGGTCGTAGCCGCGCAAGAGCACGTCGGTCCGGTTCACGAGAGTCACTTGGCTTCCGAACTGGTGAAAGATCCCGGCGAACTCGTTCGCGATGTAGCCACCGCCGACAATGATGATACGTTTGGGTAGTTTCTCGAGATGAAAGGTCTCGTTCGAGCTGATCGCGTGCTCAATACCGGGAAGCTTCGGCATGAGTGGATGAGCACCGGTGGAGATAAGGATCTTGTCGGCTGTGACCGTTTTGCCCGACGCTAGCTGGACCGAATTCGGTCCGGTCAAAGTCGCGCGCTCCTTGAAGATCGTCACGTCGTGATTGGTCAGGGTCTCGGTGTACGCACCCTCCAGCCGTCCGACTTCGCTTAGGACATTGTCGCGCAGGACCGCCCAGTCGAAGCGCTTCTGCGGCACGTCCCATCCGAACATCGCGGCATCGTCGAGGTCCTCGGCGAAGTGTGCACCGTAAACGAGCAACTTCTTCGGTACGCAGCCGCGGATGACGCAGGTGCCGCCGACCTTGTACTCCTCGGCGATCGCGACCCGGGCACCGTAGCTTGCGGACACGCGCGCTGCGCGAACGCCGCCCGAGCCAGCGCCAATCACGAACAGGTCAAAATCGCTCAATTCCTCGGCTCCTCGACGGGCTCGAACCACGCGGCCCGCCCCTTGAAGTCAGCAGTCACGACGAAATATTTCAGGATCGGCGTGCCCACATTCAACTCCGCCCGGCTGGACGTTGCATCCACGCTCGCTTCGACATTGCGGAATTCCCGCCCGGCCAAGGCCAACTCAGGGATCACGACCACCTCGCGCTCGATCTCGCCGCCTATCCCCCCGCCCTTCACTTTGCCGGCTGGCTTCAATCCCAATTGAGCGGCAAGCTCCTTGCTGATCATCACGCCGGTGCCGTTGCCGAAATCGAGCACTGCCTGGGCCTTCGACGATCCGAGGGTTACCGGCACGGTCTCGATGCCGCCCTGCTCCGTCAGCGGAAGCTTCGTGCCGGCGGGCGCTTCCGTCCGGGCCAAGGCACGCACATCGCCCCGGACAAGATCGATCCGGATCGGCGCAGCATCGAACACTTCCCGCCCGACGATTGCTCGCGTCGGCCGCTTGATCAGCCGAGCCGAAAGGTCGGTCATGTCCATCACGACGACTTCGGTCGGCGCGATGGTTTGGCCGAGCGCCTCGATGCTGACGTTGGGGACGACGCTGACATCCTGCTCGCCACCGGAACCCTTCATGCGGACCGGTTTGCCCGGACCGAACTTCGCTTCCTTGGCGAGAACGGTATCGACAAGTGTCGACTCCGCACCGCTGTCGAGAAGAGCCTCGGTTGGGACGCCGTTGATTTTGGCCGCGATGAACAGGCGCCCATTATCGACAATCAGCGGCTCTGCGGACGCATTGCCGGACAACGCGAGCAGGCAGAGGAAAAGCACCCTTTTCATAGTCCCGCCCTCTCGATCAGCGCGCGCGTCGAGGCATCGAACGCGCTTTCATCAGCGGATTCGTCGAGCTTGCGCGCGATTTCCTTGCCGAGCTCGACTCCGAACTGGTCGAATGGGTTGATTCCGAGAAGAACCGCATTGGCGAAAGTGCGGTGTTCATAGAAGGCGATGAGCGCGCCAAGGGTCCTGGCGTCGAGCCGGTCCAGCAAAATGGTCGAGCTCGGGCGGTTGCCTGGATAATTGCGATGCGGATCTTCGCTCTTCCGGCCACGCATGAGGGCGGCGCCCTGTGCAAAAGCGTTCAGCAGAAGTTGGCGGTGATGTTCGGGAGGAAGGCCGTCATCGGATTCAGTCACCGCGATGAATTCGACCGGGACAAGCACTGTGCCCTGGTGAAGGAGCTGGAAGACCGCGTGCTGGGCATCGGTACCCGTTCCACCCCAGGTCACGGGCGCCGAGGGCTGATCGACAGGAGAGCCATCGAGCTTCACGGATTTGCCGTTCGATTCCATCTCCAGCTGCTGGAGGTAGGAAGGCAGCAGGCGCAGCCGTTCCTCATAGGCGAACGTTGCGCGCGTCTGGCATTCGAACTTGCGAACGTAGAGTCGGTCGATGAAGGCCGCGATCAAAGGCGCGTTCCTCGACGGCTCGGCATAGCGGAAGTGTCGGTCCATCTCCGCCGCTCCTTCGAGCAATTCCTCGAACGCACTCCATCCCAGCGCGAGAGCAGCGGAAAGTCCGACCGCGCTCCACAACGAGTAACGGCCCCCTACTCCCTCGCTGAATTGAAGGATCCTGGTCTCGTCGATGCCGGCGTTGAGCGCGGCTTCCGGACTTGCAGTCACCGCGATCACTCGGCCGAACGGATCGTCGACACCCGCCTCCTGAAGCCAGGCGATCGCTGCATTGAGATTGGCCATCGTTTCGGCGGTCGTGAAGGTCTTCGATGCCGCCACTACGAGCGTCGTCTCCGGATCCAGTACCGATACGGCGTCGTCGAAGGCCTCGCCATCGATGTTCGACAGGAATCGGACGTCAACGCGGTCGGTTCTGCGACCGAGCGCATCCACCAGCAGCGCCGGGCCAAGCACCGATCCGCCGATGCCTATATGCAGGACTCCGGTGATGTCGCCGAAAGCGCCCGCTTCGATGGCATCGACCAGCGACCGCATCCGGGCGCGTCGAACACCGGCAAGCTCGACTGCATCAGCCGCTCCAATCCCGCGCTCAGCGACATGCTCAGCGGGCCGGCCTTCGGTCGGATTGACGGTCGCTCCGGCGAACAAGGCGTCGCGAGCAGCGTCGAACTTCGCTTCTCTTGCGATTGCAACGAAGGCCGTCAGCAGCTCCGCATCCAGATGCGTTTTCGACCAGTCGAAGTAGATCCCGCCAAGCTCGAGCGAGAAGTCGGTGAGCCTGTTCGGGTCGCGCTCGAACAGCGACTCCAGGGTTTGCACCTCGTGCGCGTCGATCGCGCTCCAGTCCTGAGAAGCCATCCGCGGCGTCATAGTCGGGCGGCCCGCAAAAACCATCCCCGCCTTGACGCGTCGCGCTCGGACGGAAACAAGCACCGCCGATGGCATTCGGCTACGCTCGCCCTTCCGGCGCTAGATCCAGTGAAAAGGGGCGCCGCGGCGGCCTCGTGCGCCTCATTGTCGAGGTCATGCTCATAGCCTGGGTGATCCGAAGCTTTGTCTTCGCACCCTTCAGCATTCCATCCGGTTCGATGCTGCCGGCGCTCTACATCGGCGACTATGTGCTGGTCGCAAAATGGCCCTACGGCTTCTCGCGCTACAGCTTCCCATGGGGTTTCCCATCGTTCGAAGGCCGCATCTTCGGCGGGCTCCCGGAAAGAGGGGATATTGTCGTCTTCCGTGTTCCCGGCTCGGACGAGGATTATGTGAAGCGAGTCATCGGGCTTCCCGGCGACAGGATCGCGGTCGAGGGCGGAATGCTGATTGTGAACGGCAAGCCGATTCCCCGCCATCAGGCCGGCACCTTCGCAATGCCCATCTCGGCGAACAGCCCTTGCCGCGTCGTTGGAGGCGCAACGCCGATGACCGGTACCACCGATGACGGTGGCCCGGCGTGCCTTTATCCGGTGTTCGAAGAGACCTTGCCTGGCGGAAAGACCTACAGCGTCATCGACCAGGTCGATAATCCTCGCGCCGACACGGTGCCCGAAGTTGTCGTGCCCGAAGGCCATCTCTTCCTGATGGGCGACAATCGCGACGATAGCCTCGACAGCCGCTTTTCGGTCCAGGAAGGTGGCATCGGCTTCGTCCCAATGGAAAATTTGATCGGACGCGCGACCCTGATCTTCTGGTCGACCGATGGGACGGCCGAATATGCCAAACCCTGGACCTGGTTCAGCGCTCTCCGCGGCAACCGCCTCGCCGGCGGCTTTAATGGCCACGACCGATGAGCGAGCTTCGCGAATTCCTCAAGGAAGCGCTGGGTCACGATCCAAAGGACCTCGGCATGTTCGAGCGGGCGCTCACCCATTCGAGCGTCGGCAAGGACAGTTACGAACGGCTCGAATTCCTCGGCGACCGGGTGATCGGCCTGGTGATCGCCCGGTGGCTCTACGAGCGCTTCCCGAACGAGCCCGAGGGCAAGCTTTCACGGCGCTACAATGAGCTGGTCGCCCGTCAGACCTGCGCAGAGGTTGGTCGTGAGCTGGGACTTCCAGCCTGGATCAAGCTCGGCAAGCAGGCCCGCGAGGATGGTGCGAACCAGAGCGACAATGTTGTCGGCGACGTCGTTGAGTCCCTGACGGGCGCAATTTTGATCGATGGCGGGCTCGACAAGGCGGAGGAGTTCGTTCGTCGAGCCTGGTCGCCATATGTGGAATCGCAGGGCAGAGCGCCGAAGCATCCCAAGTCGGCACTTCAAGAACTGGCGGCCGCGCGAAACTGGTCGGCGCCAGAGTATGAAATCGCGCACAAGAGCGGTGCGCATCATGCCCCGCGCTTTACCGTTCGGGTTGCGATAAGGAACGTCGGCGAGGCGACCGCCGAAGGCTCCAGCAAGCAGGAGGCTGAAACCGCGGCCGCCACCTCCCTTCTGGAACAGGTTCAATGAACGAACAGTCCACCCGCGCAGGCTTCGTCGCCGTCATTGGCGCTCCCAACGCCGGCAAGTCGACCTTGGTCAATGCGCTGGTCGGCCAGAAGGTCGCAATCGTCAGTCCCAAGGCGCAGACCACCCGCGCACGCCTGATGGGGATCGCCATCCAAGGCACCTCGCAAATCCTGTTGGTGGACACGCCTGGCATCTTCGAGCCGAAACGGCGGCTGGATCGCGCAATGGTGGCCGCGGCCTGGGGCGGCGCGGGCGACGCGGATCTGATCCTGCTTGTCATCGACTCGGACACCGGTTTCAGCCGCCAGGTCGATCAAATCATCTCTGGTCTGGAGCAGCGAGAACATCCGCTGTGGGTCGCTCTCAACAAGGTCGACATCGTCAAGAAGCCGAAGCTGCTGGAGCTTTCCCTTAGGCTGACCCAGCGGCTGAACCCGGATCACGTCTTCATGATCAGCGCGGCGAATGGCGAAGGGGTAACGGATCTCAAGCAGGCGCTCGCCGAATCCGTGCCTGAGGGCCCCTGGCTCTATCCCGAGGATGAAGTTTCCGACGCAACCGACCGAATGATCGCGGCGGAAATGACCCGCGAGCAACTGTACAACCAGCTGCATCAGGAACTGCCCTATTCGTCGGCGATCGAGACCGAGAGCTGGGAGGACCGTCCGGACGGCTCGACGGTCATCCACCAGCAGATCTTCGTCGAACGTGACAGCCAGAAAGCGATCGTCATCGGCAAGGGCGGCTCGCGCCTTCGGACAATCGGAGAGAGAGCGCGGGCGGAAATCAGCGAGCACCTCGGTCGAAAGGTGCACTTGTTTTTGCACGTGAAGGTCAACCCGCGCTGGGGCGAAGATCGCGCACTTTACGAGGATATCGGGCTGGAGTGGTCCGACTAAACGCCGTCCAACACTGAATCGACCCATTCAGGCACGCGCTTCCCCGCGGGCCCAACGCGGCTTTCGTCGAAGAAAGTGCTGCCCAAGCTCGGCTCCAGGTTCATTTCGAGAGTGCGCGCGCCGCAGTAGCGCGCGGTCTGCACGAAACCGGCGGCGGGATAGACGACACCCGAGGTTCCGATCGACACAAACAGATCTGCACGCTGAAGCGCCTGGTCTATCCGGTCCATCTCGTACGGCATCTCGCCGAACCAGACGATGTCGGGACGCACCCTCCCGATATTGCGGCATGAAGGGCATCTTGCACCCACGCCCATGTCCCCGGTCCAGGGAAAGCGCCCGTCGCAGGCCAGGCACCAGCCCTTCGTCAGCTCGCCGTGCATGTGGAGAAGTCGCTTGGACCCGCCGCGCTCGTGGAGGTCATCGACATTTTGCGTGACCAGCAGAAGCTCACCTGGCCATTCGGCATCCAGCCGGGCAAGCGCCCTGTGCGCTTCATTCGGCTGCACGCTGCCTAGCTTCGCCCGACGAGCATCGTAGAAGCCGTGGACCAGCGCCGGGTCGCGCCGATAGGCCTCGGGCGTGCAGACGTCCTCGACCCGATGACCCTCCCAAAGTCCGTCGGCGCCCCGAAAAGTTGCAAGCCCGCTCTCGGCCGAAACTCCAGCGCCGGTCAGGATGACGATGTTGCGGATTGCGTAGCGACTCATGTGGCCGGACTAGCGTTGGTGCGGCCTGCAATCCATTCGAAGTACCCAGAACTTGGCTGGTGAAATTATTCCCCACATTCGCTAAAACTTACAAAGGTTAGTGTGCGGGTGTCGGCAACGACTTACGCCTCGCAATTGAAATATAAGCGTTTTCCCAGCGTTTCAGGAATTGATCGAAGTAGATGACCGGGGGGTTCGATTCGTAAGATCCTGCATTCGCGCTTGCCGCAGCGGTGGGCTCACCGGGCGCCGCCCCTGCTGGTCGAGCTGTCGATCGGGATTGCCGTTGCAGTCGCGATGGTTGTTCTTCGAATTCCCTTCTCTGGCCTGACTGGAGACCGCGCTCCCTATGCGTTGAACTTCCTGGCCGTGGTGATTGCGGCCGTTCTTGCGGGATGGCGGAGCGGCGCAGTCGCCTTGGCTGTCGGTCAGCTTCTCTCCTGGTACCTGCTCGTAGCATCCTACTTCAGCATCGCTGTCGCGGATTCGGAGCGGCTGGCAGGGTTCGTCCTCGCGACAATCTCGCAGGCGCTCATCCTGGTCGTCATCTCGCTTTATCAGCGGGAGGTCGACAAAGGCACGGCCGAGCGAGAGCGGCGCGTCGAACTGCTCGGACACGCCCTTCGGGAAATCGACCACCGGACGGCGAACAATTATCAAACGGTCCTCGCGCTCATCCGCATGCAGGCCCAGCGCTCGACGAGCATAGAACTGCAGGCTGCACTCAAACAGATCGCCGACCGGATCGGTGCGATCGCCAAGGCATCCGAGCAACTGGCGATACGAAGCGACGATCTAGAGAGCGTCAGGCTCGACGATTATCTCTGCGAGCTGTGCGGCCACATCGAGCAGGGATTGTCGAGTGACGAAGTCGAGGTCGATTGCGATGTCATGCCCTGTACGGTCGGTCCAGACCGGGCGATTGCGCTGTCGATCATCGTCAACGAGCTCGTGACGAATTCTCTGAAGCATGCCTTCTCGGACGGAGCGTCCGGACGCGTCAGCGTCCGCGGCAAGGTCAATGGCGGAGGTCTCGAGCTGATGGTCTCCGATAATGGTGAGGGCATCAAACCCGCAAAATCGCGCACTCGTGTTGGCCTCGGCACCAGGCTGGTTGAAACCTACATCCGGCAACTTGGCGCGACCTATGACGTCGATTCCTCGGATGGTGGCACGTCGCACCGAATCCTGGTCCCTGGAATCGCCTAGCCTCACGACGCTTGCGCGACTCGGTTGCGCGTGATTGTTACGCCGCCGGACCGGACCTCCGGCCCGCTACAGGGGAGGCGTCAAATGCGCATCGGGATCACACTGGCAGTAGCCGCGACAGCTCTCGTTCTCACCAGCTGCGGCAAGGCGACCGAAGGAAAGGTCGACAGCGCTTCCATCGAAAGGCAGATCCGGGATCTCGAGACTCAGTGGGGCAAGGATTACGATTCCAAGAATGCGGAACGCTTGGCCGGCCACTACGCCGACGACGCTGCCATCGCCAACCCCGGGGCGCCGCTCGCGGCCGACCCGGCGACGAGGCGCGAAGCCATCAACGGATTCGTCTCGGACCCGGCCCTCAACATCAAGTTCGCGTCCGACCGGATTGAAGTCGCCGGCTCAGGAGACCTCGCGTCTTCACGCGGCCATTACACGATGACCTTTACCGACCAGGCAACGAAGAAACCGAAGACCGAAAGCGGCAATTACCTGACCGTCTACAGGAAACAGGCAGACGGCAGCTGGAAGGCGGTCGAGGACTTCATCACGCCAGGTGCAATCGAGACTGCATCGAAGTAGCAATTCGGCCGTTGTGACATCGTGAGCGCGGGTAGAATTCGCATCGGGATCGGTGGCTGGACGTACGAGCCGTGGCGCGGCGTATTCTACCCGTCCGATCTGCCGCAGAAGCGCGAGCTCGAATATGCCTCGCGGCAACTGACCGCGATCGAGATCAACGCGACCTTTTACTCGCGCCAGAGCGCGAAGAGCTGGGGCACTTGGGCTGCGGCAGTGCCCGATGGATTCCAGTTTGCGATCAAGGCCTCACGCTACTGCGTGACCCGTCCCAAGCTCGCCGATGCCGGTGAAGGCATCGGCAATTTCTACGCGCAGGGCCTCTCGGCACTTGGGTCAAAGCTGGGCCCAACGCTGTGGATGCTCGCCAAGTTCAGGAAGTTTGATCGTGAAGACATCGCCGGCTTCCTGAAACTGTTGCCGTCAGAGGCGGACGGCATAAAATTGCGTCACGCAATCGAGCCTCGCCACAAGAGCTTCCTCGACGACGCCTTCTTCGACCTTTGCCGCGAGCATGATGTCGCGGTTGTCTATGGGGATGACGATGAATTCCCATGCATCGACGCGAACACGGCGAGCTTCCGCTACGCACGGCTTCAGCGAATGAATGAAGATGTGGAGACCGGCTACGATGGTAAGGCGCTGGATCGCTTCGCAGAACAGGCAAAAGACTGGGCGTCCACGGGCGACGCTTACATCTTCATGATCAATGGCGCGAAGGTCCGGGCACCTGCTGCGGCGATGGGACTTCAAGAGCGGCTTGGCATCGAGGCGGCGGCTTCCTAACACGCGCAGATGCGCACTGACGAGCAGCCGGTCCGGATCAGCCTCTTCGCCCCGAATGGCCGGATGGGCCGAGCGATCGCAGATGCAGTGGCGGACAACCCCGAATTCGAGATCGACGAGAACCATGGCGACGTTCTTGTCGACTTCTCCGCCCCGTCCGCGCTCCAAGCCAGCCTCGACCGGGCCTTGGCCGCGGGCATCCCGATCCTGGTCGGCACGACCGGACTCGATGACTTCGCGAGTCGGCGGATCGATACCGCCGCGAAGGAAATCGCAGTCCTCCGCGCCGCGAACACGTCTCTGGGCGTCGCCCTGCTCTCTGACCTGGTCGAGCGCGCAGCGGGCGTGCTCGGGCCCGACTGGGACATCGAGATCCTGGAAATGCATCACCGCAAGAAGGCCGACGCCCCTTCCGGCACGGCCTTGGTCCTCGGCGACGCGGCAGCGCGTGGGCGGGGAAAGAAAATGAAGGCGGAACGTGGCCGCGACGGCACCAACCTCAAGCGCCAAGAGGGAGCGATCGGTTTCGCTTCGCTGCGTGGCGGAACAGTCGCCGGAGACCATGACGTGATCTTCGCGGGGCCCGAAGAACGCCTCATCCTGTCGCATCGTGCCGAAAACCGGATGATCTTCGCGCGCGGCGCCCTCGCTGCCGCCAAGTTCCTGGTCGGCCAGCCGGCAGGCATCTACACCATGCGCGACGTGGTCGGAGCCGGCGCAGCTTGAACGACGCCGCGGAGGCCACGACTTCGTCCCACGGCCTCGCCAGGCGCCTTGGCCTGTTCGACGTCACCATGCTGGTCATGGGCGGAATCATCGGCTCGGGTATCTTCGTCACTCCCGCCGAAGTGGCGCGGCACCTCGGCTCCCCGTTCTGGATTGTCGGCGTCTGGATCCTGGGCGGGGTTCTGTTCGCGCTCGCCGGAGCGTTCGTTTACGCCGAGCTCGCGGTTCGAAAACCCCAGGTCGGGGGCCAATACGCCTATCTGCGTGATGCCTATGGGCCTCTTCCTGCATTCCTCTACGGCTGGGCCTTGCTGCTCGTCATCCAGTCCGGCGGAATGGCCGCGGTCGCGATAACTTTCGCGCGCTACTTCAACGACCTTACCCACATAGCCCAGTCGGAGTCCGTGGTCGCAGTTGCGGCAATCGTTCTGCTCACCTTGATCAATTGCCTTGGTGTTCGCTCCGGCAGCAATACCCAGAGTTTCCTGATGCTCCTCAAGATTGGAGCGATCGCCGTTCTGATTGGGGTCGGGCTTTGGCTCGCGCCGATATCCTACCCGGGACCAAGGGCGGTGGCTTCTGCCGATGAAGTCGGCTCCGCACCGCTCGGGCTCGCAATTGGCGCAGCGCTGACCCCGGTGATCTTCTCCTACGGCGGCTGGCACACCGCCGGCTTCGTTGCCGGCGAGCTTCGAAATCCCGAGCGCGACATGGCGCGGGGAATCCTTCTCGGCGTCGGCGGAGTCATCCTGCTCTACACTTTGGTCGTGTTCGTTTGCGTCCATGCACTCGGCCCTGGCGCGCTGGCCGCCTCAAAGACCCCGGCAAGCGACGTGATGAGGATCGCGCTCGGCGAAAGAGGTGCTGGCTTCATCGGCGCCGGAATCGCCATTTCGGCCCTTGGCTTTCTCAGCCAGGGCATGCTGACAGCACCGCGCGTCTATTTCGCAATGGCCGCGGACGGCCTGTTCTTCCGCAGCGTCGCGACGGTCTCGGAGAAGAGCCGCGTTCCTGTCATTGCAATCCTTCTGCAGGGCGTCGTCACGGCCGCAATCGCGCTGTCGGGAACGTTCGGACAGATCCTGAGCTACGTCACCTCGGTCGACACGCTTTTCTTCGCCCTTACTGCGGCAACGGTCTTCGTCTTCCGCAGGCGATCCGAAATTCCGTTGGCCAGGATACTTCCCGGCCACCCGTTCACGACCATTGTCTTCATCGCCACATGCCTTGTCGTACTGGTCGCCACCGTATGGAACGCGCCCATCAACAGTCTTGTCGGGTACGCGATCCTCCTCGCAGGGGTCCCGGTGTTTTTCTTCTGGCAGCGCAAGAACCGGAGTGTCGCGTGATCGATCGGATCATGCAGTCGGACTACATG
>JBKPKZ010000008.1:0-8972 GCA_046731355.1 Pseudomonadota bacterium | reverse complement strand
CGACTAGCGGGCGGCCCGACGATCTCTGTCCCGACGATCACGATGGAAGGCGATGCGAATGGCGCCCCGCATCCGGAGCCGTCAACCTATCGCGCCAAGTTCACTGGCAAATATGAGCACCGCACCATAACCGGCGGGATCGGCCACAACCTCCCGCAGGAAGCGCCGCGAGCTTTTGCGCAGGCCGTCCTCGATGTCAGCCGGCTCTAAGCCGACGCGGTAACATCGGTGACACTTCTGGCGGCGATCCCGGGTTTCCGATAACCCACCGTAACGACCTTACAGAGGAGCATCGCAATGGATTTCCGTTTGCTCGAAAAATGGCAGCCGCAACTGCTGGCGCTGCTTCGAATCATAGCCGCACTGCTCTTCATGGAGCACGGAACCGCCAAGCTCTTCCATTTCCCGGTGCCTCAGCCTGGTGTGCCCGATCCGCTTCCGCCGCTGCTCCTCGCCGCCGCGATCATTGAAATCGTTGGGGGTGTGCTCGTCGCCCTCGGATTGTTCACTCGCCTTGCGGCCTTCCTCATGGCCGGGGAGATCGCGATCGGCTACTTTCTGTTCCACTTCCCGCAGAGCTTCTGGCCGGTCGTGAACCAAGGCGACGCGGCGATCCTCTTCTGCTTCGTCTTCCTCTACCTCTCATCGGCCGGACCCGGCTCGTGGAGCATCGACGGGTCGCGCGACAGGGACGTGCAGCGAGCCTGATTTTCCGGGCGTTCCAACTCGCCGTTCACAGGTGAAAGCTCCGAGGTTATAGGCGGCGGCTCGCCCAGTAGCTTTGGGTCTCGGCCTATGCCGCCGATCCTCTGGTGATCACACAAATCTTCCGCGGAGCTATTGTGGGCAAGCCTCGGATCTTTCTGGGTTCTTCTGGCAAGCAGGAAAAGCTGCTTCAGGCCTTGATCCGCGGTCTTGGCGACATTGCTGACGTCGAGCCCTGGACGACATCGTTCAATCCCGGAGTGAATACGCTCGAAAGGTTGCTGGAGCTTACTCGGCAGGTCGATTTCGCGGTGTTCATCTTCGCCCAAGATGACTGGACCTCCGCTCCTCCGGGCGCTTCCGACCCGACGTTCGGCCAGGCGTCGCCGCGCGACAATGTCGTATTTGAGGCGGGACTTTTCGGTGGCGTGCTCGGCATGCGCAGAACCTTCATTCTCCATGCCAATGGAGCCAAGCTTCCGACAGACCTCCTCGGACTGACGGCAGTCCGGTACGATCCCGAGACGACACCCGCCGGGATGCGGTTGATCAATCAGAAACTTCGAACCTCGATCGAGGACGAAGGCCGACTTGCCCGCATCGAGGGCCCATGGTGGCAGTTCTCGATGACTCCACGCACGGAAAAAGAGCCCTCGGCGGTCAGCCTGCTGAAGATCGCCCGCGAGCATGACGGCTGCTTGGGCCTGACCGGCCGCTCGTGGAAAAGCGACGGCCGCCTTACCGCGAGATATTGGAGCGAGGCGGCAAAGCAGAAGGACCAATCGGGCCTGTTTTACTACTGGAAGGGCGAGCGCCCGCTGGACGTGGACGTTCCGCAAATCAACGGCACCGGCGAAATTCAGCTCGAGTCCGAGGATCGTGCCAACGGCTATTTCATCGTGAGGTCGGACTCGGACCCAAGCCTCAATGCGCGCACGGCGGGCGTCTATTGGCGGGCCGATCCTGATGAGGTCGAAGTCCTGGAAGGTCGCGACGATAAGAAGCGGGCCAAACTCATCGCCGAGCGGCTTAAGGAATGGGAGGCGTTCAAGAATGGCTAAGCGGGAGGTCGAATGATGAAGCTATACTATTCCCCCGGGGCCTGCAGTCTCGCGACGCACATCTCGCTGCGTGAAGAAGGCATTCCGGCTGAATTCGAGAAGGTCGACCTCAAGGCGCAGCGGACGGAAAGCGGCGCCGATTTCACAGCGCTCAATCCAGCCGGCTGCGTTCCACTGCTCATTCTCGACGATGGCGCCCCGGTCACTGAGAACGTCGCGATCCTATCGCTCCTGGCCGAGCGTGCGCCGCAGCTTGCCGCCGAGGGATCGATGGCCCGGACGAGGCTGATCGAGATGCTCTCATTCTTGTCCACGGAGCTGCACATCGCCTTCAAACCCTACTTCCACGACTCCAGCGAGGCCGACCGGGCAGCCGCGAAAGTGGCTGTTCTGAAACGCCTGAACATCGTCGCGAACCGGATGCGAGGGCCGTACTTGTTCGGCGATCGCTTCAGCACTGCCGACGCCTATCTCTTCGTCATGCTGCGCTGGGCGAAGAACCACGACATCGAGCTTCCGCAGCGGCTCGCAGACTTATTCGATCGCGTCTCGGCGCGCGAGGCGGTTCGGCAAGCTATAGGCGAAGAGGAGCCCGTCGCTCCGTTGGTTGCTGCTTAGCACTTCATCTCCGAGCCTTCGGAACACTAAGCAGAACGGGAATGACATGAACGATCAACTCACGATTCAGGGCAGGGACGGCTCGTTCAAGGCCTACATCGCCAAGCCGAGCGTTTTGCCGGCGCCCGCAGTCGTCGTCCTCCAGGAAGTCTTTGGCGTGAACGCCGACATTCGCGGACATTGCGACGAGATTGCCGGACAGGGCTTTATTGCGGTCGCGCCCGATCTCTACTGGCGCCAGGAACCGGGTATCGACCTCAATGCCAGCTCGGATGCGGACTGGCAGCATGCGGTTCGTCTATATCAGGAATATGACCGCGATACCGGCGCCAAGGACGTCAGAGATGCGGCCGCCGTCGTGGCCGACCTTCCCGATTGCACCGGCAAGGTGGGCCTGCTCGGCTATTGTTTCGGAGGGTTGATGGTATTCCTGACGGCCGCTCGATACGGAACCGACGCGGGCGTCGCATTCCATGGCGGCGACACGGAGAAATACCTCGATGAGGTCGGCGAGCTCGACTCTCCTCTCCTGATGCACCTGGCCGAGGAGGACGAGTTCATCTCCAGGGCCGCCCAGGCGGAGATCAAGGAAGCGTTAGCAACGAAGCCGAATGCGATCGTCTACAGTTATCCTGGCCAATACCATGCCTTCTCCCGCCACAATGGCGCGCATTACAATGCGGACGCCGCAAACCTCGCCAACCAGCGGTCCTACGAGTTCCTTCGGCAACACCTGTTCTGAGGCAGAAGGCAGGCCAGCCTCTTCCTGCCGCAAGCCAGCGATCGTTTCCGAGAGTCAGGCTCTCAAGCGCCGCTAGCATTTGAATGAGCGAGGCGATGGCCGACGGCCATTGCGGACCATGGCGCTCCAGACAATTATGCGCCGAGCACGAGTTTGCCGGAGGGGGCTTTGAATACAGCTGCAACCACTGCATCTGACGCCGGGAAAACCGAACGCCAGCGATCGACGCTCGTCATCGCGGCATCGTCACTCGGCACCGTTTTCGAATGGTATGACTTCTACCTCTATGGCCTTCTCGCCACGGTGCTGTCGGCACAATTCTTCTCGGGGGTGAACGAAACGACTGGTTTCATCCTTGCTCTCGCGGCCTTCGCTGCAGGCTTCGCCGTCCGGCCGCTCGGCGCAATCTTCTTCGGCCGAATTGGCGATCTTGTCGGCCGAAAGAACACCTTCCTCGTGACCATGGCGATCATGGGTCTCTCGACGTTCCTTGTCGGCTTGCTGCCCAGCTACGCGAGTATCGGAGTTTCGGCACCCGTCCTTCTGGTGAGCCTGCGAATTCTTCAGGGCCTGGCGCTCGGCGGGGAATATGGCGGGGCGGCCACCTATGTCGCCGAGCATGCACCCGACGCGCGCCGCGGCCTGCACACCAGCTTCATCCAGACGACAGCGACCCTGGGTCTTTTCACGGCTCTTCTGGTCGTCATCGCGACGCGCACGACCTTGGGTGAAGAGGCCTTTGCCGCCTGGGGTTGGCGTCTGCCGTTCCTGATCTCGATCGTTCTGCTCGCGGTATCGATGTGGATCCGGCTCAAGCTCGAGGAGAGCCCCGTCTTCCGCCAGATGAAGGCCGAAGGCACGACCTCTCGAGCTCCGTTGACCGAAGCGTTCGCGAGATGGCCGAACCTGAAGCTGGTGCTCATCGCATTGTTCGGCGCGGTCGCCGGTCAAGCGGTGGTCTGGTACACCGGCCAGTTCTACGCTCTTTTCTTCCTGGAGAAGATCCTGCGGGTTGATGGGGCGACGGCGAACATCATGATCGCCATTGCCTTGGCGATCGGGACGCCGTTCTTCCTCGTCTTCGGGTGGCTATCCGATCGCATGGGCCGCAAGAAGATCATCCTCGCCGGCTGCCTGATCGCTGCCCTGACTTACTTCCCGCTTTTCGATGCATTGTCGAAAGCGGCGAACCCAGCGCTTTATGAGGCTCAGGTCCGAGCGCCCGTCACGGTCTATGCCTCTCCAGAGACATGCTCAGTGCAGTTCGATCCGATCGGAAAGAAGGCGTTCGACAAGACGGGTTGCGATATTGCGAAGTCGTACCTTGCAAAAGCCGGCGTGCCCTATGCGCAAGATTTCTACGGCAATGGCGAGGTCTCGATCGGCGAGCGAATGATTGAAGCCACCGACAAGGCCAGCTTCCAAGCAGCGCTAAAGGCTGGGTTGGCCGATGCAGGCTATCCCGAGAAGGCGGATCCGGCCGAGATCGATCGGCCGCTGACCATCGCGATCCTAACCCTGCTCGTGATCTACGTCACCATGGTCTACGGGCCGATCGCAGCGATGCTCGTGGAGCTTTTCCCTGCGCGCATTCGCTACACGTCAATGTCGCTGCCGTACCATATCGGCAACGGATGGTTCGGCGGATTCCTCCCGACGATCGCCTTCGCAATCGTCGCCGCGACGGGCAACATTTACGCAGGGCTTTGGTACCCGGTTATCGTCGCGGCGGCCACCGTGATCATCGGAACACTGCTCCTTCCTGAGACCCGAGGCAAACCCATAGGCGCGTAGCGAGGGTCCTCAATGAATTTGGGCACCGTCAGTCTGGTTGTGAGCAAGGGGACGATGGCGGAAAGGGTGTCCGTCGTGCCTTAAGCTTTAGCGAATTGAACAGACGCCGCTATTTTGGCGCACGTTGGCCTTGTTCCAACAATTGCCCGCACACTTAATCAGCGCGCCTATCCCTTCGACACGAAGATTGAGCAAAAGTGGCTGCCATTCGGCTTCGCCCGAAGAGCGACCCTTCGCGACCAACGCCGCTGCGCCTGCGCCCGCTCGACTTAGCAAACGCAATCTGCAATCTGCATTCTGCAATCTGCGGCCTTCGTCACATCGATGAAAAGGACAATTTCACATGTGCGGCATCGCGGGGTGGTACCGCCGGGCCGGGCGTCCGGTAGAACGGGACGTCGTTGCTCGGCAATGCGATCGCATCGTCCACCGCGGGCCCGATGACGCCGGCTACTTCACCGACGGCGATTTTGGCTTCGGCATGCGACGGCTCAGCATTATCGACCTCGCCGGCGGGCATCAGCCCATCTTCTCGGAGGACGGTCGCCACGCGATCGTCTTCAACGGCGAAATATACAACCATCTCGACCTGCGCCGCGAGTTGGAGGCGGCTGGAATCGCGTTCCGGACGCACAGCGACACCGAGACCCTGCTCGCAAGCTGGCTGCATTGGGGGGATGAGGCCTGGCTTAAGCTCGACGGAATGTATGCCGTGGCGATCTGGGACCGGGTCGAACGGCAGCTGGTGCTTGCACGCGACCCGCTCGGGATCAAGCCGCTCTATCTGACCGAGCAGCGAGGCGGCTTCGCCTTCGCGTCCGAGATCCGGGCCCTGCGCGTTCTTCCGAACCATCAGTTCGACCTCGACGAGCGCGGCGTCCACGACTTCTTCATGTTTGGCCACGTCCAGCGGCCGCGCTCGATCTATCGGCAGGTGCGGAGCCTCGAGCCCGGACATCTGCTGCGCATCGGCCCCACCGGTGAAACAGAAGTCCGCGAATTCTGGCGGCCGCGCTTCCGTGTGCGCCACGACCTCAGCGAAGCACAGTGGGTGGAGGAGACGCGTGCACGCGTGCAAGCGACGGTGGAGCGGCATATGCTCGCGGACGTCACCGTCGGCGCTTTCCTTTCGGGCGGCCTCGATTCCAGCGCCATCGTCGCGGCGATGACCCGCGTTGCCTCCGCGCCGGTCAAGGCGTTCACGATCGGCTTCCCCGGCACGTCGATGGACGAGACAGAGTCAGCGCGGCGGATCGCCGAGCACCTCGGCGCCGAGCATATCGTTCTGCCACTGGAGCCCGCGCGGGCGGGTGACCTCCTTCCGGCTGTGCAGGCTGCTTTCGACGAACCGTGCGCGGCGACTGCCGCGGTGCCGATCTGGCACCTCTCGCGTCTCGCAGCGGAGCACGTCAAAGTCGTTCTGTGCGGCGAAGGCTCGGACGAGATTTTCGCCGGATACAAGCGCCAGCGTACGGCTCTGAGAGCCGCTCGACTGCGGCCGCTCCTGGCCGCGTTGGGCCCGGTGACTGCCGCCGTCGAGCTGGTGCCCGGGCGCTCCACGGAGTCCAATTATCGCTGGCAGAAACTCCGCCGCCGCCGCGGCTCGGCGTTGCTCAAGAATAATTTTCAGCGCTTCTTCGAGAGCACCCAGATTTCACAGCCGGAAGTGCGCGAACGGCTTTACAACGAGGGCTTTTATTCGCGGCAGGATGGCGAGGATCGTTTCCTTCGCCTCGAACGGGAATATTTCGGATTTGCGGAGGCACACTCGCTCCATCCGCTCGAACAGTTCATGCTTGCCGACATCGCGATCCACATGCCGGGTTCTTTGCTCAACCGCCTCGACCGCGGAAGCATGGCGCATTCGCTGGAAGCGCGGGTTCCGTTCCTCTCGCACCACTTCGTCGACTGGAGCCTGACCATGCCGCTGGACATGAAGCTACGCGGCAAGATCGGCAAATATGCGCTTCGAAAGGCCGTGGAACCCTGGGTGCCGGCTGCTGCGCTCGACACGCGCAAGCTTGGCTTCCAGCTACCCTTCAGGGACTGGTTCCGCGGCGAGTTCAGCGACTTCGCCCGGGAGGCCTGGAACGACAGCGGTGCGGCCGCGAGCGGTTATCTTCAGCCGCAGGCCGTCGAGCGATTGTTCAATGAGCACCGAGCCGGCCGCGCCGACCATGGCCGAATCCTCTACGCCATCGCGATGTTCAGCTGCTGGTGGCAACAGCAAACGGAAGTGCAACAGTCGAACGCAGCCTAGGTTTTGGTCAGGTGCAGGTGTTCGGCCAGCCTGAGCGATAGCGCAATGATCGTCAGTGTCGGATTGGCCCAGCCACCTGTCGGAAACACGGAACTGCCCGCGACATACAGATTGTCATAACCATGGACGCGGCAATCGGCGTCGACCACGCCCTTGGCGGGATCGTCGCTCATCCTTGTGCCGCCCATCTGGTGGTAGTTGGCGAGCGGATGGTTTCCGACCGTCGGGTCGATCGGCCATTGTGGATCCGGATCGCTGAGCCAGTCGCTCGGCGTCGCGGTCCCCTTTCCCAACCGTCGGAGTTCGGCATCGAATGTGCGCACCAATACGCGCTGGCTGTGCTTGTCGAGTTCGCCCAGCCGCCAATCCAGGTTGGCGCGAGGATTGCCGAATGCGTCGCGCTCTTCCGACAATAGAACGCGGCTGTCCGGGTTAGGTGCCTGCTCACCGCGCGTGATCAGATAGAGGCTGGTCTTCCCTGCGTTTGCACGCGCTCGCGCCAGCGTGTCCCGAATGTGCGCCTGAAGCCAGGCACGGACGCCTCGGTAAATGTGATCGAGCGCGCGGCCGCTCCGCGTCGGGTCAACCGAATGCTTGATCCCGTGGTAGAGCTTGTTGCTGATGGTCAGACCGAGCTTCGGATCGCGCTGCAACTTCAGAGTGACAATGCCGTTGAGCGCCCGCTCTCGCTCCTGAGTCTCGTCTCCGAGCCGCAACGCCGGGGCGAGCGGCGTTCCGTCGCGCATGAAACGCTTCCGGAAAGTGGACCACATCTCGAACGGTTGAGACGTGGCGATCTTGGCGATGCGCCCGGCAGGATGCTCCATGAAGAAGCGTCCGACCTGATCGTGTGAATTGCCGATCCCGTCAGGTTCGACGTCGTTCGAGGCCAGCAGCAGGCGGGAATTTTCGATCGCGCCGCACGCGAGAACGTAGCGTCGGGCACGCACCTGAAGCGCTGGGCCGTCGAGCGAGAGAACCTCGATATGCTGAATCTGGCGTCCTTCCGCGTCCGCTTGAATTTTCACAGCATTGGCATGGAGCAGGATACGCAGCCGCGGTGACTCAAACAGGTCGCGTGCGCGCGATGCCGCGAAGCGCTCTCGGACCTCGTCGAAACGCCACAGCGCCACATCGATCCGTGCCGGATCGAAGCCCGGATCGCCGACGCCGAGCGCGGCCCAAACGTCTCGGTCATAGTTGAACTCGCCGAGCTCGAGCATGCTGTGGGCTTGCTTGTAGAAAGGCAGAAGGCCCTCGCGCGCGATCGGCCAGCCTGAGTGCGGCACCCACTCACGATGCTGAAAATCGATGGGGTCGAGCAGCGCACATCGCCCACCCCAGATCGAGACCGTCCCGCCGAAGAAGCGAAGGCGGCTTTGGTCGAGATCATAATAGGGCATGCCAACATTGGCGCCGCAGTACAGATTCTGCGTTTTCTGCTCGAAATCGAGCCCGCCGCTTTCGAGCAACGTGACTCTATGGCCGAGCTCTGCGAGCCGGCGCGCCAGGGTGAGTCCCGCGGCCCCGGAGCCGATGATGCAAATATCGCTCTCGCCGGCGCTAGCGGCCGCCGGTTCCTGGCGCAGATCGGTCAGCATGCAGGCGGGCTCACGCGATCCACTTACGGCCTTCCAACGGCACATCAAGGTTCATGGAGGCCGGTCTCAATAGAGCCAGGACGTGATCGGACGGCTTGCGTGGGCCTGACCGATCCGCATCACTTGGATGATCGTCGAGACGATCGACCAAACCGCGCATACGACGTACGCCTCCGCCACAGCGCCCACGA
>JBKPKZ010000007.1:0-1175 GCA_046731355.1 Pseudomonadota bacterium | reverse complement strand
GTCGGCGCGGATCGAGTCATTGGCGGGATCGCCGACGTCGACGTTCGATTGGAGCGACGACTTCACATAGGTCCCGATGCCGCCGAACCAGAGCAGGTCGACCGGCGCCTTGAGGATGGCGTTCATGATGCCGGCCGGGTCAGTGATCGACGGGTCGATTCCGAGGGCCTGACGAGCGGTCGAACTGAGCTCGATCGATTTCTGCGTCCGGGGATAGACTCCACCGCCTTTTGACAGCTTCGACCGGTCGTAATCGTCCCAGCTGGAGCGGGGCAGGTTGAACATTCGGTTGCGCTCTTCCCAGCTCGTCGCCGGGTCGGGATTGGGATCGATGAAAATGTGGCGGTGGTCGAATGCGGCGACCAGCTTGATGGCCTTCGACAGAAGCATGCCGTTGCCGAAGACGTCTCCCGACATGTCGCCGACGCCCGCAACCGTGATCGGATCGGTTTGAACGTCGATTCCCATCTCGAGGAAGTGGCGCTGCACGGAGACCCAGGCACCGCGCGCGGTGATGCCCATCGCCTTGTGGTCGTAGCCATGCGAGCCACCGCTGGCGAACGCGTCGCCAAGCCAGAAATTGCGATCGAGAGCGATTGCGTTCGCGACATCGGAGAAGGTCGCGGTGCCCTTGTCGGCCGCGACGACGAAATAGGGATCGTCGCCATCGTGGATCACCACGCCCTCCGGATGAGCGACCTTGTCCTCGAGGATATTGTCGGTGACCGAGAGCAGGGAACGGATGAAGATCCGATAGCTTTCCGTCCCTTCCGCGAACCAGGCGTCGCGGTTCGAGGTCGGCGGGAGCTGCTTGGGATAGAAACCGCCCTTCGCTCCAGTCGGAACGATGACCGCGTTCTTCACGACCTGCGCCTTCATCAGGCCCAGGATCTCGGTGCGGAAATCGTCGCGGCGGTCGGACCAGCGAAGTCCACCACGGGCCACCGGGCCGCCGCGCAGGTGAACGCCTTCGACGCGCGGGCTGTAGACCCAGATTTCGCGCCATGGCACCGGACGCGGCAGGCCCGGGACCAGTGACGAATTGATCTTGAATGCGAGCGCCTCGTCCGCCTTCTGCGAGAAGGCGTTGGTCCGAAGCACCGCTTCCACGAGCGCCCGAAGGCGGCGAAGGATGCGGTCGTCGTCGATCGAGCGGACGGCGGTCAGCGCCTCGT
>JBKPKZ010000006.1:0-23589 GCA_046731355.1 Pseudomonadota bacterium | reverse complement strand
TCCCGCCGCTGCCCGGCGGCCACGCGTTCGGCGGCGACCTTCTCGTCGATCGGCGGCCTTGATCGGTACTGCTCCAGCGCCTTCTGCTTCGCCTGAGCGGCCTGGCCGGCGCGGTCTTGGAATGAGCTGTTGTAGGTCATGGTTAGATGGTCTCCTGATGCGGAAGCATGCCTTCCGCGCCGTAAAGCGTCGGCATTTGCAGCCGACAACGCTTGACGGGCCCGGTCGGGCCGATCTTAGCTCTCGTCGCCCATCCTCAACGCCGCAATGAAGGCTTCTTGAGGGATCGAGACGCTTCCGTACTCCCGCATCCGCTTCTTGCCCTCTTTCTGCTTCTCCAGGAGCTTGCGCTTACGGGTCGCGTCGCCGCCGTAGCATTTGGCGGTGACGTCCTTTCGCAGCGCGGCGATGGTCTCGCGGGCGATGACCTTGCCGCCGATCGCGGCCTGGATCGGGATCTTGAACAAGTGCCTCGGGATCAGGTCTTTCAGCCGCTCGCACATGCCGCGGCCGCGCTGCTCCGCGTTGCCGCGGTAGACGATCATGCTCAACGCATCGACCGGCTCGTTATTGACGAGGATGCTCATCTTCACGAGGTCGCCCTCGCGATGGCCGACCTGGTGATAGTCGAAGCTCGCATAACCGCGGCTGATCGACTTCAAGCGGTCGTAGAAGTCGAACACCACTTCGTTCAACGGGAGCTCGTAGCGAAGCATCGCCCGCGCGTGGCTGCCGCTGCCGACATACGTCAGGTCCTTCTGGATGCCGCGGCGGTCCTGGCAGAGCTTCAGAACCGCTCCGAGGTAGCTGTCAGGAACGTAGATGGTCGCGTCGATCCATGGCTCCTCGACCCGCTCGATGGTGCTTGGATCTGGCCAGTCGGCGGGATTGTGGATCTCCAGCTTCTTCCCGTCGCGGAGGAACACCTCGTAGACCACGCTCGGCGCAGTGGTGATGAGGTCGAGGTCATATTCGCGGGTGAGCCGCTCCTGGATGATCTCGAGGTGGAGGAGACCGAGGAAGCCGCACCGGAAGCCGAAACCGAGCGCGGCGCTGGTTTCCATTTCGAAGCTGAACGACGCATCGTTGAGGCGGAGCTTGTAGAGGCTGTCGCGCAGTTTCTCGAAGTCCGCGGCGTCGACGGGAAACAGGCCGCAGAAGACGACCGGCTGGACTTCCTTGAACCCGGGAAGCGGCTCGGCGGCGGGCCGCTTGGCATCGGTGATGGTGTCGCCGACGCGGGTTTCGGCGACTTCCTTGATCTGCGCGGTGATGAATCCGATCTCGCCCGCGGCCAGCTCCTGAAGCTGCTCGATCTTCGGACGCATGCAGCCGACGCGGTCGACGAGGTGGGTCGTGCCGGCGGCCATGAACTTGATCTGCTGGCCCTTCTTGATGACGCCGTCCATCACCCGGACCAGAATGACGACTCCGAGATAGGGGTCGTACCAGCTGTCGACGAGCATCGCCTTCAAGGGCGCGTCGCGGTCGCCCTTGGGCGAGGGAATCTTGTCGACGATCGCCTGCAGGACCTCGTCGATGCCTATTCCGCTTTTCGCGGAGGCGAGGACGGCCTCGGACGCGTCGAGGCCGATGATCTCCTCGATCTCCTGCCGAACGCCCTCGGGGTCGGCGGCGGGGAGGTCGATCTTGTTGATGACCGGTACGATCTCATGGTCATGCTCGATCGACTGGTAGACGTTGGCGAGAGTCTGCGCTTCCACGCCCTGGGCGGCGTCGACGACGAGGAGGGCGCCCTCGCAAGCCGCGAGGCTCCGGCTCACCTCATAGGCGAAGTCGACGTGTCCCGGCGTATCCATCAGGTTCAGCTCATAGCCGTTCCACTCGAGGCGGACGGTCTGGGCCTTGATGGTGATCCCGCGCTCCTGCTCGATCTCCATATTGTCGAGGATCTGCCCGTGCGTCATCTCGCGCTCGGAGAGGCCACCCGTGCGCTGGATCAGGCGGTCGGCGAGCGTGCTCTTCCCGTGGTCGATGTGCGCAATGATCGAGAAATTGCGGATTTTCGTAATGTCTTTCATTTCGGGCGCGGCGCTAGCAGGGGATTGAAGGAAGCGCGAGGCCGTTGGATAAGCGGCGCTTCAAAGGGGGCAAATCGATGAACAAATTCAGCATCCTGGCTGTGGGTGTAAGTTCAGCCGCGTTCGGAGCAGCAGTTTATGCGGCGGCGCCAGCGAAGGCTCCGCCGCCGCCTCCGCCCATCGCCAACTACTGGATGGACGCCGCGACGGTCGGCGGCTTCGGCGGCATGATGGGCGGTGGCGGCCGTCCGAGCATGTCGCAGATGATGAACATGATGTCGGGCAATGCGCCGGCCTATTCGCACACTCTCGAGCTGAGGCTCGCCTCGAGGACCAAGGCTCCCGCGGCACCGGAAGCAAACCATCTGATTCCGCCGGGATTGCAGATGGGCCCGAGCCTTCCTCTGATCGCTCCGGCGACGCCCAAGCCCGCGACGCAGACCTATCCCTATCAGCAGCCGAAGGGCCGCATGGTCGTCTATTGGGGCTGCGGCGAGCATGTCGGCCCGGGCCAACCGACGGTCATCGACTTCGCCAAGGCCGCGGCCGGGCAGGTCCCGCCGGGAATGGCCGGCATGGCCGATTTCGCCCGCATGGCGAACATCCCGCGCAGCGCGCCGGGCTACGGCGAGTGGCCGAACAAGGATGACCGCCGCCCGGTGCCGGTGAACGGGTCCCTGGTCGGAGCGCACAAGGTCGAGGGCAATTATTCGCCGCCGATCGGCTTCACGCTCGCTCAGGATTTCATGCCGGCGCTCAATCTCAGGGAGACAGGAGCGCTTCCGTCCGGAGCGGTGCAGCTTGGCTGGACTCCGGCACCGACCGCGACCGGCTATGCGCTCGCGATGTTCGGCTCCGGCCAGAACGGCGACGTGCTGGTATGGAGCTCGTCGAAGGCCGCGGCGATGGCCACGATGCTGGACTATATTTCGCCGACCGAAGTGAAACGCCTGATCGGCACCGGCCACGTCCTCAGCCCCCAGACGACGCAGTGCACGCTTCCATCGGAAGTCGCCAAGCTATCCCCCGCGGGAATGATCATGATGATCGGCTATGGCCCCCAAGCCTATTTCGCAGAGGCACCGAAGGCCCCGAAATGGACAGCCACGGCCCGGTTCAAAACGGTCTCGTCGATGATGCTCGGAATGCCGCAGATCGGTGCCGGGCCAGACCAGGCGGTACCTCAGGGTCAGCAGCCGCCAAAGAAAAAGAAGAAGTTCGGTCTCGGCGATATCCTGGGCGTTCCCGGGCAGTAACGCCAGGTTCCATCCGTTGGTCGATGTCGGCGGCCCGTCGGTCGAAGCGCCTTGCGCTGACCGGCGGCCACCCTACAGCAATCACCCGATTCGAGGGGAGTTAAGGGTCTCATGAACAACAAGAATCGTCTTGCCGTATTGCTTGCGAGCGCGTCACTGCTCGCCGCCTGCGCGAGCGCGCCGAGGACCGAAGTCGCGCCGCAGCCAGCCGCTCCCGTAGCTGCGCCCGCTCCCGCCGAACCCGCTCCAGTCAGTGCGCTCGTCCAGGAAGTCGCGATCCCGCACACCGCGTTCAAGCTCGCCAACGGCCTGACGGTCCTCGTTCACGAGGACCACAAGGCACCGATCGTCGCGGTGAGCACCTGGTACAATGTCGGATCGAAGGACGAGCCGAAGGGCAAGACCGGCTTCGCGCATTTGTTCGAGCATTTGATGTTCAACGGGTCGGACAACCTCCCCGGCGACTATTTCACCTACCTGCAGCAGATCGGCGCGACCGATTACAACGGCACGACCTGGTTCGACCGCACGAACTACTTCGAGACGGTTCCCAAGGCGGCGCTTGAGCGGACCTTGTTCATGGAGTCCGACCGCATGGGCTATCTGCTCGGCGCCGTGACCCAGGAGAAGCTGGATAACCAGCGCGGCGTTGTCCAGAACGAGAAGCGGCAGGGCGACAACCAGCCCGGTGGGCTGACCGAATATGAGGTGCTCGGCAACCTCTTCCCGGAAGGGCATCCGTACCATCACTCGACGATCGGCTCGATGGCCGATCTCGACGCCGCCAGCCTCGCGACGGTGAAGGAATGGTTCATCGACAAGTACGGCCCGAACAATGCCGTGCTCGTGCTTGCCGGCGACATCACGCCAGCCGAGGCTCAGCCCCTGGTCGAGAAGTATTTCGGAGCGATCAAGTCCGGCCCGGTCAACAACCCCGCCGCCGCCGACGTACCGACGCTTCAAGCTTCGAAGTCGATCGTCATGAAGGATCGCGTTGCCGCGGTTCAGATCCAGAAGCACTGGGCGGTCCCAGGGCTCCAGTCGAACCAGCTTGCGGCGCTCGACATTGCCGGCTCGATCCTCGGCGGCCTCGCCAGCTCTCGCCTCGACAACATCCTCGTTCGAAATGAAAAGCTCGCCGTCGGAGTCAGCGCCGGCCTCCAGCCGTTCCAGCGCATCGGCATGTTCGAGGTCGACGCGACCGTGAAACCGGGGGTCGATCCGGCGGTCGTCGAAAAGCGTCTCGACGAGATCATGGCCGATTTCATCGCCAATGGTCCGACCGAAGACGAAGTCCGCCGCGCCGCAACCCGCGAGGTCAGCGGGCGAATCCGCGGGCTTGAGCAGGTCGGCGGCTTTGGCGGCAAGGCGGTCGCGCTCGCAGAAGGGCAGGTCTTCGTTGGGGACAGCGACTTCTACAAGAAGACGCTCGACGCTTATGCCGCGGTGACCCCCGCGGACGTCAAGGCGGTGATGCAGCAATGGCTGACGCGCCCGGTATTCACGATCCGGCTCGAGCCCGGCGACCGCCCTCCGTACGAAGAGACCAAGTTCAAGCCGAAGAAGGGCAAGAGCGCCGACATCAAGACCCCGAAGGTCGAGCGCCAGATTCCAGGCATCGGAACCAACCCCGCGCTCGATTTCCCGGCCGTCCAGCACGTCACTCTCTCGAACGGCGTCAAGGTCAATTACGCGCAGCGCACGACCGTTCCGGTCACCCAGCTCGCGCTCGGCTTTGACGCCGGTTACGCGGCTGACGCGCCGACCGGTCGCGGGCTGCAGGGAATGACGCTGGCGCTTCTCGACGAGGGAGCCGCGGGCAAGAGCTCGCAGCAGATCGCCGAGGACGAAGAGCGGCTCGGTGCGCAGATCGCGGCGCAGGGTAGCGCGGACGTCAGCAACGTCACGATGTCGGCGCTGAGCGCCAACCTCGGCCCGTCGCTGGACCTGCTTTCCGACATCGTCCAGCGGCCTGACTTCAATCAGCCGGAGGTGGAGCGCGTCCGGACGCAGATCCTCACCGGCATCGCGCAGGAGCAGAAGACTCCCGAGCGCATGGCGGGACGGGCATTGCCGTCGCTTCTCTACGGTCCGACCCATCCCTATGCGGCGGTCGGCTCGGGCGATCCGGCAGCCGTCAAGGCGTTCACCCGCGACGATCTCGTCGGCTTCCAGAAGCGCTGGCTGCGGCCCGACAATCTCGAGATTTTCGTGGTCTCGAACCTGCCGCTGGCGGACGTCCAGCAGCAGCTCGAAGCGCATTTCGGAACTTGGGCCGCGCCCACGGTCGCGAAAGGCGAAAAGGCATTCACGGCCCCTCCGCCGCGTCCGAACGCCGAACGCATCGTCCTCATCGACCGTCCGGGTTCGCCGCAATCGATCATCGTCGGCGGCCAGGTGACACCGGTCGATCCACGCGGCGAGATGGCGGCACTGACGCTCGCCAACGACGTGCTCGGAGTGCAGTTCCTGTCGCGAATCAACATGGATCTGCGCGAAACCAAGGGCTGGTCGTACGGCGTTCGCGGAACGACGCAGCTCAATGCCAAGGTCGTGCCCTATGTCGTGTCGGCTCCGGTCCAGTCAGACCGAACGGGGGATTCGATCAAGGCGCTGCAGCACGACATCCGCGAGTTCCTGACGACCAAGGGCGTCACGGACGAGGAGCTCAGCCGCAACCTCGCAAACCGCGTCAGCCAGCTTCCGGGCCAGTTCGAGACGTCGGTCTCGGTGCTGTCGGCGATGCAGACGAACGCGCTCTACGGGCGCCCCGATAATTATTACGAGCTGCTGGCCGGCAAGTATGGCGCGCAGACCAAGGCGTCGCTCGATGCGGCGCTCCGTGGCGCCGTCGATCCGAACGGCTTCGTCTGGGTCGTCGTCGGTGACGCTTCGACGGTTAAGCCGCAGCTGGCGAAGCTCGGCCTGCCGGTCGAGGAAATCCAGCCTCGTTGACGAAGCATTGAGATTGATCCCGCCGGCCGTCGTGAGGCGGCCGGCAACTCAAGTTCACCTTGAGCGGAAGACAGGCTTAGCGGCACTGGGCCGACAAGAGACTAGCCTTCTTTCCATCTCCGCCACCAATAGCCGAGCGTCCCGAGATGTTTGCGGTGGAGGCGGTCAACCATTGCCGGGTAGAATCGCGCGGGGTTTCGAAGGCCGGACCGTTCGAACAGGAATACGCCATCCATAATTCGGCGACCGTAAACCACCTCGTGCGCGAGCATGTTCGGATTTAGGAACCAAACTTCGCCCGGCTGGAACGCGATCGAGTGCATTGGATAGGGGTGCGCACCGCTCTCGTACCGATCCCCGAAAGAGGCCAAAGTCGTTTGCCGGGAGAACATTCGAGGATGCTTGCCGATTGTCCGCTTGAGGTCAGCCGAGTGATAGCAATCGCCCACCATTTCTTCGAGCGTTCCGCCAACGCGCCAAATGCGCGGGAAGGTGTCCACGTTCACAAAGGCGCGCAGCTGTGTGAAATCGCCGGCGTGCTGGGGGCTGTCGAAATGCATATTGTGCGCCAGCATCTCGGTCAGATTGTAGATGCAGAAGCGCTTCGAATATTCGTAATGGCGAAAAAGCTGGTCGGAGATGGTCAGCAGTTCATCATTGGCTAGACGTACCGCTTCCTCGAACTCGCCTTGGCTGACGTCCGTTTTCGCCACCGCCTCCCGGGCGGCAGCCCATTCCTGCTCGCGCGGCGGCTCACCATGACGGTCCTCGTCGAAGTGGAGGATCAGCTTGTTCTCACCCCGCTTGTTGGGGAACGGCACCCGGCAGAACACATCGCGACCCGACGTGAAACGATAGCCCGATAGGATGATCAGGTCGCCGTTCTCATACCAGTCGGTCAGCTCCTCGCTCTCCGCACGGGTGGCATTCGCATACTTTCGGTAATCGACCGTCCGGATTCGGTTGGGGATCCTAGGGTTGACGACGATCTTGGCCATTGCTCAGGCCGCGCGACGCCGGATCAGGCTGGAGACCATTGAGCGGAACGATGGATCCGTAGGTCCCAGATCCAGGCCGTGGTTCCGGCTGACCTCCCTGATCAGCTCCGGCAACGTCTCCTTCCGGCTGATGCACTGCCGGTAAGGGTATTCGTAATTGGCGCTGCACAATCGGTCTCCACCGCGGACCTGATGGGCGACGATTGCAGAGTTGATGAGCCAGACTTCGCCGGGATCGAACTCGACCAAGTGCCTTGGCTCGTCGCACGTCGTCCAGCTGGGCCCGAATGCAGTGTGATTCAGTCTTCCGTTGAAAGCTGTCGCATCGGCGGCGAGTTCATGGAGGTTGGCCGAGGAGAAGTAGCGTTCGGCGTAGTGACGCCAGTGTCTGCCCACGCTCCAACGGCGCGGTTTGCCATCCACGTTGACGAAGAGGCGCACTTGGGTTGAGTCGTTCAGATTGGGAAGATTGTCGATATGGAGGTTCTCGCCCGCGATGCTGAGGAACTTCCAGGCCGTGAAATCCCTGATGAACGTGTGGCGATCGAAAAGCCGGCGCACCAAGGAATCCACTTGGGTGTCGACCTTCTCGACCGCCTCTTGGACAGCCTTGCAGGCGGAAGGCTCTTGCGCGAGCCGATGCCCGAAAAAGCGGTTCCAGATCGAGGCACGGCACTCCGGCTTGCCGTTGACGCTTTTCCTGAAGACGAACTTCTGCTTGCGGACGCAGGTCCCTCCCGTCGGTTCGGCTGCGGCGATGCGGTCGAAGTCGGCATCGATCCTTACGTCCGAAAGTATGATGAGATCACCGCGTTCATAATGTTCGCGGACTAGCCTCGGCTTCCTCACCGACAGGCGGACGATGTTATTTGGAATTCCAGGATGTAGCTCGATGACGGCCACTAATCATGTCCCCGGTGCGAAGTTCCAGTGAAGGATGAGATCGGTGACCGCGAATAGATTGTGGGCAACGGTATCGAACATGATGCGCTCTCAAAAACTGACGGCTCGTCGCCAACGAAACCTAGGCTAGATGCTGAACGCAAGTTGGCAACAGATTTGATCTGCGCCGGTTGATCGGTTGCATTCTCCGTTCGAATCCGTCGTTTGATTTGCGAGCGAGAGCAGCAGCTTTTGCGATGAGCCCAGGTCTTTGTTAAATTCGCGTTATGTCCGCCAGCCAAGCGCTGAAACGCCTAGTCGCGATGAAGCGGAACCCGCGCAACAACTGGACCATGGAGGATGTCGAATTCCTCTGTCGGAACTTGGGGTTGCGGTGCAGGCCACCTCCACCCGGATCGCATTGCGTTATCTCGCATCCGAATGTTGAAGGGCTTCTCACGATCCCCGCCGGACGGCCGATCAAGCCGATCTACATCATGCTCTTGGCGCAGCTGGCGGAAGGCATGCTGGAGATCGAATGAACATCGAGGGGTATCGAGTAGAAGTGCGCCCGCTTAGCCCAAGGCTTGGCTCCGGCTTTGTTGCCTTCGCACCCGAGTTGGTCGGCTGCGTTTCGGACGGGGAGAGCCGGGTTATCGCCCTCCTTCATCTCAAGGACGCAATTGAATGCTGGCTTGAGGAAGCGCGGGCAAGGGGCCGGTCCATTCCGATGATCTAAGTTTGAAATGGTCGAACGGATGCGGATATTTCGCGCCTGCCGCGAAGGTCAGAGGATAAGGTCCGGTTGGACGTGCCAGTCGAGCGACACGCCGTTGAGCGAGTTGGCGGCGTTCGGCGCAAAGCCGCCGTTGGCGGTGCCCAGCCAGTCGGTGATCCGGCCATCGGTGTTGCGCCACAGGATGTCGTCGCGGCCATCGCCGTTGAAGTCACCCGAACCAACGACATGCCAGTCGGTGGCGACGCTGTTGTAGGCGTTGGCGGCATTGTCCGAGAAGCCGCCGTTGGCGGTGCCGAGCCAGTCGGTCATCCGGCCGTCGGTGTTGCGCCACAGGATGTCGTCACGGCCATCGCCGTTGAAGTCGCCCGTGGTTGCAACCTGCCAGTCGAGCGACACGCTGTTGAGCGAGTTGGCGGCGTTCGGCGCAAAGCCACCGTTGGCGGTGCCGAGCCAGTCGGTGATCCGGCCGTCGTCGTGGCGCCACAGGATGTCGCTCTTGCCATCGCCGTTGAAGTCGCTGCGAGCGTCGTTCGCGCTCACCTCCGGGATCGTCAGCTGAACCCCGCCGCCCGCCGCTGCGCTGGCGACGATGGCGCCGTTGACCAGAGTGCTCAAGGTCAGCGAGCCGCCGCTAAAGTTCAGAGTATTCCCGACAAGGTTGAATGAGAATCCGGCCAACGTTGCATCGGTAAAGACGATCTTGTCGCCGACGCCGAAGTCCGAGATCGTGTCGCCGCTCAGACCCGCCATTGTGTCCTGGAACGTATCGTTGCCCGCGCCGCCTATCAGGGTATCGCTCCCCGCATTGCCGGTGAGCCTGTCATCGCCGTCGCGACCCTCGAGCCTGTTGGCGACCGAATTGCCGACGAGTGTATCCGCACCCATTCCACCGACGGCGTTCTCGATTACCGTCCCTCGCCCGATGGAGAGGTTTCCCACCCCCGCATTCACGTTCGAATAGGTCTCGGGATTGAGGTTCAAAACTTGGCTGTAATAGACGTTTGAATAGTCCAGCGTGTCGCTGCCGCCGCTGTCGACAATGGTGAGCGCCAAGGAGCCATGGTCGTCGAAGACGCTGTCGGGGTTGGTATTGACGCCGTAGACCGTGTCGCCGGTGCGCGTCGTCGTTGAGGCGCCGTAGAGTCTCTGCATGGCGACCACGTCCGCGATCATCGGAGTGGCCGGGTTGTAGTTCGAGAAGCCCAGCAACTGGGTGTAATAATTGCCGTCGAAATAGGACATGACCGACATCGCTTCGCTGTCGTTTCCGAACAGCGCATCGGTCGGATAGCTGGCGACCTGGTTGTAATTACCCGCATGGCCAAGCCCGAGAGCATGGCCGATTTCATGCAGATAAGTCTCAAACCCATAGCTGCCGGGATATGCCCCGTACGTAGACGTCCAGCCTTGAGGAATGTGGACAGTGGCAGACGTCATGATGCCGTTCGACCAGCTGCTGTCGGTGTAGGCGCCTTCTCCTGGGACGTATGTGTTGTCGAACACGATCTGGCCACCACTTCCGACTTCCTGGAAGTGGACGCCGATGACGTCCCCCCATAAGCCCAGAGTGGTTCGAGCAACGCTCTGTTCCTCTGCGCTGAGCATGCTGACGTTTACCGTGATCGTTCCGCCCTGTGTCACGTTCCAGTGATGGACGTCACCATGCCAGTATCCGCCGGTCAGCTGGGTCGCGAACTGATCCGGTGATCCGATTGGCGGTGGCTGCAGTTGCAGCTGGACTCCGCCTCCGGCAGCGGCGGTGGCAACAATATTGAATGCATATTCGGCATTTAGAGTGAGGGACCCACCCGAGTAGGTCAGAACGTTTCCTGACAAGTTGTACGTGAAGTTGTTCAGGCTAGCATCGGTGATGACGATCTTGTCGCCAACGCCGAATCCTCTGATCGTATCGCCGCTTAGGCCGGCAGCGGTATCCCTGAAAGTGTCGTCGCCATCACCATCGATCAGCGTGTCCGCGCCGAGGCCGCCCGTGATGACGTCATTGCCGATTCCACCGTCGATCGTATCGGCGCCGGAAGTGCCGACCAGGCGGTCATTTCCGCCCATCCCGGACAAGCGTGCACCGGCGGAACCGCCGACGGTGATGTTGTCGTCGAAGTCGGTCGCATCGAGAAAGCCGAAGCTTTCGATGCCGCTGATCGATCCGCCGCCCACCAAGACGGTTCCAACGCTGAATGCGGCCGAGAAGTCTGCGGTTATTCCTGACGTCGCGGCATGCAGGTCCAGATTGAGGATATCGCTGCCCGAGCCTCCATCCACACTGTCTCCCAGACCAGCGAAGATTGTGTCGTTGCCAGCTCCGCCGGAGATATGGTCGGCAACAAGGTCGTCCGGATGTGGCATCGACTCGTCGACGGCACTGAGCGTGTCATTGCCTGCGCCTCCGTCGATTTGGTCCGCGCCGCGTCCACCAGTGATTCTGTCGTCGGCCGATCCGCCGGTGAACGTGTCGTTGCCGGCTCCCCCGGCAAGGTCGAAAATTTCGAACCCCGTGATGGTCCCGAGACTGCTTGTGATCGTTCCGTTGGCTGCGACGACAAACGTGAAGCCGGTTTGGGTGAAGGCGAAATCCAGGTCGAGGACGTCCGTCCCGCCACCGGCATTGAGCGTCAGGTTCGAGCCGGAATAGGAGCCCCAGATCCGGATGTAGTCATTGTACTGCGATCCATTGACCGTAACGCCTTCAAATTCGTTGAAGGACAACCCGTTGTTGATCGGGCCAAGAGTGCCGTACAGCTGGTTGCCCGATGCTTCGATGGTAAGGTTCAGCGCTGAGGTGGGCACGTAATTGTAGTTCAGAATGTCAATGCCGGCTCCCCCGTAAAGGGTGCCACCGTTCGGCGCGTTGTTTACGTTGAATGTGTCGTTGCCGGATCCGCCGCTAATGCCGAAGCCTTCGACATTGGTCACCGTAAGCCGTCCCCCGAAATCGATAGTCGTTCCGGAGATGGTGATATTCAGCGGATCGCTGGTGGTTACTCCACCGCCGAAGAAGTCAACGCCGTCGCCCCCGTCGATCGTGCCGCCGCTCGATTCCGAATAAATGTAGTCGTTGCCGGCGCCCGTGCTGACATGATCAATCCCAGTGCCGGTGTAGACGCTGTCGTTCGCACTGCCGGTTGTTATCGTGTCGTTACCCGACCCGGCATGCAGTTCGAATCTCTCAAAATTCGAGAACGTGCCCCAACTGCTCGTGATGGTTGAACCGCTGATGACGAAATTGATGCCGGTATTAAGCTTCGACCAATCGAAGGTGAGGCTATCCTGGCCGGCGCCTCCGTCCATATTCACGCTCAATGCGGAAGTGCTTGGGCCGAGTTTCAGGTCGAAAATGTCGTTGTTCGCACTGCCGCGCAAATCAACGTTTTCGACGTTCCAGACGACAATCAGCGCGCCGTACGGTTCGTAGCGAAGGGTCGTGCTGAATGCGTCGGAAAAATCCGTAACGTAGAAAGTCAGCGGGGATGGAGCGTCGAACTGCACCAACAGGCTGTCGGTACCTTCAAGCGCATCGATGGCGACCACATTCCCAGTGGACGGCAGCACGCTGAAGGTGATCGAGTCATTACCCGTCGTGGCGTCGAACGTGCCGGTTGGATTGACGTAGGTACCCACGCTCGAAGCTCCACAAAAAAAATGGCGCACTTCCGAGCGTTAGCGCCAAACCGGAGAACGCTAGCGATTACGCAGCGGTTGGCAACGAAATTTCTGGCCGCAAGTTAAGCTGTCCGAGACGCAGAATTGTGGTTCCACCTGCGAACCCGACTGCTCCAATGTCGACAATGTGTGGAACGCTAGCCAGGCTAGGCTTGCCTCGCTTCGAACCTCTTCCCAAGCTCCAACTGCGCGAGAAAGTCCTGCATCATTTCGGCGACTTCTGCCTCCGGGCCAAGTCGGAGACGCGATTTGGATCCAGTCCAGCTTGCCCAGGCCTGCCCGCGTTCAAGGCTGAAGATAACCCCGGTGGGGAACGGCTCGAAAGCCGCGGGCACCGATAGGCGCTGAACGATTCCTCTGGCTGCCTGCGCAAGCAAGATGATCATTGCGGATGTGCCCAAGAAGACGGCTATTCCGAAAGCGTCTGTCGCACCAGCGGGGAGTTGAAACCGCGGCTCCATGAACAGGAAATCGGCGGCCGCTGCGGAGCTGAGAGCAACGACTGCGGCATATCTCCATTCGAGTAGGACGGCGGCCAAAAGCACGAATGGAAGGTAGGGCGAAAAGATAATTCCGTTCACGGTGTCGTCGACGAGCCATCGAATGATCGTTGGCACCACGACCGCGATACTCGCCAACACTGCCACCGCTTGTCCTTGGACCGGGGGGCTAACGAGCCGATTCTTCAATGTGCAAACAATAGCCATCCAACCGATCCCAACGGCCAACTCCGTTGGCTGATGCTAACGGGATTCCAATTTAAGATTTAGCGCTTTGCGCCGTCCACTTGCGATGTTGCGACTGCGTGAGAGAGCAGCCGCTAATGTCCGCAGTGGGTGGATGGCTGGTTCAGCGTGGCCGACCGAGTTTCTCAAGCAATCGCGTCACCCGGTGAATCTCCTGGCGGAGGGAGGATCTCTCTGCATTATTGAGCCGCACTGAGCGCTCCTCCCAGTTTTCGGCGATCTCCCTCGTGAGAGCGCGCAACTTCCGAAGCAAAATCTCGCAATCGGTCACCCCAAACTTGACCACGTTTTGATTGGAAGACTCGTCGTTAGACATCTCCGCTCCTCGCGACGCCAGCCAGCGGGGGGCTGTTCGTATCCACCTCTAGTTCCGTGCGACGAAGCCCCAGCCGGGCCCACGCCTCTCCCGGGTGCCGTCGCCTTTCATTAAATGCTTCTCGAGCTTGCGGCGCATTGTTTCCGCCCCGTTCACGCTCATGCACACGAGCCTGGTTCCACCACTCGGGAGGGTCTCAAGGGACGAGATGCCAACGTTCACTTCGAGACACTGAGCAGCAACAAAGCGCTCGCCGACATTGAGGTAGATCTCGCGGCTCATTCGGGTGTTCCGCGCTTCGCCGCCGCAATTGCGTCATGGGCATTGGTGTAACGAAAGCCGCCCCATTCGTACGACACTAACGGAACCTCACTTACTCCATAGTGCGCCAGCAGGTCAGCTTGAGTTGCGGCCGACTTTTGGGGCGGTTGCACCGACTTCTCCGATCCGGCGGTGGACGGCGTGGGCATAGCGGGCATTTTCTTCTCCAAGTCCGTTATCGTGAATGCGCAATCTGGCCGAGTCTGATCTCTCCTCAGGACAGGGCGGACAGCCCGCGAGGCTTGGTCGATGGCGCGGAGACATTGTTTTGCTTGGGCGTGTTCGCCTTGGGTTTGCGCACTTCCCTGTTTGAGCGCTTCTGGCCTTTAGCCATCCGAATAATCTCCATCGGTGAATGAGTTTCTGATGCTGAAGCGGGGCCACAAAGTTCCTTGCTGAGCCAAGGCAGCGCGCACACGTCCCAGTGCGCTCACGTGACCATTCAGGTCGTCCTCAGAATGTTGCTCTATGCGGAAAGCGCCAGCCTCGAATTGGCTTGCCACCGTAAGGAGTGCTGTCGAGCCCATTTCGGTCCGAGATTTCCTTGCAAGTCGACGACAGCTCGACGCTTGGCCACGCGGCTGTCCTACAGCCTCGTCAAGCGACAGCGTCACCATGCGCGAGGGCGGTTGGCGTTCCTGGATGCCAGGATGAGCGCCGAATAGGCGTCGGCCATCGACTGATGAGACCGGCGGACCTCGTCGCATGACGCATTATCCGCGTTGAATAATGATATCTGACGTCGATGATATAGATAATTGATGTCCATAATGTGCTCTAAAAAAGTAAGCGGGAGCACAATTGGTCTCTCAGTCGCGTAAGCCTACTGACAAAAAGTCGCGCGATGCATCTCTTTAACACGACCACGATTTAAAATCTAATAAATGGAATTATTTCTAGCCGTCGCTTACAATTCGGAGCTGCCTCTGCTATCTATTTTGTAGCTACCAGTCGCAATTTGACGGTTTTTGGCGCTTTGCGGCCCTTTCTCCTTCTCTCGCAGCTCTTAGCAATCGGCGCCGATTTCCGGCGCCTGCATGGAAGGAAATTGAAATGCCGGTTGGTACAGTCAAATTTTTCAACGACTCCAAGGGTTACGGCTTCATCCAACCCGATGATGGCGGCAAAGACGCATTCGTTCACATCAGCGCCATTGAGCGTTCCGGGCTTACCGGGCTCTCCGAAAACCAGCGCATATCCTACGATCTGGAAGACGATCGTCGCGGAAAGGTAAGCGCGATCAACCTGAAGGCGCCTGAAGAGGTTGCCGGTTCGAGCCAGGCCGATCCCCAGGATGAGCCCGCGACCGATCAGCAGGATCTAGCGGCGCAGGAATCCTGATCTCAGATTCAGCAAGGGCTGGCGGCCCCTCAGATTCCAAACGTGACACTGGATCCGAGGTCCGCATGGGAGGCGGTCCGGGGAGATGTTTCCGGACCGCATTTCAACATGGATTCTGAGGAGAGTGCCTTGGGCACCAAGCGAACACCGGAAACTCAGGAAGAGCTAGAAGACCGCCGGAAGGAGGCCGCGCAAAAAGCGGCCGCTGCTGAAGATGCACTTGATGCGATGGTCCGGCGAAGCATCAAGATTCACGGTCCATAGTCTTCATATTCAAGAATCCCGCCTCCGCGTCGAAAGGTTCGTCATGGTCTCCGCTCACAGCAATGTTCATCGGCTTCGGCCGCAACTTCGAATTGTCGTCGAAAATTTCACTTGGGCGGACCCTTCCTCGAAAGACCCGCGGTCCAAGAAACTCAAGCGCAGCAAGGGCAACAATCGGAACGGCGCTACCCCCTCGTCGGCCGGTGAATGAAGCGTGGCGAAAGAAGAGCTGCTCACAATCGAGGGAGTGATCGACGAAATCCTTCCTGACGGTCGGTTCGGAGTGATGCTCGACAATGACGTCCGGATCATTGCGTACACTGCAGGGAGGATGCGTCGCTATCGAATCCGCTCCATTGTCGGCGATCGCGTCCATGTCGAAATGACACCATACGACCTTTCCAAAGGCCGGATTATCTTTCGAGAAAAGCTACCGGGTCAGCAGAATGGCGTTCGACGCCGCGGATTTCGTCGTTGATCCGCTCCGTCATCGACCTTCATGCTTTTCGAGTTCTGGGGGCCTTTGCAGCTCTGGTTTCAATTTCGGCCGGCGCCGAGGCCGAGCCTACCTCGCCAATACGCTTCTTCGAGGGCCGAACGGAGATGGTCAGCGTCGTTAAGGTCGCGATGAAACGGCCCTATCAATCCACAGCAATCAGCGATGGGCGAATTCTGCCCGATGGATCCTTGGTCCTGGTGCAGAGCGTTCACGACGAACGTCGGCCAGCGCAGAAACGCTATTGGAAAGTGAAACAGGTCAGGTCGGGATTTTTCATGGGAACCATGTCGGACGCGATTGGGCCGATTGTGGCTCAGGAAATAGACGGCAACTATCGCTTCCGCTTCAAGTTGAAAGGCGATCTCGCGGTCGAACAATGGCTCAGGCCGTTGCCAGGTGGTCGAATTGCGAAGAGCAATACCACCGTCCGGAAATTCGGAATGACCATCGCGACTTCTGAGGGAACCATCCGGCGAATGTCAGGTCGGAATTTGGTAGAGGCGGCTCAAGACAAGCTTTCCTATTAGCCTGCATCAGGTTCCGTCGCTGGGACGGTTAAGTTGGTGAAGCCGCAATGTCAGCAGTAGCTTTTAGAGACTACGCTCGAAAGATGGGCTCACCACTTCCTCTGACCGTATGATGTGGCAGCCCAAGCTGCCCACGGACAGAAGTAAGCAACCAGCGGCAGGATCAACCGGGGCAGCTTGACACATGGGCCCATTACAGAAGCTGACATTAGAGAATGATTGAAAGTTGCCGCGGTAGTTTCATCGCATGAAGCAAATGTCATTCGCCGCTTTGATTATCCTAGCCGGACCTGCAGCAGCCCAATCGGCGATCTACGGCCCAGGGCACGCCAAGGACGGTGACTCCCTCATGGTCGGCGATACCGAAGTCCGGTTGTTCGGGGTCGACGCTCCCGAATGGGACCAGAGCTGTCAGAAGGACGGAACGGACTGGAGCTGCGGTGCTGCCGCAGCCGACAAGCTCGCTCAGTTGGTAACGGGCGAGACTGTCGTTTGCTCATCGAAGGGCAAGGACGAGTACGGCCGAACGCTCGGCAAATGCATGGTCGGAACGACCGACGTCAACCGGACCATGGTCGCTTTGGGCTATGCCTTGGCCTATCGCCACTACTCTTCTGAGTACGTCTCTGCCGAAGAGGGCGCGAAGGTGAACAGGCGGGGCCTTTGGGCCGGCACGTTCCAGTTGCCGAGTGACTTCCGCCATTCGGGCGACTTACCGGCGCCCGTTCGGCAATCGTTGAAGAAGCGCACAACGCCAAAAGCGGTCCCGAACGACTGGCAGGCTCGAGCGTCGGGCAATTGCAATATCAAGGGCAATCGCAACCGGAAGGGCCAGTGGATCTACCACCTTCCGGGCATGCCTTATTACGATCAGACGAGGCCCGAAGAGATTTTCTGCTCAGAGGCCGAAGCGCAGGCCGCCGGATATCGGCGAGCAATTGTAAGATAGCGGTGAAAGGCTCGCGGGAGGCGAGGCTTGGGACACTAATCCGTGGTCCTGAAAGCGGCGAAACTGCCGTAGCTCGCCACCAGGAATGGCACCACATATGTCAGCGCAAGCTTCCAGATTATTGGCAGGCTCCCGGCAAGAAGTTCCGGACCCTGATTGATGATGTTGAGAGCAGTTCCGACAACAATCGCTACTCCGAGCGAACGCCTCACAGATGCCCATACAAAGGTTTTTCGAGCTGCTTCACGAACCGACATGCGCAAGAGTTAGCGAGTCACCGGGTGCCGGCAAAGGGTGGAAAGCTGACTTCAGTCGGTGATCTCGTTCACCCACCCCTGCTCGGTTAGGTCCGGCTGGTTCCCTTCCAACTGAGCATCAAAATCCGCGTCCCACGGAAATCGTCCTGCCCGGTCTGGCCACACGATTTGCAGACATGGGAAATCGTCCCCGCCGTAGAACCAGCGGCTCCAGCCGAGGAAGTCGCCGTAGTGCTTCTTGGCGACACGGAACACGTAGGCTGAAAGATTGGCAAAGACGCAATCAGTCCGCTTCCCAATGGGCAAGGCGCTGCCGCCTTTCGCATCCCGGAACAGGTCCCAGAAGACGTCGTGAGCGACCTCGTCCTTGGTGCTGAAGATGATTATTTCAGGTTGGTTGGCATTCACCCAAAAGCCCGTCGTGAACGAAAAACCGGGGCCGTCCTCGTCGGCAAAGACGCTTGTCCGAAACCAGCCATGCTCCCTTATGTTCGCAACGAATGATTGTTCATCTTCGTCGAGGCGATCCGGAGGAGCATCTAGCGCGGTCAGCATTCCCAGTGGCCTAAGCGAGGCGCGCGTGTGTCTGCAACTTTTCGAACGCCAACGCTCGACCAAATTGCCCGGCCTTCCTCATCTTCATCCGCCCTTAATGTCGCGGAGCGGTAAACGCTTCCGGCCCACGTGCGTTTGAAGGTCTTGGGAGGTCTCATGCGTCAGAGAATTGCCCTTATCCGCAAGAATGCTCTCCTGCCCGCGCTTGCCATCGGCCTCGGTGTGCTGGCCGTCGAAATATTCCTGCGCGACCTCGGTGTTCAGAACCTGCGATCCTGGGGAGCCGCGGCGATCGTGGTCGCGGCCGTCAGCTGCGCTGCGCTAACGCTTCCGCGGGACAGCCTGGCGCGCGCGCTCATCTGGTTCCTGACGTTGCCGGTCGCGGGTTTCCTGGTGCTCTATGACCTGCTCGACAGCTTGCTCGACCCCTACGTCAATGCCGATTGGCCGATCGCGGGTGTATCATTCCTGCTCGTGCTTCTGATCGAAGCCGTGCTGCTCGCCGCGATGAGCGACGAGGAATAATCGTCGCCTCACAACTGGGAACGGAACGCGATGATCGGGCCGGTCTGCCTCACGTTGTAGAGAAAGTCACCATGGTCGTAATTGACCTTCCAGTGGCGCCAGCCGACCCCAACATTCATCTTGCGGCTGATTTGGTAATCGACGGTCGCCAGTCCCTGCCAGGTGACGTCCGATCCGAATATAACTCCTCCGACATCGCCATAGAGCGACAGGCCCCACTTGCCGCCGCCAATCGGAAACTTGGCGCGGGCGGCGATCAAGGGATCTAGCCAATTCTCTTTCACCGACCCTTCCGCGCTGCGGTTGGGACCTTCGAGCTGAAGAGTGGTCTTGAAGAAGTTCATCCGGCCGCCGGCGAGGAGGTCCAGTGTCCCGTTACTCTCGTTGATCACTCGGTAGCCGCCGATCAGGGTGATCTCGGCCGTTCGCGAGTCGAGCTCGGCTTCGAGGAAATCGGGATCTCGAATTCCGATTCCCTGATCAGCGTCCAGGTGCACGAATGACAGGTCGCCGAGAATTACGAAGCGATCCTTGCGGGCCTCGGCCGCCCCCATGAAGACGAACTTGAACCCGTCGATGACGTCGCCGAGGGACAGGTCGAGATCGACCGGCTGAAGCGGCCCGATGACGTCGGTCTTGCCCTTGGCGGTGGCAAGCCAGACGTAGCCCAGGGTGTAGAATTTCCACTTCTTGTCGTCGACGACCTGGGCTTGCTGCGATGCGTCCGCGCCTTCGGTCGTTGCCTGCTGAGGCGCCCCGGCCGGGTCGGACGGCGTGGTCTGGGCGGTGCCCGCCGCGGGATCGGCCGTCTGTGCAATCGCGCTCGCGCTTCCAAGCAGGAGAGCAAGTACCCCACCAATAAAATGATAAGCGCCCATTGCAGCCCCCCGGGAAAAACGCCGATCAGGTTCTGCTCTGCCGAGACCATGCGGGCCATGCGGGGAAACCCTGATGGGAGGCGAGGCTTGCTCGGTCCGGTTGAACCGGCCGATTTCCCTAATCCGGAATGCGGGTTACCTGGATGTGGACGGCTCGCCATTCGCCTCCGACCCGCCTGAACGTGTCGGTGAAGCGGAAGCGGCTCGAGAATTTCTTGCCGCCTGAAGCGCCGCTGAGGACCGTTTCAGCACTCACCATGCCCGCGTCCGGCCCGAGCGAGGTGACGACACGATCGACGAGGATGATCGGATCGTAGCTGTCTTGAGGGTCCGTCCATCCGGCGATGAACTCCTTCTTTCCCTCCCGCTTTCCCGATCCGGTGATGAAGACGAGGTCGTCAGCGATCATCTTCTCGAGCGCTGCCCCGTTCTTCTTCACCTGCGCCTGGTCGAAACTGTCCGCGAAGGCGACGAGGCCGTTGTCCTGCTGCTGCGCGGAGGCGGGCTGACCAAGGCCCAGCGCAATTGCCGTCAACGCGATCATCTTCATCCACACCTCCACTTGCGCGAAACTAGAGACGCATCATCCCCTTCCGCGGATTGGGCGTTCCGAGCGTCTCTTCGGTGAGCCTCGCGCCGGCGTCGAGGAGCGCCTGGCGGCGGCCCTTGATGTCGACGCTTCGCTGGATGTCCTCGAACGGCTTGGTCGAGGCGAAGGCATCGTGGGCAAGGGCGCGCTCGACGAAGCTCGCGACTCGCGGCCAGCGGTCGGCGTCGGGCGTGAAGTCCGCATAGGCGGCATTGCGGAAGAAGCTGGCGATCGCGATGTCGGCCAGACCGAAGTCGCCGAACAGCCAGCCGTTCTCGGGCAGTTCGCCTTCGAGATAGTCGAGCGTCGCCGGAGCGTCTTCGGTCAGCGTCTTGGCGATGCGTTGCTGGTCGCCCGGCTCTCCCCAGACGAGCGGGTGGACGATCTTCTGGTAGAACAGGCCCCAGATGAAGAGGTCGCCGAGGCGCGTATCGGCGAACTCCTCGAGCCAGCGTGCGCGGGCGCGGTCCTTGGGGTCCAAAGGCAGCAGCTGATGGCCGCCGTAAGCCTCGTCCAGATATTCGCAGATCACCGATGAATCGCTGGTGCAGAAGTCGCCGTCGATGAGGACCGGGATCCGACAGAGAGGGCTGAGGCGACGGAACTCGTCGTTGCCGAAGAAGGGCGTGATCGGATCGATCTCGAAGCTCAGGCCCTTCAAGTGCATGCAGCCGAGGACCTTGCGGACGTAGGGGCTGACGAAGCTTCCGATGATCTTCATCTCAAGATCAGCCGGGTCACGTGGCCCATCTTTCGGCCGGGGCGCGCTTCCCCCTTGCCATAAATATGGACGTGGGCGTGGGGGTCGGCCAGCAATTGGGGCCAGGAGCCGACCTCGTCGCCGATCAGATTGTCCATCGTCGCCGACGAAGCGGCGAGATCGGTCGCGCCCGGCGGAAGGTCGCAGATGGCGCGGATGTGCTGCTCGAACTGGGAGGTGAACGCGCCCTCGATGGTCCAGTGACCGCTGTTGTGAACGCGCGGTGCGATCTCGTTGACGACCGGGCCTTCGGCGGAGGCGAAGAATTCGACGGTGAGGACGCCGATATGGCCGAGCGCTCCAGCGATCGCGGCGGCGGCCTTTCGAGCCTCGTCCACCTGGCCGGCGATCAAAGCGCCGCCAGGCACCGTCGAGGTCCGCAATATCCCTTCCCGGTGCACGTTGTTGGGACTGTCCCAGAAGGTCGTTCGCCCGTCAGCCCAGCGCGCGACGATCACCGAGAATTCGGCGTCGAAGTGGACACCCGCCTCGGCGACCGCCGGCTCATGGGCGATCGCATCCAAGGCGGCCTCGGCTTCGCTGGGCGAGCGGATCCAGGCCTGGCCCTTGCCGTCGTATCCGTAGCGTCGGGTCTTGAGCACGATCGGCGCTCCAAGGTCGGCGATGGCGTTCCGGACATCCGAAAGGGAATCCACGCTTCGCCACGAGGCAACCCTCGCCCCGCAATTCTCGATGAATTGCTTTTCGACGGCGCGGTCCTGCGCGACCGACAGCGACGTCACCCCGGGGCGCAGCTTCTCTTTGAGGACTCGCAAGGGATCGACCGGCAGATTCTCGAACTCGTAGGTCGCAACGTCGACAGAAGCACCGAACGCTTCCAGAGCCTCGCGGTCGTCATAGGCCGCCCGGCTGAATTTGGCCGCAACGCCGGCTGCACATGGTCGCTCGTGAGGGTCGAAGATGTGGCACTTGTAGCCGAGCTGGGAAGCCGCGACGCTCAGCATCCGGCCGAGCTGGCCGCCGCCGACGATTCCGATCGTTGAACCCGGTGGGACCGTCATTCAGGAGTATCGGCCACCGCGGCGGTTTGTTCCTCGCGATAGCGTTCGACGCGTTCGCCGAGCCGTTCGTCGTTAACAGCAATGATGGAAGCCGCGAGGAGACCGGCGTTTACGGCTCCAGCGCGGCCGATCGCGAGCGTTCCAACCGGCACTCCGGCGGGCATCTGGACGATCGAAAGAAGGCTGTCCATGCCCTTCAGCGCCTGGCTTTCGACGGGAACGCCGAGAACGGGCAGGCTGGTCATCGAAGCGGCCATTCCGGGCAAATGCGCGGCACCCCCGGCGCCGGCGATGATGAGCTTCAGACCGCGCTCTTTCGCAGTGGACGCGTAATCGTACAGGCGTTTGGGCGTGCGATGCGCGGAGACGACCTTGACCTCGTGGCTAACACCGAGCTTGTCGAGCGTCTCGGCCGCGTGGCGCATTGTCTCCCAGTCGGAGCTGCTGCCCATGATGATTCCGACCAGCGGCTGCGACATGTCCCCTTTGATCCTCCGCCTCAGCAGTTGTGCCGTTTAGGAACATGAAACCGCGCGCGCAACGCTTTGGGGATGCTCCAGTATTTTCCCCGTAACGGATTCGGGTTATGTCTCACACACCAAAGGGGAATCTCGGACGCCCATGAATGACGTGGTCATCGATGTGACCGATCCTGACACCTTGCTGGCAGAGATCAGGCGGCTTCGCTCGGAGATTGCCTTGCTGCACGAGCGCGTCGAGTTGCTCGATCGCCTCGCCTACCAAGACGTCCTCATCGACCTTCCGAACCGGCGCGGCTTCCTTCGCCAGCTGGAGGCGGCGATCGACCGGGTCAGCCGGTACGACGACAGCGCGGCAATGCTCTTCGTCGACATCGACGGCCTGAAGATGATCAACGACACATTCGGTCACCAGGCCGGGGACGAGGCCTTGATCCTGGTCGCGCAGATGCTGTCCGAAGGCGTCCGAAAGAGCGACTGCGTCGCGCGACTCGGCGGCGACGAGTTCGGAATCCTGCTCGAGCGGGCGAACGAGGAAAGCGCAATGGAGACGTCGAGCCGGCTGGTCTCGATCATCGCTAGCTGCGAGTTCTGCTTCCAGGGCACCTGCCTGCCGCTGAGCGTCGCGATCGGAATTGCGGTGATCGAGCCTAACGACCTGCCTGACGCGGTCATGGCCCGCGCCGACATGGCGATGTACCGGCAAAAAGCCGCGGCCTAGGCTGCGCGCTCGCTCAGATAGTAACGATCGCGGACGCTGAGATCGTCGTTCAGTTCATAGACCAGCGGCTGGCCGGTCGGGATCTCCACTCCGACAATCTCCTGATCGCCGATGTCCGACAGATGCTTGATGATCCCTCGAATCGAATTGCCGTGGGCGGCAACGAGGATCCGTTGGCCGCGCCGTAGCGCGGGCGCGATCTCGGCTTCGTAATAGGGCAGGGCGCGAGCGATCGTGTCCTTGAGACTCTCGGTGTTCGGCACTGGAAGGCCGAAGTAGCGGCGGTCGCC
>JBKPKZ010000005.1:0-11700 GCA_046731355.1 Pseudomonadota bacterium | reverse complement strand
CTACTATTCGGACTTCGACCTCCTGGTCGTGGTCGACCACGAGGATCTTATCGACGTTCCCGAGTTCTGGGCGAAGACCGAGGACCGGCTGCTTGCCGAACTGTCGGAAGGGAAGGGGCTCAGGACCCCGGTCAGCCTCGTCTACCACAGCCTCGAGGATGTGAACGAGAAGCTGAGACTCGGGCGCTACTTCTTCATCGATATCCTTCGCGAAGGCATCGTCCTGTTCGAGGAGGCCGGGCATCCGTTCGTTGAGCCGAAGGAATTAAGCGCGAAGGAAGCGCTGAATGAGAGCCGTGCGTTTTTCGAGGAGTGGCTCGAAAGCGCAGATGATTTCTTGGAGAGTTCCAACGATGCTTCGCGTCGAGGAAAGTACAAACTTGCTGCCTTCTTGCTCCATCAGGCCACCGAACGGCTCTACCAGTGCCTGTTCCTGGTGCGCACCTTGTACACGCCCAAGACCCACAATCTGAACCGGCTGCGCGCGCTCGCCGAGGACATGGAGCCTTCGCTGAAGCAGGTGTGGCCCAATTCGAGCCGTGAGGAGAAGCGCGCTTACGCGCGGCTCCGTGAAGCCTACATCAAGGCACGCTACTCTCGCGAGTATCGCGTCTCACAGGCTGAGCTCGAATGGCTTGGGTCGCGGGTCGAACTGCTCAAGACGCTGGTCCAGAACGCCTGCAGGAAGCGCCTCGAAACACTCGAAAAGGCCGCCTGAACGGACGGCGATCTTCGATCATTTACTGGCTTTAGGCTTCTTCTTCCCCGCTTTCTCCTCCATTCCGTAGAGCTTCAAGAAGGCATCGGCAGCCGTGGTCGCCGCTTTCAGAATCTCGGACGGCTCAATCTGCTTCGAGATCCCGAGCAACCGCCTGTCGAGCAGGTCCCATTCGTTCAGGCCCTTCCACTGCATCGTGACAACCCAGGGATCGGCACGCTTCAAGAGGCCGTCGTCCATCAGCATCTCCATTCGATCGGCCAGGCGCTGCCATGCCGGACGGAGGGTCTCCGTATAGAAGGCCTTTGCCATCTCGGAGCCCTCTGGCTGATTGGCGAGCATTCGCATGTTCCCAATGGGCGTTGGCGACAGCAAACGAGTCAGAAACGCGATACCGAGCTTGGTCAGACCCTCCTTAAGGTCCTTTCCCGACAGGAATTCCTGCATCAGGCGATCCGATTGCGCGGGGACGTCGTAGGCGATCCAGGCCTGGAAGAGATCCTCCTTGGACTTGAAATAGCCGTACAGGGTCGCCTTCGACCCGCCGAGCCGGTCGGCGATCATCGACATCGACGTTCGATCAAAACCGTACTGCTCGAACAATTCGCTGGCGACCCGGACGATTTCCTGCCGCTTTTCGTCGGTTCTTACTCGCGCCATCTGCGCCAACTCCCTCCAAACTAAACCGTACATTACAGTTCAGTTTTGTGTTGACAAGCCCCCGAATCATAAACTAAACCGTACCGTACAGTTACGGAAAACAGGGAATTGCAAATGACAGGGTTTTCATCTGCGCGGTGCGTCCGCGCGGTGTCGCTGGCGGCCACCCTTTTGACGGGGGCCTGCGCCGCCGTTCCAAATCTCGGCGCCAAGCCGATGCCGACCGCGCCGGAGGCGTTCGCCTCGACAGCGTCGCTCGCTGGTTCGCAGGCCGACTGGCCGTCGGATGGCTGGTGGCTTCGCTACCGCGATCCGCAGCTGGCGCGGCTGATCGACGAGGCCCTGATCGGCTCGCCCGATCTCGAGGCCGCCGCCGCGCGCATGCGTTCGGCGGAAGGATTCGCGCAGCGGGCAGGGGCGGCGCTCCAGCCGACCGTCGATGGCTTCGCGCAGGGCGAGATCGCCAAGCAGAGCCAGAACCAGGCCATGCCCGCTTCGGCAATCCCCAACGGCTGGAACGACAGCGGATCGATCGGTCTCAGCTTCTCGCTGGACCTCGATCTCTGGGGCAAGAACCGCGCGGCCTTCCGAGCGGCGAATTCCGACGCCGATGCGGCCCGCTTCGAGATGGAGGAAGCGCGTCTAGCGCTGACTACCGGCGTGGCTGCGACCTATGCTGAACTCGCCTCGCTCTATGCGCAGCGCGACACGCTCGAGTCCGCATTGAAGATCCGCACTGAGACGGCCAGGCTGGTCAACCAGCGGACCGCCATCGGGCTCGATACGCGCGCCGAGCTTAAGCAGGCCGAAGCCCGCATCCCGCAGACCCAGGCGGACATCGAGGCGACCGACGAAGCGATCGCGCTGACCAAGAATGCCCTTGCGGCTCTGGTCGGCGCCGGCCCCGACCGCGGGCTCACGATCGAGCGCCCGGGCGTCGGCGCGCTTCAGGCTCAGGGTGTTCCCGCGAACGCATCGATCGAGTTGATTGCGCGCCGCCCCGACATCGCCGCGGCCCGCTCCCGCGTCGACGCGGCCGATGATCGCATCAAGGAAGCGAAAGCTGCTTTCTATCCCAACGTAAATCTTAGCGCGCTGATCGGATTGTCGTCCTTCGGGCTCGGCGACCTGTTTTCCAGCGGCTCAGGAATTGGAAGCGTGAGCCCCGCGGTTTCTCTCCCCTTGTTCCACGGGGGCGCGCTCCAGGGCCAGTACCGCGGTCGCCGCGGTCAATATGACGAGGCCGTCGCTCTCTACGATCGCCAAGTCATCGAGGCACTTCACGAGACGGCTGATGCCGTGACGAGCCAGAAGATGCTCGTCTCGCGGCTCGCCAACTCGCGGCGTGCGCTGGCCGATTTTGAAGAGGCCAACCGCCTCGCCCGACAACGCTACGAACATGGTCTTTCGACCTACCTTGACGTGCTGTCGGCAGAAGAGGGCGTGCTTGAAGCAAGGCTCGACGTGGCCACGCTCGAGACGCGCGCCTTTACCCTCGACGTGCAGCTGATCCGTGCGCTTGGCGGCGGATTCACGGCTGCCTGAACCCACCACATGAAAAACAGGGAATCTGACAATGGCTGAGAGAGATCCGATTGAGTTGCAGAAGGCCGAGCATGGCGACGCTGTGCCTTGTCCGGACGCGGAAAGAGTCGCGGACACCCTCCGCAAAACCAGGCGCAAGAAGACGCTTCTTGGCGTGACGGGCGCGATCGCCCTCGTGGGCTCCGGCTGGTACGTATTTCACGACAGCGGCCACGTCTCGACCGACAACGCCTATGTCGCGGCGGATTCCGCGCAGGTGACACCGCTGGTCTCGGCGGCCGTCACCGACGTTGCCGTCGTCAACACGCAGATTGTTCGCAAGGGGCAGGTCCTGCTGCGTCTCGACGATAGTGATGCGCGGCTCGCGGTCGCGAAGGCCGAGGCCGAATATTTCAAGGCCCGTCGCCAGTTCTCGCAGACGGCTGCAAACAGTGGTTCGCTCGCGGCGCAGATCAGTGCCCGCGATGCGGACATCGGCCAGGCTCGGGCCCAGCTCATGACCGCCGAAGCCAACTTCAACAAGGCACGGATCGACCTTCAGCGCCGATCCGAGCTTGCGGAGTCCGGCGCGGTATCAGGCGAGGAGCTGACCAACGCCCGCAACGCCTATTCGGGCGCCCAGGCCAGCCTCGCGCAGGCACGTGCCAACGTTGCTCAGGCGTCGGCGACCAAAGGAGCAGCCCGCGAAAGCTGGGCAGCCAACGAAGCGTTGATCGCCGGCTCGACCATCGACACCAGCCCCGAAGTCGCGGCCGCCAAGGCTAAGCTCGACCAGGCGCGCCTCGACCTCGAGCGGACGGTCATCCGAGCGCCGATCGACGGAGTCGTCACCAACCGTCAGGTCCAGGTCGGCCAGCGCGTCTCCGCGGGCTCGCCGGTCATGACGATTGTCCCGGTTGGAAGCGTCTACGTCGATGCCAACTTCAAGGAAGGGCAGCTGTCCAGGGTCCGTCCCGGCCAGAAAGTCGAGCTGATCTCCGACCTCTACGGCGATGACGTCGTCTACCACGGCACAGTCGCCGGTTTCTCCGGCGGCACGGGTTCGGCGTTCGCCTTGATTCCCGCGCAGAACGCGACGGGCAACTGGATCAAGGTCGTTCAGCGCTTGCCCGTCCGGGTCGCACTCGATCCCAAGGAGCTCGAAAAGCATCCACTTCGTGTCGGCCTTTCGATGGAGGCCAACATCGACGTTTCCGGAGGCGACTGATGCAATCCGAGGAGACGTCGCGGCCCCAGATGAGTCCCTTGACCCTGGTCGCCGCCTGCTTCGTGCTGGCCTTCACCAACTTCATGGTCGTGCTCGACACGACCATCGCCAACGTGTCGGTCGCTCATATCGCCGGCGGGCTCGGCATCTCATCGAGCGAAGGCACGTGGGTCATCACGTCCTACGCGGTTGCGGAGGCAATCTGTGTTCCGCTGACGGGATGGCTCGCAAAGAGGTTCGGCACCGTCCGGGTGTTCGCATTCGGGATGGCCGGGTTCGGCGTCTTCTCCTTGCTTTGCGGATTGGCTTGGAGCCTTGGATCGCTCATTGCCTTCCGCATCGGGCAGGGCCTTTGCGGTGGACCCTTGATGCCGATCAGCCAGACCCTGCTGCTGCGTATCTTCCCCAAAGAGAAACACGCGCAGGCAACCGGTGTCTGGGCGATGACGACCATCGTCGCTCCGATCCTCGGACCAATTCTCGGTGGCACGATCTCCGACAACTGGGGCTGGCATTGGATCTTCTTCATCAACATCCCGATCGCGATCGTCTGTTCGGTCGGTGCTGTCGCCCTTCTTCGCAAGGCTGAAACCAAGGTTGAGAGGTCCCCGATCGACACGATCGGATTGATGCTCCTCGTCCTCTGGGTCGGTGCGCTCCAGCTGATGCTCGACCTCGGCCGTGAGCACGACTGGTTCGGCGATGGCTTCATCGTGTCGCTCGCGGTCATCGCGGCCATCGGGCTCTGCTTCTTCGTGATTTGGGAGCTGTTCGAGAACGAGCCGGCGGTTAATCTCAAGGTGTTCCGATATCGCGGCTTTACCGTCAGCGTCACGGCCTTGGTCTTCGCCTACGGCACGTTCTTCGCGAGCCTCGTCGTCATACCACAGTGGCTGCAGAGTGCGCTCGGCTACACCGCGACCTGGGCCGGCTACGCGACGGCCTTCAACGGCGTCGCCGCCGTGATGATGGCTCCGGTCGTCGCCAAGCTTTCGACCAAGGTCGATGAGCGGCTGCTGGTGTCGTTCGGAGTTCTCTGGCTCGGCGGGACCTCCCTAATTCGCGTCTTCTGGTGGACCAGCGCTTCGGATTTCTGGACGCTTGCGCTTCCGCAGCTGATCCAGGGCGCGGGAATGCCGTTTTTCTTCATTCCGTTGACCACGCTCGCACTGGGCGCGGTTCGAGAGGATGAGGTGGCTTCGGCGGCGGGCGTGATGAACTTCCTTCGTACCATGTCTGGAGCCATAGCGACCGCGATCGCCACGACCATGTGGTACGACGGCGCTCAGGGCGCGCGTGCTGAGCTTTCCGGCGTCCTCAACGGCGCGGGGGCGACGATGCAGTCGCTGCAGGCCCACGGTTACACGGTCGAACAGTCACGCCAGGTCGTCAGCAACCTCGTCGACGGCCAGGCGACCGCGCTCGCCACCGGCTCCATCTTCACCACCGCGGCGATCGTGTTCGCCGCGGCAGCGTCAATCGTCTGGCTCGCGCCGCGTCCAAGGCATTCGGTCGCCGCCGGACACGCTCACTAGGAGAAGGCTCGTGATCGACCTGATGTTTGCCGCCGCCCTGTCGGGCATGCGGGCGGCCGAGGCCGCCAGTGACGCCAAGCCGGACGCCGTTCATGAAGGGATAAGCCAGACTGTTCCAGGTGAGGAACGAATGAAGGGGACGAACGAATGGCTGCCGCCAAGCTTCTCGTTCGAAGAGAAGAGGGATTGCCCGATCTTCTTCGAAACGGAGCTTTCGGGTTTCGGCGCCGTTCGTGTCGCCTCCCTCTGCAACGAAGGACCGGAGGAATGAACGTGGCGGCGAAGGATCAAAGGAAGCTGGCTGCTGCCGCGATGGCTGCAGGAGTGCTTGGGCTGAGCATCGTCGCGAGCCTTTGCCGTCCGTCGAAGTGGGGGCGGCCGCGTGTGATGAGTGCCTATCCCCATCTTGCCGGAGACTTTGCACTTTAGGCACCTCAATCAGGAGGCGCGCACGTTGCGGCAATCGGGGTGTTCGTCCTGGCGCTAATTGCCCGAAGTCGCGGCCGGCAACGGATCGTTCGAATCGGGCCAGCTGTTTCGTCGCTCCAGTCCGGGCATCAGGAACAGGATCGGGAGCTTCAGCACCATCAACTCGGAATGGATGAAGCTATCGATGACTCGCTCCCACCAGACGGGGTTGCGGCGGCCGTTCCGTTTCAGCCAGCCATCGTAGGGCGCCCAGTGCGAAGGCTCGTCCTCATGGATTATCTCGAAAATCTTGGCCAGCTGGGCTTCACCGCGCACGAAGGGATGACGAAGAAGGATTTCGACCTGCCGGTATCCGCGTTGCTCGGTCAGCGAGATGACCCGGCAGAGCTTCTCGAAATTGCGGTCGTCCCTGATCAGCGCGAGCTCGTCGAGCTCGTCGATCTTCGATTTGAACAAAATCTCGACGAAGCGGTCGATGTGCCCGCACGTGCGGTCGACGAATAGCGGCATCGACCCCCGCTTCTCGAACCAGCGCTTGAACATCATGTAGTGCTTGCGCTCGTCGGCTCGGTGCCGCTTGATCTCTGCGATGAATTCGTGATCGTCGGGGTTTCGCGCCTGCACTGCCCGAAGGACCCGGTCGAGCGCGGTGTACCCGCGATGCTCGTTGTACACGTAGATCGACGTGACGAGATCAAGCCAGCGGTTGCGGAACCAGGTACGCATCGCACCTGTAACTATCGGCGAGTGGCTCGTGTTGCAAAGAGGGCGGCCCCGAGGGACCAGCCCTTGCTACCTGATCATTATCTGGTTTGAGTTTTGTCCTTAATAGGCAAAGCTCATTAGGGAATTGCGATCAGACTGCCGCATCGATTCGACGGCGGCGGGTCTAGTGTCTGAGCGCGTGCAGGGGGCGACATGAAGAAGAACGGCAAGGTGGCACTCGTCACGGGCGTCACGGGGCAGGACGGGGCCTATCTGTCGGCGCTTCTTCTCTCCAAGGGGTACATCGTTCACGGGATCAAGCGGCGCGCCTCGCTCTTCAATACCTCCCGCATCGATCATCTTTATCGCGATCCGCACGAAGATGATGTCCGCTTCTTCCTGCATCATGGCGACGTGACGGATTCGAGCAATCTAGTTCACGTCATCCAAAAGGTGCAGCCGGACGAAGTCTACAACCTCGCTGCCCAGAGCCATGTCGCCGTTTCATTCGAGGAGCCGGTCTACACGGCCAATTCCGACGCGATGGGCACCCTGCGGCTCTTGGAGGCCATCCGAATTCTTGGACTTGAGCGACGCACGCGCTTCTATCAGGCGTCAACGTCCGAATTGTACGGGAAAGTCCAAGAGACACCGCAAACGGAACAGACGCCCTTTTATCCTCGATCCCCTTACGGCGTCGCGAAGCTTTACGCTTATTGGATCACTGTGAACTACCGAGAATCCTACGGATTATACGCTTGCAACGGCATTCTCTTTAATCACGAGTCCCCCATGCGCGGCGAGAACTTCGTCACGCGAAAAATTACCCGCGCCTTGGCCCGCATAAAATTGGGACTGCAGGACACGCTCTACCTTGGAAATTTGGGCGCCAAGCGGGATTGGGGGCACGCCAAGGATTATGTCGACGCGATGTGGCGCATGCTCCAGCTGGACGCGCCGCAAGACTTCGTCATCGCCACCGGCACGCAGCATAGTGTGCGGGATTTTGTGGACCTGGCAGGTGCCGAGCTGGGCATCTCCGTCCGCTGGGAAGGCGAGGGGCTTGATGAAAAGGGCTATGACGCCGACGGTCGCTGCATCGTCCGCGTCGACCCGCGCTATTTTCGCCCCGCCGAGGTCGACACCCTGCTTGGAGACGCGACCAAGGCTCGCGAGATTCTCGGCTGGAGTCCGACGACCACCTTCGACGAGCTTGTGCGCGAAATGGTGCAGGAAGATCTGAAAACGGCACAACGGGACCAGCTGGTCAAAAAGCATGGCTTCCAGGTTCATGACCACCACGAATGAGCGCGAAGCGCGGCTGGGACGAAATCTGGCGGCCGGGGTTGCAAGCACGGCCTGGACGGCGATCGTCACCATCTGCACCGTTCCGCTGTATCTCCATTATCTCGGGGTCGAGGCCTACGGCCTGATCGGGTTTTACACCGCTCTCCAGGGCGTGTTCGCCGTGCTCGACCTTGGCCTTTCTCAATCAATGAACCGAGAGGTAGCGCGAGCCGCAAGCGACGAGGATCGCACGCAGGCTCGGGACCTCCTTCACACGCTCGCTTTTGGATATTGGATGGTGGCCGTTGCGATCGGCGCAGGGATGTGGCTGGCTGCCTCCTGGATCTCCCGGCATTGGCTGAGTACCTCCATAGACGTTGACCAGCTATCGACTGCGATTGCGCTCATAGGCCTCACCGTGGCCTGCCGATTTCCTCTGGGCCTCTACCTCGGTGCGTTGATTGGAGCTCGCCGAATGGGCCTGTCGAGCGGCATCGAGATCATAATGGTCACCGTCGCCAATATTGGCGTGGTCGGAATCCTCGCATTGGTCTCACCGACCATTCAAGCGTTCTTCATGTGGCAAGCGCTGGTCGCGATGATCAACCTGTTGGTCATCAGGGCGGCCGCTTGGTCGGTGGTTGGGCAACGTGGCGACCGAAGCCCACGCTTCGACCTAAGCGCCGTGCAACGCATTTGGCGGTTCTCGGCCGGACTTGCCGTAACGGCAGTCCTTGGGGCGGTCTTCATCCAGAGCGACAAAATCGTGCTCAGTAAGACCGTCTCTCTCACAGAGCTTGGCGCCTATACGCTGGCAAGCATCGCCGCTCGCAGTCTGTACGTCCTGGTGGCGCCCGTCTTCAGTGCGATCTACCCTCAAATGTCGGCGATGCATGCCGCCGGCCGCTTCGAGGAGATCACGCTTCTTTACCGGCAGGGGACCAGGTTGCTCATGGCCGTGCTGCTCCCGGTGGCGATCTTCGTGTCCATCTTTTCGACCGACATCTTCACCCTCTGGACTGGGGATGCTGGCCTCGCGGACAGCCTCTCTCTGGTCGTAGGACTTCTGCTGCTCGGCACGGCCTTGAACGGCGCGATGCATTTTCCCTATGCGCTCCAACTGGCGTTCGGAGACTCCCATCTTCCGATGGTGATCAATGCTACGTTGCTGATCGTCTTCGTGCCGTTGCTCGTCTTGCTGTCGGTAAGGTTTGGCATTGTTGGGGCCGCGGCGGCCTGGGCGGCCCTCAATCTTCTCTATCTCTTTCTGGGAACTTGGCTCACACACCGAAAATTGTTGCCGGGCGTTGCCGGACGTTGGCTTGGCGGCGACGTTGGCGTGCCCCTCTTGGTCAGTCTCGTCATTGTGGGCGGCGGGTGTTTGGCGTTGTGGCCGTTGGACTTGCCCGCTTCCGCAGCGATGGCCATCGGGCTGGCTCTCGCCGGCATGGCTTTCTTCGCGATCTTCGCGCTGACTCCGGGCATGGGAGAGTTCGTTCGACAGACCTTTGCCTTAAGGTCACCGCTTCCCAAAGCGAAGGCCTAGCATGGGAGACGAGTCGGCCACCTACTACTCCCAGTTTGGCGAGGACCGGATCCTCGACAAATTGTTTCAAGGCAAGCGTCAGGGCGTCTGCGTTGAAGTCGGTGCCAATAATGGCGTCGACGGCAGCACAACGCTGCACTTCGAGGAACTCGGCTGGGATTGCATCCTGGTCGAGCCAAACCCGACTCTGTGCCGCGAACTACGCGCGCGCAGAAAAGCTCGGCTGTTCGAATGTGCGGCGTCCAGCGAGTCAGGTACCGCAATCCTTCACGTAGCCGTCGGCGCTGAGCAGTCCCATGCGGTTTCCGCGCTCGGAGACGAACGAAAGCCCGCGCAGATACTTAAGGAGCATGGCTTCCAGACGGAGCCCGTCGAGGTCGCGATCCGGCGGCTTGACGACATCCTCGATGAAGCTCGACCGACCGGCAGCATCGACTTCATCTCGATCGACGTCGAAGGCCATGAACTGGAATTGCTCAAGGGCTTCTCGCTGGACCGATGGCGTCCTGTGGTTCTGATCGTCGAGGATAACTCCCCTATGTGGGAAACTGCCGTGTCGGACCATCTCAAGGGTCAGGGCTATGTCCGCTTTCGGAGGACTGGGGTCAACGACTGGTACGCGCATGTTTCCAGACCGGAGCTTGCGAGCCCCGGGCGGCGGCTCGCTTACTATCCATCCATGCTGTTCGGCAGGGCGCTGATGTCAGCGTTGAAGATCGCGACCCCAATCGCACCAGTCTTGCGACGGGTCCCGGGGGCGCGTTTCATCGGCGATGTCCTGCTCGGCCGACGGCGAAGATCATGATGCGGCTGACGATCTGCATCGCCACCTATAACCGCGCCGCCTTCATCGCCGAGACGTTGGAGTCGATCATCCCCCAGCTTGGGCCGGGCGTCGAGGTCGTGATCGTAGACGGAGCGTCGCCGGACAACACCGAAGCGGTTGTTGCCCCCTATCTCGAGAGATATTCGTCGATCCGATACGTCCGCGAAACCGAGAACTCCGGTGTCGATGGCGATTATGACAAGGCGATCGGCTATGCGGCGGGCGAGCATTGCTGGCTGTTGCCGGATGACGACCTGCTGGCGCCGGGCGCGGTCGAGCGGGTTCACGACGCACTGGAAGGCGGAACGGTAGACCTGCTGATCGTCGACGCGGAGGTAAGGGACCGGACCGTCAATCGTGTGCTGCAGACGGGGCGTCTCACGGTGAGGGGCGAACGCCGATACGGCCCCGAGGACGCGGACGACTTCCTCGCAGATGCGGGCGATTGCCTGTCGTTCATTGGCGGTGTGATCGTACGCAGATCCCTATGGAATACCCGAAGTCGGAAGCCCTACTTCGGCTCACTGTTCATCCACGTGGGCGCGATCTTTCAAACCCGCAGTATCGGGACCGCCAAGATCCTGGCCGAGCCGTTGGTGCGCATTCGCGCGGGCAACGCCATGTGGCGGCCACGGTCTTTCGAGATTTGGGCATTCAAGTGGCCGGCGCTGATCTGGAGCTTTGACGGCTACTCGGACGAGGCCAAGGAAAAGGTAACGCCGCGCGAGCCCTGGCGACGGTTCTGGTGGCTCTTGTGGTTTCGTGCGCTTGGTGCCTACTCGCGTGCCGAATATGACCAGTATTTTGCCGGTCGGCTATTCGGTTACGAGCGTCTGATTCCGCGCCTTGCGGCTGCATTCCCAGGACGGCTCGCCAATTTAATTGGCGTGGTGGTGCTAGCGCTGATCGGCAGGGGTGGAGGAGCTGGAACTTACGACCTCGTCACCGCCAGCCGCTATTCCAATGCCGCGAGCCGTTTCTTCACGAGCTTCTGGTTTGGCCGAATGGAGCCGCCGCGGGCATGACCAAGCCATGACCGATCGCCCAGCGATCATCACAGGAATTGCCGGCCAGGACGGCTGGTACCTGTCGGAATTCCTTATGGAGAAGGGATGCCGGGTCATCGGGACGACGCGCGATGCGGCTGGCGCGCGTGCGCGGGTGCATCCATCCGTCGAACTCGTGCAGTGGGAAATGAAGGACGAGGCCGCGTTTGCCGCCTTGTTGCGCGAAACGCGCCCG
>JBKPKZ010000004.1:0-6549 GCA_046731355.1 Pseudomonadota bacterium | reverse complement strand
CGATGTCGTTGGCGTTGAGGTCCTTCATTTTGACCTCGGCGATTTCCGCAAGCTTCGAGCGCTTGATCGTGCCCGCGCTGACCTTGCCCGGCTCCTTCGAGCCCGACTTGAGGTTCGCTGCCTTCTTCAGGAGGAAGCTTGCCGGCGGCGTCTTCGTCGTGAAGGAGAAGCTACGATCCGCGTAAACGGTGATGACCGTTGGGATCGGGGCGCCCTTCTCGAGCTCCTGCGTGGCGGCGTTGAACGCCTTGCAGAATTCCATGATGTTGACGCCGCGCTGACCCAGCGCCGGACCAATCGGCGGCGAGGGGTTCGCGATGCCCGCAGGCACCTGCAGCTTGATGTAGCCTGTGATCTTCTTTGCCATTTCACTCTCGTTTCAAGTTTAGCGGTCCAAGCGGCGAGCCCGAGGGCCAGCCTCCCGCAGCGTTTCCAATATGCTTGGAAGCCGCAGCCCATAGCGGATGGCGCCGCCAGTGACAATCATGTCGCCGCGCCATCGTTAGTCAGGAGGGAATTTCGGCGTATTTCGCCAGCCCAGGTACGCGGACCAAACCTGCTCTGAAACGGCACCTTTGTTGAAAATGCGAGCTTGCTTGACACTGAAATAGTTGCGAGTTTTCGATAATCGTGCAGATCGGGGGGCATTTCAGATGCATGAAATGGCGAAGAGCGAGCGCCGTCACTCCCTTGGGCGCGTTGCTCGTCGACCCATTGAGCTTGCCGTTATTGTTCCGACCTTCAACGAAGTGGGCAACATAGAAGAACTTCATCGGCGCCTGGCGAAGGCGCTAGATGGCGTTCGGTGGGAAATGATTGTCGTGGACGATGACTCCACCGACGGAACGCAAAGCCGCGCCTTAGATTTGGCTCAACAAGGATTCGACGTACGCATTCTACGTCGGATCGGGAGGCGAGGCCTGTCAACTGCAGTCGTTGAGGGAATGCTTGCTACGCCGGCTATGTATCTTGCTGTAATTGACGCGGATCTCCAGCATGATGAGAGTATGTTACCCGCGATGCTGGCTCAACTTCGGCAGGGCGGCATCGATCTAGTAGTCGGATCGCGCTATATCGATGGCGGCGGCATCCTTAGCTGGACTGACGTCCGGGCTCGGATGAGCAGTTTTGCCACTATTATTGCTCAACGGCTCTTGAGGGCGGACCTCAGCGATCCAATGAGTGGATATTTCGTCATTACTCGCGAAGCCTTGGAGCGAACGGTACGACGCCTGTCAGGCGAAGGATACAAGATCCTGTTGGACCTCTTTGCGAGCTCTGACCCGCCACTCAGGTTTGTAGAAGTACCGTATGTCTTCCGACCCCGCATCAGCGGCGAGAGCAAGCTCGATGCTGCCGTGCTTTGGGAATACCTTGTCCTAATCCTCGACAAGAGCATCGGTCGCTACATACCGACCAGGCTGTTACTTTTCATTTTGGTAGGCGGTACTGGCCTAGTCATCCATTACGCGATTTTCGCATCGATGTACCTAACCAACGTTGCCAACTTCGCTGAAGCGCAACTGACGGCAACTCTTGTAGCAATGACTTCAAACTACGCTTTCAATAATATTTTGACCTACCGAGACGCGCGCAAACGGGGATGGCGGTTCTTAATCGGGTTAATCGGGTTCTATGCGGTCTGCTCCGTCGGAATTGCAGGCAACGTCGGTATCGCATCCTTCGCATTTCAAGAGCATTACGATTGGTGGTCGGCGGCGTTCGCTGGTATCTTAATCGGTACTATGTGGAATTTTGCGGCTTCTTCGATTTTTGTGTGGAATCGTCGCCGTCTTTAGCGACGCGAGTCTTTAAGCCTCTTCGTAACCCAACGACGATCGCCTTGCGAACGCTCCCGCCTGTTGCCTCATGTCGGTGGAATAAGGGGCCTCGAAGGCCATTTGGTCGATTATTCGCGCGAAAGCCGTCAAACGCGACCAACACGGTCGGCTTGTGCTATATCGGGCCGAGGCGGGGTGACCACGAAAGGCAAGGGCCATGAAAGGGCTTGTACTTGTCGGTGTCGTTGCATTGCTCGCCGGATCGGCGGTCCAGACGAACGCAAAAAGCAGATTGATCTGGGGGCCGGGTCCGCCATCGCTTCCGAAAGGCGCCAAGCTCGCGGTCGTTTCCGGAGATCCCTCTAAGCCGGGGCCATTCGTAATCCAGCTTCGCTTCCCCCCGGCCTACGTCGTTCCGCCCCACAGCCATCCGAGCGACGAACATCTGACCGTCCTCGATGGCGCATTGTCGCTCGGGATGGGCAGCGTGATGGACGGCGGAAGGCTAAAGGTCCTGGGCCGCTTCAAGTCCGCGACCACGCCCGCGAACATGAGCCATTATTCGTCGACGACGCAGGGCGCTACGGTCCAGATCAGCTCCCAGGGGCCGTTCCAGATCAGATATGTGAACCCGGCCGACGACCCCAGAAACGGCGGCTAGGGCCCTTCCGGGCTAAGCCAGCCCAAGTCGGTTTTTCGCATCTTCCCGCTCGATCCGGTCGTTTTTGGGCCGGAGCAGGTGGTTCCGGTGTCGCGGACAATGATCGCCGGCGCCGGCCTTTTCGGCCTCACGAAATGCTGACGCGATGGAGGGTTGGCCGAGACCAACCGAAGTTATGTCCCGCATCCTTTTAAAGGCCTATGTGTTGGGGCGTCGTCGAAGCCAAGTGGAGAAGCAAAGTGGAATATGTGGATCCCGTCACGATCGGGAGCTTCATCGCCCTCTTTCTTGGTGTGCTGATGGTGACCGGCGGCCTCTACGCTCGCCGGGGCGGAAGGTTTCAGACGAGGCAAGGGGCGGCTCTGCTCGCAGGCTTCGTCGCGCTGATGGGTGCGACCTTCATGGCCTTCGGATTCATCATTGCACTGCTCAGGGCCTGAGCTGTCGTAAATTAGCAAGCCGGTGGCGCTTTTCGCATAATCTGCGTTCACGCTCGGAACGACAATGAACGACGGACGCGACGTGCTTTGCGTACGCCGCATCGAAACTCGCGTCAGTAGTCCCGGCGCGAGCGGCGGGGTTCGTTGTCACTCAGCGACGGGGGACGAACCCCGCTTTTCACGAGTCAGCTGCTCGACTTATCCAACGATAAGTTACCAATCGCATCGAAGCGCCGTAGCTGCGTGTCGAGGCTCGCGATCCATTGAGCGACATGGTTCACGGGCCTCACCTTCGGCGACCTAGCCCGGCTGAAGAATGGAGCGGCCCGGTCACACCCCAAGGCGGCCGGGCCGCTTCAGAAATCCGATTATCAGCGTCTTTTTACTTGACGCGTTCGACCTGCTCGAACTCCAGCTCGACCGGCGTTGCACGGCCGAAGATCGAGACGCTGACCTTCACCCGGCCACGGTCGAAGTCGAGTTCTTCGACGACGCCGTTGAAGCTCGCGAACGGACCATCCAGAACCTTCACCGCATCGCCGATCTCGTAGTCGACACTGACCTTCTGCTTCGGCGCTGCGGAGGCGGCCTCTTCCTTCGTGGAGAGGATTCGAGCGGCTTCGGCCTCGGTGATCGGCTGAGGCTTTCCGCCCGGGCCGAGGAAGCCGGTGACCTTCGGTGTGTTCTTGACGAGGTGATAGACCTGGTCGTTCATCGCCAGCTTGGCGAGGACGTATCCGGGGAAGAACTTGCGGTCCGACGTGACCTTCTTGCCGCGGCGGATTTCGGTGACCTTCTCGGTCGGGACCTCGACGGCTTCGACCTGGCTTTCGAGGCCGAGGCGCGTGGCTTCGGTGAGGATCGAATCCTTCACCTTGTTCTCGAAGCCCGAATAAGCGTGGATGATGTACCAGCGGGACATAATTTTCTCGGTTTCCCTGTTGCGCGCTAGCCGATCAGGCCGAGCAAGAATTTGACGATCGCGCTGAAGAACGAATCGGTCGCGAAGAAAAAGAGGGCAAGCAAGGCGGTCATGATGAAGACCATGATCGCCGTCCGGAACGTCTCGTTCCAGGTCGGCCAAACGACCTTGGACGCTTCGCTGCGTACCTGCCTGATGAATTCGCCTGGGGAGGTCTTCGCCACCGACATTGCCTCTTCGAGATAGAAAAAGGCTCCGCGGACACGCTCTGGATTCAGAGGCGGCCGGCGGAGCTGGATGCGACTTAGCGTTACCGGCCTGAGTCTTCAAGGCTGGCAGGAATGGACGAATAGCGCGACGTGAGCAATTCCAATGCTGGGATGGTCCGGCCATCCCCGTCGCACCCCGTTCAAACGTCAAGGGCGGCCGCCCAGAACCGGCTAAGATTTCAGCTTTTGTGCCAAGCGAATTCGATTGACGTCGGACGCAGCGCCGAATCCTTCCGAACGAACAGAATATCGACCTGCACAAGATCCACGAGGTTCGGGCGGCTGAAGCCTGAAACGTCCAGCGGCACGAAGCCGTGCTGATCCATGTACGTGACGACTTCGAGGAACGTCGGAGCGCCTTCGTTGTACGGAAGCAGGGCGACCTCCAGCTGCACCAACTCGCACCGGCCGAGCGTCTCCTGTCCGCCCTTCAGGACTTCGAGCTCCGCGCCTTGCGTGTCGACCTTCAGGAAGAGCGGTCCAGCCATTCCGGCCGCGATGCGATCGAGCGTCTCGGTCTCATATGTCGCTGTTGACCGAGGCGCGTTGCTCTTCTCGGGGAAGTACGACGATCCCGTTTCCATCTCGTAGAACGTGACCGACTTGCCAGCTTCGGCGGCGAGGACGCACGACTCGAGCCGGACCCCGTCGCCGCACATCGACTCCAGGCGAGGTTTCTTCGCCGCCTGAGCTTCGACCATCAGGACGGGAGCGCCGAAGATGCGGCGGACCAGCTTCGTCCAGTCGCCATGATATGCGCCAACGTCGATGACCGCGGCGGGAGAGAAGCCCTTCGAGCGAATGCGCTCGTATGCCTCCTCTTCAGGCGAACGCGTGCGCGAAAACATGCGACAATGCCCCTGGGTGTTGGCCAGCGATAGCAGCGCAGCCATTTGACGAAAAGCTCCGGCCGGGCAGTCCACACCCTGTCATGACCGGCGAGCGGCAGACCGGCTTAGCACGGGCCGTTTCGGATTTGTCTGCCAAATTGGCGAACCGTCGAAGAGGAAATTACCCGGTCTTCCGACAAATGGCGCAAAACCGCCGTTTTTTGAGACGGGCTGGCAGGAGTGGAGGGACTCGAACCCACGGCCCTCGGTTTTGGAGACCGATGCTCTACCAACTGAGCTACACTCCTGCGGCCGGGCTGCGACTTATGCGGCGAACGGCAGACACGCAAGGGCGCTGTTTCAATCGATGATCCTTCGAAGCGTCCTGACCATGAACGCGGTCGACCAGCCGATGAGGACGAAGCCGATCAGGGCTTCGAGTGCCCCGACCAGCCGCCATTCCTCGGCAAAGTTGGACGCGGCCGTCCCGAGTGTCGCGTAGCAGGAGGCCGAATAATAGAGCGCCTCCTCCATCGATTTGAGGGCCCCGACGTACCGGAAGAAAGCGGCGAAGATGAAAATCTCGAAGAAATGCAGGAGGAACAGCATCAATCCGTAGGTGCCCATCAGCGCCGCGGCGCGAAGGCCGAATTCATTCGGAATGCTCTTCTCGTCGTGGAGGTGAAGTGCCCGCGAGATGCTGACCAGGCCCGCGCTGTGGACGACGACCATCACCAGGATGAACCCGACGACCACGAGGAGCTGGGCGCTAAGGTCGACCGCAATGACTTCATCGTTCAACGGCCGAGCTCCCTTGGTCGAGCAAGCTCAACGCCAGCGCAGCAACAGTGGTTGCTTACCGCCCTAGGCAGCGATGTCGAACGGCTGGATCTCGCCCGAAAGGTAGAGATTGCGCGCCTTGGTCCGCGACAGCTTGCCCGAGCTGGTTCGCGGCAGCGACCGCGGGGGAACGAGCTCGACGATCGGAGTGATGCCCGTGATCGCTCGAACACGCTCGCGGATATCATCGCGAAGGCGGCCGCGCTCCTGTGGGTCGGACACCCGGCAGTGGACCAGAACCGCCGGGGTTTCTTCGCCCGACGGACCGGTGATCGCAAAGGCCGCGATGTCGCCCGACTTGAAGCCGGGCAGCTGCTCGACCGCCCATTCGATGTCCTGCGGCCAGTGGTTGCGGCCGTTGATGATGATCATGTCCTTGGCGCGGCCGACGATGAAGATGTAGCCGCCGGACAAATAGCCCATGTCGCCGGTATCGAGCCAACCATCGTCGGACAGGCAGGCAGCGGTGGACTCCGGGTCGCGATAATAGCTGTGCATCACCGAGGTGCCATGAACGATGACCCGGCCGATCCCGCGCTCGGGAAGGGCCAAGCCGTCTTCACCGCGGACTTCGATCTTCATTCCCTCGACTGGCTTGCCGCAATTGACGACCGCTCGGTACCGGCGGGGACGACCGTCCGAGCCGCTGCTTCCGCCGTTGAGAACTGTCTCTTCGACCAGCTCGATCCGGATTCCCTCGCCCGGAGGCATCAGCGAAACCGCAAGCGTCGCTTCGGCAAGGCCGTAGCTCGGGCAGAAAGCGGACGCCTGGAACCCGGCGTCGGCAAAGCCGTCAACGAACGCCT
>JBKPKZ010000003.1:0-5886 GCA_046731355.1 Pseudomonadota bacterium | reverse complement strand
CTCTTCTTCGGCCGTTGGGGCGACCGCCCTCCTCCCCGGCTTAGCCCTCCAACTGCCTCGTCAGCAGGCGGATGTCCGCGTCGAGCTCTGCATCGCTCGCGCGCAACTTCTCGATCTGCCGAACGGCGTGGATCACGGTCGTATGGTCGCGGCCACCGAAGCGACGTCCGATGTCGGGAAGCGACTTCGGAGTCAGCTGCTTGGAAAGATACATTGCAACCTGGCGCGGACGGGCGACCTCGCGCGCGCGCCGAGCCGACGTCATCTCCGCCTTGCGGATTCGATAATGCTCGGCGACCTGCGCCTGGATCTCGTCGATTGTTATGCGCCGCTGGTTGGCACGAAGGACGTTGGCGAGAACCTCTTCGACGAAAGCAATGTCGATCGTCCGGCCCGTCATCATCGCATAGGCTGCGATTCGGTTGAGCGCACCTTCGAGCTCGCGAATGCTCGAGGTCACCCGGCGCGCGAGGAACTCGACGACGTTGCGGGGCATGTCGACCGCGGGAAGCGCGGCAAGCTTGGTCTCGATGATGTTGAAACGCAGCTCGAAGTCGGCCGCGTTGATGTCCGCAACAAGGCCCCAGGACAGACGGGAGAGGATTCGCGGAGCGATTCCATCGAGGTCCTGCGGAGCGCGGTCGGACGTGATCACCAGCCGCCGTCCGGCAGTGATGATCTCATTCATCGTGTGGAAGAATTCCTCCTGCGTCGAATCCTTGCCGGCGATGAACTGGACGTCGTCGATCAGCAGGAGGTCGGCGTTCCGAAGCCTCTGCTTGAAACCGATCGTGTCGTTTTCCTTCAGCGCTCGGATGAACTCGACCATGAATTTCTCGGCCGACATCGACACGACGCGCGCCGAGCGGTTCTGCCCGAGGAAGGCATGGCCGATCGCGTGAAGCAGGTGCGTTTTGCCGCGGCCCGTTCCGCCATGGATGAAGAGCGGATTGAAGCTGACCGACTTGGCGGTCGCCAGCGTCCTTGCGGCCGTCGCGGCGACTTCGTTCGCCTTGCCGATAACGAACGTTTCGAACCGGTAGCGCGGATCGAAATTGGGAACGGAAGGATCGCGAACTCGCGCCGCCGGCTCCGGATCCTCCTCAAGAATAAGCAGCGGAGTCGGGCGCGGACCGTCCGTGCCCGCAATGACTCGAACCTCTCGGACTAGCGGGAGAGTCGTTTTCCACGCCAGCGCGAGCCGGTCGCCGAAGTGCGAGCGCACCCAATCGGCCATGAACTGGCTTGGCATCACGACGTCGAGGGCACCCCTGTCCGGATCGAAGTCGCCAAGAGCGGCCGGCTTCAGCCAGCCGTCAAACGTGCGTGCGCCAAGGTCACGGCGAAGTCCCGTCCGGATCGATTCCCAGGCAGCCTCGAGCGGTGCAGCAACTTGCCCATCGATCCGCTCTTGGCACGACTCCGAACGTTGACCGTGCACTGGTTCGCGCCTCCTCGGTTCCCCAAATGCCAGAGACAAAAAAGCTCCATCGCGACCGACACGAGTCGGGCGCCTGCGACTACTTTTCTCTCTAGCCCCCCGGCGCAGAGTCGCGACCGGAAAGGCCGTTTTGAAAGCCTACAGCCGCTGATTCAAGCGCGATTTTTCACAGGAATGAAATAATCAGCCTTGACACCGGAAACCCGGGACTTTTGCATGAAAAGCCCGGAAAACAGCCAATTTCGTGGTTACCAAGAAATTAATGAACGCGCGAATCGCGGGAATTGCTGCATTTTTTTTACGGAGGCAAAACAAAAGGGCCGCCGGCATTGCCGACGACCCGTTTCGAACCGGTACTGAGGCTCGGGAATTACCCTAGGGCAGCGACCCTTTTGGCCAGGCGCGAGAATTTCCGCGCTGCCGTATTCTTGTGAAGGACGCCACGAGCGACACCGCGCGCCATCTCCGGCTGAGCCTGGCGAAGCGCGTCTGCGGCCTCATCCTTCTTGCCTGCGGCCAGTGCCGACTCGACGGCCTTCACGAAGGACCGGATGCGGCTGACGCGGCTGTGGTTGATGGCTTCCCGGCGCTGATTGCGACGGATGCGCTTCTTGGCTTGCGGCGTGTTCGCCATGAATGTTCCTCTAAAACCCTGTGGTTCAATGAAAAAGCGGCGCGTAGCCAAGAGGCCGCGCCGACGCGACCGGTCCCCTAGCGGGAGAGGCCCGAATCGTCAACCTCAGCGCTGACAGGCCGGACAGTAGAATGTCGAACGCCCACCCTGGACGATTCGCCTGACCGTCCCACCGCACGCGCACGGCTGACCCTCGCGGTCGTAGACGTCGAACGTCTTCGAGAAATAGCCGAGCTCGCCGTCGGGACTTGCAAAATCCCGAAGCGTCGATCCGCCCGCCTCGATCGCTTCGTCGATGACCTCCTTGATCGCCGCGACCAGCTTTTCGAGCCGCGGCAGCGAGACCGACCCGCCAGCTCGCACTGGATGGATACCCGCGCGGTATAGCGCCTCGCAGACATAGATGTTGCCGAGGCCCGCTGCGATTGCCTGGTCGAGCAAGAGAAGCTTGATAGCGGCACTGCGTCCGGCGAGGCGCCGCTTCAACTGGCGTGCCTCGAGATCGTAGGGCTCGGGACCAAGCGCGGCAAGCGCCGGCCAAGTCTCCAGTTCCCGGGTCGGAACGAGATCGACCGACCCGAATCGCCTCGGATCGTTGAGGGTCAGCCGTGTCCCTTCTTCCGTCTCGAGGAGCAGATGGTCGTGCTTTTCCAGCATCGGGTGGTTGATCCGCCAGCTCCCGGACATCCCGAGATGGAAGATCATCGTGTCGTCCCGGTCCGTGTGGATGAGGCCGTACTTCGCTCGACGGCCGAGACCTGTGACCTTGGCGCCGGTCAGCCGCTGTCCAAGGTCTTTTGGGAATGCCCGTCGCAGGTCCGCCCGCCTCGCTTCGACCCTCCTGATCCGCTTGCCCTCCAGCACTCGGGCAAGTCCGCGCACCGTCGTTTCAACTTCGGGAAGCTCTGGCATCGCCGCGATATGGCGGAGTGTCAGCAACCCCGCTAGAGCCGCGCCCCATGTCAGAGAAGGTCAATTTCGGCGAAGAGCTCGTCAGCCCCGAAGAGAAGACTCGCCGCGTCGGCGAGGTCTTCAGCTCTGTCGCACGCCGCTACGACGTAATGAACGACTTGATGTCCGGCGGACTCCATCGCCTGTGGAAGGATCGGTTCGTTGCTCGGGTGAAGCCACGCTCGGGTGAGCAGATCCTCGATATGGCCGGGGGCACCGGCGACATCGCCTTCCGGATGGCGCAGCGCGGAGCGCACGTGACCGTGTCGGACATCAACGCCGACATGCTCGCCGTTGGCGAGGAGCGCGCGAAGAAGCGGGGACTGACCGGCCTCCGCTGGAAGGTCGAGAATGCCGAGAAACTGTCATTCGAGGGCAATAGCTTCGATGCCTATACGATCGTGTTCGGCATCCGGAACGTCACCCGCATCGCAGAGGCCCTGAAGGAAGCGCATCGCGTCTTGAGGCGCGGCGGGCGCTTCTATTGCATGGAGTTCTCGCGCAGCGACTGGCCGGGCTTTTCGGAGCTCTACAATGCCTGGTCGACGAACGTCATTCCGAAGCTGGGCAAGGCCATCGCGGATGATGAGGCGAGCTACAAATATCTTGTCGAATCGATCCAGCGCTTCCCGCGCCCCGAGACGTTTCGAGCCATGGTGGAGGAAGCCGGCTTTGTCCGTTCCGCCGCGGAACCCATGCTCGGCGGCCTCGTCACGATCCACAGCGGATGGAAGATTTGACGACTTCAGTCACCCACCTGTGGCGTCTGTTGAAGTGGGGCCGGACACTGGCTCGCCACGGCGCGTTGCGCGGGATCGAGGACGATCCTCTGACCCCGCCACAGGTCCGGCGCCTCGTCCGAATCGCGCGATTCGGAGCTCGCGTTCCACCGATTCCGGAATATGCCGCCGCCCTCCAGGCAATCGGACCCGCGGCGATCAAGCTCGGCCAGGCCCTGTCGACGCGGCCCGACCTCGTCGGCGCGAAAGCCGCCGAAAATCTGTCGCAGCTGCAGGACAACCTGCCTCCCGCGCCATTTGCAGCGATCAGGCAGACCATCGAGACCTCGTTCGGTGCCCCCATGGAGAGCCTGTTCTCGGAGTTCGGCGAAACGCCGATAGGTGCCGCGTCCATCGCCCAGGTGCACAAGGCGGTCACGACCGACGGCCGCGTCGTGGCGGTGAAGGTCCTCCGCCCCGGCGTCGAGGAAGAGATCGGAAAAGCCGTCGAGACCTACGAGTGGGCGGCGGCACATGTCGAGGCGATGGGCGGCGAAGCCGCTCGACTTCGGCCACGCCTCGTGGTGGCGCAGTTCAAGCAATGGACCGCTCGCGAGCTGGACCTTCAGCGCGAGGCGGCGTCGGCATCGGAGCTTCGCGAGAATATGGTCGCCGAGCCTGGCTATTATGTTCCGGAGATCGACTGGCGCCGCACTGCGCGACGGGTCCTGACCCTCGAGTGGCTCGATGGGATCAAGCTCAACGACCGCGAGGCCCTGATCGCAGCCGGCCACGACTGTGCGGCCCTTTCGGCCATTCTGGTCCGTGCCTTCCTCCGGCAGGCTGTCGTCGACGGCTTCTTCCACGCCGACCTGCACCATGGAAATCTGTTCGCTCTGAAGGATGGGCGGATCGCGGCTATCGACTTCGGAATCATGGGCCGGATCGACCGGCGTGCACGGATGTGGCTTGCCGAGATCCTCTACGGCCTGATTACTGGCGACTATCGCCGCGTGGCCGAGATCCATTTCGAGGCGCAGTACGTTCCGGGCCACCACAATGTCGAAGAGTTCGCGACCGCGCTTCGCGCCGCTGGCGAGCCGATCCGTGGGTTGCCGGTCAAGGAAATCTCCGTCGGCCGGATGCTCGAGAGTCTTTTCTCGATCACCCGCGATTTCGACATGCCTACGCAGCCGCACCTTCTGCTGCTCCAGAAGTCGATGGTCATGAACGAGGGTGTTGCAACCGCGCTCGATCCCGACATCAATATGTGGGAGACGGCCGAGCCGTTCCTCCGCGACTGGCTCCGCTCCGAGCTTGGCCCCGAAGCCTATTATGCTGACCGGATTATCGAGCTTGTCCGGGCAGCCAAGCTCATCCCTGAGCTTATCAGGCGGATCGACCAATATTATCCGCCGTTCGGAGCGGCTCCGCCGCCCCCGCCGCTACCCGAAATCGCGGTGATCGAACGTCGGCACTGGCTCGGTTACGGAATCGTCGCATTATCCGCCGCCGCTGTCGGCGCGGCGGTCATTATGACCGTCGGCTAGCCGACACTTTTCTACGTTGAATCAGGTATTTGTCTGAAACCTGGCGGCCCTTGCGCTAGCCGGAAGGCTGCGCGCGCCAAGCTACCTCCACATGCTGGAACAGCCGCCGCGAGGGTCCGTTGGTTGGCAAGTGGGCTCCCCACCCACACCAAACGGATTCAGCCAGGAAAAGGAGGCCTGAGATGGCAAGAGGATATGGCGACGACAGGAACCGTGACCGATGGCGTGATGAAGACCGCGAGCGGTCGAGCTACGGCCGCGAGCGCGACGACGAGCGCGGCTTCTTCGAGCGCGCGGGCGATCACCTTCGGTCGTTCTTCAACGACGATGACGAAGATCGCGGCCCAGGACGCGATTATCAGCGCGACACGTCCTGGAATCGCAACCAGGAGATGAGCCAGAGCGGAATGCATGGCCCATCGTGGGACCGCGACCAGAGCCGCGGTCAGCGTTCTTCCTGGGACGATGACCAGAGCAGCAGCTCTCGCGGCCAAGGCGGCGGATGGAGCGGCGGTTCGTCGTGGGACCAGAACCGCGCCGGTGCCCCCTCGAGCCGAGATCGGCAACGCGGCCATAGCAGCGGCGGCACCC
>JBKPKZ010000002.1:0-2925 GCA_046731355.1 Pseudomonadota bacterium | reverse complement strand
AGGCGCAACTCTGGAGAACGTACGGCTGCTAGCTACTGACCAGCTCTTTTCCCGCGGTCCGGGCTAGGTCAGTGCCGTGGGCGTGCGGCGTGTGACCCGTATCGCGCTCGAACTCCCGGTCGATTCTCGCAATCATGCCGTCCGCTTGGTCGCCGCCAACGACACGAAGAATGGCATCTAGCTTCACCTCCATCCGATCGTCGTTTTCCTTCGAGGAGGGCGAGCCTACGTAGAGAAAATAGGCGAGGCCCGCGACCTGCCAAAGCAGTTGCAAAAATTCGGATTGCCAGTTCTCGAAAGTGTCGCGAAGCATCTCATTCGAATAACTCGCGAGTTCGACTGCTTGGCCGTGCGCCTGGGCGTCGTCGACGAACGCACGCCAGCCGAAAAACCAGTGTAGAAACAGCGACCCGGCGAAAAAGGCCAGCGTAATCCAGCCATAGGCATATTTCCGAAACATGGGCGACTCCGCGATTGGGCGTGGTTTAGGGCTGTCGACGTCCCTCCTACGCGCACTGACGTTGGTAACTTTCGCGACAGCTCAACGGTCGCCCCTGTCACCTTCGCCCTTCTTGGCCTTGTTGCGGGCCTTCCGCCGAATGTCCGTCTTTAGGCTGCGGCCGACATCGTCCGACTCTTTGAACTGTCCTTGATCGTCGCGGCGGACGTAGCGCTTGTCGTTCCCGGTATCGATTAACTCGCGAGACATGACCTTTCCTCCATCCACTAGAGAGCGTTCGCGGCATCGAGATGCTTGCGAAGAGTCGGCAGGGTCTTCTTTGCAAGCGCCGAGGTCTGGGGGTCACCCGAGGAAGCCTGCTGTTCGTACTTGGCGATGTCCTTCTTGTGGTCCTCGACCATCATCACCTTGAACTGCTTGTCGAATTCTGCGCCGTGCAGTGCCTTGAGTTTCTTCAGGTTGCCTTTGGCCTCGTCGGTGGGCTCATCGGTGACTGAAATTCCCGCCGAGGAAGCAAGAGCGGCAAGCTCTTGTTTGTGCGCGCCGTGATCGCTGACGAGCAGCTTTCCGAAGTCCTTCACGGCCTGGCTCTGACCCTGCGCCTGCGCGAGATTGCCGATCGCGACTTCGCCATTGTCTCCCTTGATCGCGTCGGTGACGAATGCGGAATCGACAGATCCCGTCTCGGTGACGCCTGTCCCGGTGGCGTTGTTAAAGACATCTGATGCGGCAACCTGGTTTTCCTCAGTCGGCGTCCGCTCCGTCCGATTACAAGCTGCAATCGCAAACAGTGCCGCTACTGCTGTAAGTGCATGAGTTTTCATGGAAAATACCTCCAGACTGGTGCGACGCGTAAACTACGAGCGCGGTCGCTGGTTCCCGTCGCATCACAGGAGCTGCTCATGCTCAATCAGTACGGCGTGGAGCCAACAGCTCAGAAGGCCGCAATTATCCGCTCTCCGCCCGAGCGGACCTTAGGGCTTTATCGAGAATCCTCCTGATTTTGCTGAACGCCAGATGAATGGATACCGCTCCCTGCCGTCGCAGGGCGTTGTTCCCGTTGGTACCGCGTGGGAGCCAATTACAAGGCCGTGCCGATGCCTGCACCGAAGTCTTCGCAGTTTCCGGATCGCCGAAGTCCCGCGCTGGAAATCATATTCAGCTCCAGGGATGGATATGTTTGGGCAAGCTGGCCCGACGCCGACGCGGTGAATCTGGGCCCTCACGAAGTGGTCGCCGCCATGATGCGAGACTTTCTTGCTCAGGACGCGCTCGGAAAGCGGTTGGGAAGGCGATATCCAGACGACGTCTAAGACACCTCGGTGATCCGTTCCGCCGAGATCCTCTGCCTCCACTCCCTTTCGACGTCGGTTGCGCGCCGCTCGTAAGCCCGTGCCATCTGAAGCAATGCGGTCTTGGCCCGACCACCTGCCGACGCTTCGGCTGATTGCCGGCAACGGGCCGCCAAGAGGCGATAACGCGCTCCAGGACCATCCATTAGCGTTCCCTCCAGGGACAAAAAAGCGGCCCGGTCCTTGAGCTTCCAAGGGCCGGGCCGCCCTGCACCGCAAGCGACGCCACGAGCGACACCGATGCAGTCCGAACAACGTAACCCGCTGATCTGACTGGAGAATTAACGCATCAATATTTCCGCAGCTCGAACACGGACCCCACTCTTGCGGTCACATGTTCCACCACACCCATTCATCGGAATCGATCCGACCGTTGTGGTTACGGTCTATCCGCGCCCAAGCGCCTGCCGACCAATACTCGTCCGCGGAAAGGTAACCGTCGCCGTTCGCATCGAAGGCGGTCCAGTAGTTCGTCCAGTAATCTGGGTTGTAGTAGGCATCGCGGTAGAAGCCGCCGGCCCTGTAACAATTTTCAAACTCGCTTCTAGAAATCCGGCCGTCCTTGTCCACGTCCCAGAAGCCGTAGGCGCTGGTCCGGTACGTGTTCCATTCATCGCCAGAGATGAACCCGTCGTTGTTCACGTCGACGTAGCCATAGGTGCCGCAGACATTGCTTGCGGCGGTTGCTGGCTCCGGAGGGACGGCGGCACAGGCGGCAAGCCCGACAGTGCTGATCAGCAACATCACAAGAGCAGTCTTACGCATCGAAGCTCTCCTCATCGGCGCCCCGACTTCCCCCGCTCGCGGGGCCAAGTGAAAAACTGCGCTGAAACTTTAGGGTTCCCCTAATCAGGTGTGACCAGGGCGACCGGATCGGAACCTAGTGTCCGCTTTCCACCCGTTGCGGACAATTGGGCGCAAGTGACGGCTCTTGGCGGCAGTGCCGGATTGACCGGGGTCAAATTCCAATCGGCTCCTTAACCGCATTGGTGCACTCGCCCTTCATCGGACTTCGATAAACGCTCGGCCTGCGTGGGGCATTGTCGGAGTTAGTGATATGCCCGGATTTGGAAGAAGAGTTGACGGCCTTTCAGGCCGAAGAACGAGCAGACG
>JBKPKZ010000001.1:0-2901 GCA_046731355.1 Pseudomonadota bacterium | reverse complement strand
TTGCGGTCGTTGAAGAGCAGCTTGTAGGTCTGCGGAGAGCTTGCCTCCATCTGCTGGAGCATCGGGGTGAAGCCCTCGATGTCGCCGCGATTCCAGTCGCCCTGCAGCTTCTCGAGTACGGCGGCGATCTGGGCTTTCGTGCGGGCTGCGGCTTCAGGATCCGACGGCGGCTTGGCGCCCGGCATCTTGCCGAACATGTTCATCTGGAATTCGAAGCTTTCCAGCCCGCCGACCGGCTTGCCGGTCTGCTCCGCGGCGTCGCGGAGGATCGCGTCGGCGCCGTTGTCGGTCGACATGCCCTGCGACTTGCCCGCCGACATGACCATCTTGCTGGTCGTAAGGAACGAAGCGGAACCGGCATATGGGCCGACCGGCTGAATCGCGCCGCGCGGAACGGACCGAACGACCGGGCGCCTCAGCGAGTCTGGAACGAGCGTCTCGAGCACAAGCTCCTTCGAGCCCGTGAATGCCGTCCGGACCTCGTCGTTGAACCAATCGCTCTTTCCGTCGAGCGCGTGGAAGGTTCCGAACAGGTAGATGATCGTGTCTTCGTCATTGACGACGAAGATGGCCGGCCGGGCGTTCGCTCTCACAGGCTCGGCGACCGGCGCGGCTGGTGCCGGAACCGTGATTGCGGCGGCGATCAATGCAGCGATCATCCCAAGCCTTCCTACATTCGCAGGGCCGCGCGGAAACTGGGGATGAAGCCGGAGAGGAAGGGTAGGCTAGCACCGATCACGCAGCCGTGATCGTCCCAGCCAGCGCGCCAGGGCGCGCTCTTCCGCACCCGGTGCATCGTGCCCCCCAGCCCGATACCCAAGCCAGGATGGTCACCGAGACGTTAAGAAATGTCTAGCAAAAACAGCGAGAAGCAAATTTTTCGCGACGAGCCGAGTAGCGCCCCTCCTTATTGGAGGCGCTTGACCTTGTAGCCGCGGCTTTCGAGGTACTGCTGAACCGAGCTGTCGCCAGCCAGGTGACCGGCGCCGACTGCGATCATGACCGTGCCCGGCTGCGCCATCCGGCGCTCGATCCACTGGCTCCAGTTGTAGTTCCGGCGGGTCAGAAGCGCGGCCTTTAGCTCCGGCGAGCCAGACAGGTCCCGGTTGAACGACTGACCGATCAGCTTGACGTCACCCGACAACCACGCCTGCAGCATTCCCGAGAACTGCTCCTTCATCGCTTCGGGCTTTTCGATCGCTCCCTCGAGAAGCTGGCGCTGCGCGCTTTCCGGAAGCCGGTCGAAGAAGGACAGCTGCTCCTGGTTGGTCTCGAGCTGGTCGACCGGCTTGCCGGACGCCGCGAATGACTTTCGAAGCACGGCTTCGACACCCTGCTCGCCTTCCACGCCAAGCATCTGGAATTGCGCTCCGAGGAGGGTGAAGCTGGCCGCCCAGGTCTCCATCCGGTCGAACATCGCTCGCGGGACCTGCGTCTTCGTGATCGCCGCCTCGAGCTGAGGTCGTTTGTCGGGCGCAACGCGCTCCGCGATCGGTGGAAGTCCGCTAGAGAAGCCGAGCGCGGCCATGATGCCGGCGAGCTGCTGAGGGTTGGCGCTGTCGATCAATGTCTCGAGCACCAACGACTGCGACCCCTGGACGGCCCTCTCGAACTTGGGGGTACGCCAAGCCTGATCTTTCGGAAGCAGATGGATGGTTCCGAACAGATAGACGGTCGTATCCTTGTCCTTGACCTCCCACAGCGCGGGTGCGTTCGAACGGGCGGCCGCCGGCGTTCCGGACGCGGCGACTGCAACAAGGCCGAGGGCCGCAAGGCCACGCCTGACCAACTTCTTCAACATGGAATCCCTCTGCCCATCCGTTTCTTGACGAAGGATGTATGAACGCGACTGGCAACCGTCCACTTGCCCGCTCGGAATCGATGCGCCAAAGCCCGCGGGAACACCCACCAACGAACGAGAACACGGTTTTGGCCCTCAGCTTTCAGGACCTGATCCTCACGCTGCATCGATACTGGAGTGCGCAGGGCTGCGTGCTCCTGCAGCCGTACGACATGGAAATGGGAGCGGGAACCTTCCACCCGGCCACTGTTCTGCGTTCGCTCGGCCCCGAACCCTGGAAGGCGGCCTACGTTCAACCGAGCCGTCGGCCGACGGATGGACGGTATGGAGAGAACCCGAACCGCCTGGGGCACTATTATCAGTATCAGGTGGTCCTGAAGCCCAGCCCGCCGGACCTGCAACAGCTGTATCTCGAGAGCCTCGTCGAGATCGGGATCGATCCGCTGAAGCATGACATCCGCTTCGTCGAAGACGATTGGGAGAGCCCGACGCTCGGCGCCTGGGGACTTGGCTGGGAGGTCTGGTGTGACGGGATGGAAGTCACCCAATTCACCTATTTTCAGCAGGTTGGCGGCGTGGATTGCAAGCCAGTCACAGGTGAGCTGACCTACGGGCTCGAGCGCCTTGCGATGTATATCCAGGGCGTCGACAACGTCTTCGAACTCAAGTTCAACGACGCCGGCGTGACCTACGGCGACGTGTTCCTGGAAAATGAGAAGGAGCTGTCGCGCTACAATTTCGAAGTCGCGAATACCGAGAGCCTGTTCGACCTGTTCCGAAAGGCGACTGCCGAGAGCGAGAATTGCGTCGCGAACAAGCTTCCGATCCCCGCTTACGAGCAAGCGATCAAGGCCAGCCATATCTTCAATACTCTGCAGGCGAGGGGTGTGATCTCCGTCGCCGAGCGCCAGGCCTACATCGGCCGCGTGCGCGATCTCGCGAAGGCGGCCTGCGCGACATGGATGGAATGCAACGGGTGGCAGGCTTGAGCGCGGACTTTCTTCTCGAACTGTTGAGCGAGGAAATTCCCGCCCGGATGCAGGCCGGCGCACGCAACGACCTTGCACGGCTGTTCGCACAGGAACTCGACGAGCTTGGAG